>JACRDY010000059.1 GCA_016218485.1 Candidatus Falkowiibacteriota bacterium
CTAAAGAACATTTTTGTTTTTGCATATTCAATTGTATTTTTGTTTTTACCTTGTATGCTATTATTATCTCATAAAATCCATCGTTTAAAAAACTAATCGGCTTTTTGCCTATTTTGAGGCAAAGGCGTAAGTCCTAATTATGTTAGTTTCATTGAATTGGTTAAAAAAATTCGTTGACGTGCCCAAAGGGTTTTCCAGCCAAGACCTGGCTTTGAAATTGACTTCGGCCACGGTGGAGGTGGAAGGGATCACGGAACAGGGTGAATTGCTCCGGGACGTTGTTGTCGGTAAAATTGTGGCGATCACCGAGCACCCCAACGCTGACAAGCTGAAACTGGTGAGCGTGGACGCCGGCCGGGATCAGTATACCGTGGTCTGTGGCGGCACCAATCTGCGCGATAGCATGCTGGTGGCCATGGCCAAAGTCGGCGCGCGCGTGCACTGGCACGGTGAGGCGGCATTGACTGAATTGAAACCCGTCAAAATTCGCGGGCAAGAGAGTCATGGCATGATTTGCACTAGTGAAGAATTGAGCCTGCGGCATTTATTTGCCCAGAGCTCGGAGACGGAGATTCTTGATTTGACTGAATTGAAGTTACCGGTTGGCACGTCGCTGGCTGAAGCGCTGGAGCTTGATGACACGGTGATTGAAATTGACAACAAGTCCATGACACACCGGCCGGATTTGTGGGGCGTGTATGGTCTGGCGCGCGAGCTGGCGGCGGTCCTCAACGTTCCGCTCCTTGACTACGCGGTGCCGGAGCTGAAGGGCGGCCGAGGCAAAAAATTAAAAGTGGAGATCAAAGACAAAGCCAAGTGCCGCCGCTATATCGGCGTGGTGATTGATGGGGTCAGGGTGGAACCCTCGCCGCGCGCTCTGCGCCAGGTATTGGAGAACAGCGGCGTGCGCTCGATTAACAATATCGTTGACGTGACGAACTTCGTCATGCTGGAGTTGGGCAATCCGCTGCACGCCTTTGACTGGCGGCAGATTGAGCTCGGCGCGATTGTCGTTGATACCGCCAAAAAAGGTGAGAAATTTACCACCCTGGACGGGGTGGAGCGAGCGTTGAATGAGGAAATGCTCCTGATTAAGGATGGGAAAAAATCGGTGGCCCTGGCCGGCGTGATGGGCGGGGAGAACAGTGAAATCCAGGCTGACACCACGACGATTCTCCTCGAGTCGGCGAATTTTGAGGCGACGAATATTCGGAAAACGTCAATGAAGCTGGGACTGCGGACTGAAGGCTCGGCTCGCTGGGAAAAGGGAATTAGTCCGCTCCAGGCCGAGCTGGCCGCGCGTAAAGCCGTAGCCATGATTTTGGAATTGTGCCCCGGCGCGAAAGTCGCGAGCAAAGTGGTAGACGAGAATTTTTATAAATTTATTGCTCCAGAAATTGAGCTGAATTTGGACTGGCTGGATCACCGCGTCGGTGTTCCATTAGAGAAAAAAGGAGTCGTTGATATCCTCGAGCGTTTGGGTTTCGCCGTCAAAGATAAAAAAGATACGTTGCTGGTGAGCGTGCCGTACTGGCGGGCGACCGGCGACGTTAGTCTGCCAGAGGATATTGTCGAAGAGGTGGCGCGGATGTATGGGTATGACCGCATCAAGCCGTCCATGCCGATGGTGGAGCTGTGCGCGCCGTCGGTGAACCTGGAGCGGCAGCTGGAGCGGCGAGTCAAGAATATTCTGGTCGGGTATGGTTTGACTGAAGCTTCCAACTACTCACTGGTTGACCCGGTATTTTTGGAGACTCTGCTCGGTCCAACGTTTAAGCCGGAGCTGATTATTCGCCTGAAGAATTATTTATCCGTTGAGCAGAGCGTGCTGCGTCCGGCGCTTAGCCCCGGGCTGTTGCGTAACGTCGCGGATAATTCACGGTTTTATGCGGCCGTGCGCCTGTTTGAAATCGGCCGGGCGTTTATTAACCGGTCTGATCCGGCCGGCTACTCGCGCCGGAGCGGCAGTGATGACCGGCTGCCGTGGCAGCACCGGCTCCTCGGTGGTGTCGTCCTGGACCCGGCTGATGATCAGCCGTTCTCTACTGTGAAAGGTTTGGTCAGCAGCCTCCTGGACGCGCTGGGGTATGATTACTATTTTGATACTCTGGATAACGTCCCCGGTTTTATGGAAGCCGCGCGGACAGTAAAAGTGGTGGTGGCAGGTTCGGCGATTGGTCAGCTGGGAGAAGTGAACGCTTCCACGGCGTCAATGCTGGGGATTCACCAAGCCGCGGCGCTGTTTGAATTAGATTTCACGCTCCTCGCGGCCTTGCCGCGTCAGGAGTCAGTGTATGCGGGTGTATCCAAGTATCCGTCGGTTTTCCGCGATGTGGCGATTGTCCTGGATCAACAGTACCCTTGGGAAGACATTAAAAAAGAGGTTAAAAAGGCCGGTGGAACGCTCTTAACGTCCGTTGATTTGTTTGATGTCTATGAGGGTGGTAAAATAGAAGCGGGTCAGCGGAGCCTGGCTTTTCACCTCAAGTACTGGTCAAGCGAGCGGACGCTTGAGTCAGCGGAAGTAGACGCGCTGCAGCAAAAAGTTACCGCCGCATTACAGAAAAAGTTTGCCGCGGAAGTAAGATAGTTGATAGTTGAGAGATAGCTCTCAACTCCCAGCTCCCAGCTCCCAAATAACAAATATCAAATAATGTATGCTTGAGACCTCCAAAGACCTGCTCTACGTCGTGATCGCCTTTTGCGTGCTGTGGCTGACGGTATTTTTTTGCTGGATGCTCTATTACGTGGCTATGCTCCTCAAGCAAGCCTATGATCTGACCCGTTCCATCAAGGAGAAATTGGAAAAAGTGGACGCGCTGATTGACTTTGCCAAAAATAAAATTGAAAAGACGTCTTCGCACCTCGGACTCGTCGCGGCGGGGGTCGGGCAGCTGGTCAAATTTTTGATTAACCGGCGGGCCGAAGGTGTCGCCGCTAAAACCAAAAAGAAAAAGTAGCTTTTACCAAGGTACCTCAATATACGAGATTTAAGAATTAGGATTTAAGATTTAAGAGGGAATGAGGGATTCTTAAATCTTGAATCTTAAATCTTGAATCTTTTTTATGAATTTCGTCCACCTCCACACCCACTCGCACTATAGCCTCCTGGACGGTCTATCCAAAGTGGATCAGCTGGTCAGAGCAGCCAAAGAGTATGGCATGCCGGCTTTGGCGCTGACGGACCACGGGGTGATGTACGGCGCGATTGAATTTTACCAAAAGTGCCAGGCGGCGGGGATTAAGCCGATTATCGGCTGTGAGGTCTACCTGGCGCCCAACGGTCGGCTCAATAAACGCTCTAAAGTTGACGACGTGCGTTACCATTTAATTTTGCTGGCCAAAAATAACACCGGCTACAAAAATTTGATTAAGCTGACCTCTATCGCGCACCTGGAAGGTTTTTACTACAAACCGCGCATTGATTGGGAAGTACTGGAGCAGTACCACGAGGGGCTGATCGCCTGTTCGGCCTGCTTGAACGGCGAGATCCCCCGGGCCATTCTCTCGGGCGACAAAAAGAAAATAGAGGAAACAATTGAGCGGTACCACCGTCTGTTTGGCGATGATTTTTATCTGGAACTCCAAGACCACCCGCATTTGCCGGAGCAGCAGATGGTTAATCGCTCGCTCCTGGAATGGTCAAAAAAGTTAAATGTGCCGTTAACGGCTTCCAACGATGTGCACTATCTCCGCCGAGAAGACGCGGAAGCGCACGACGTGCTCCTGTGCCTCCAGACCAAGCACAAGAAGGATGATCCGGACCGGATGAATATGCTGGAGATTAACGCCTCGTTTCGCTCACCGGAAGAAATGCGGCAAATTTTTGCCGATTACCCGGAGGCGCTGGAGAATACTGTCAAGATTGCCAAGCAGTGCAACGTGGAGATTGAGCTGGGCAAGATTAAGCTGCCCCATTTTATAGTACCCCAAGGCCAAACTGCTGATGAATATTTGGAGGCGCTGGTGCGACAGGGCATTCCGCGCCGGTACGGGCAGACTCCGCCGGCTGGTCTGACCGAGCGACTGGAGTATGAGCTCGGGGTGATCAAGAAAACCGGTTTTGCTTCATACTTTTTGATCGTGGCTGATTTTGTCAATTGGGCGAAAGATAACGGCATCGTGGTCGGACCGGGCCGCGGTTCGGCCGCCGGCTCCATCATTGCCTATTTGACCAACATTACCAATATTGATCCGATGAAGTATGATCTGCTGTTTGAACGTTTCCTCAACCCCGAACGTATCACCATGCCCGATATTGACTTGGATTTCGCCGATACCCGCCGCGATGAGGTCATTCGCTATGTGGAAGACAAGTACGGCAAGGATCATGTGGCGCAGATTGTCACCTTTGGCACCATGGCGGCGCGGGTGGCGGTGCGCGATGTCGGGCGGGTGCTCAATTTGCCCTACGCCTACTGTGACAAAATCGCCAAATTAATTCCTATCTTTACTACCTTAGATCAAGCGCTCAAAAAAGAGCCGGAACTGCGCGAGATGTATGAGCAGGATCCGGACGCCAAGCGTCTGATTGACACGGCCAAAAAACTTGAAGGCGTTTGTCGGCATACCTCCACGCATGCTTGCGGCGTCTTGATTACCCCCGAGCCGCTGACCGAGTATGTACCAATCCAGTATGCTGCTTCGGGAGATGAAACTATTATCTCCCAATACTCGCTCCACCCCATTGAAGACCTGGGCCTCCTGAAAATGGATTTTCTCGGTTTGAAAAATTTGACCATTCTGGAGCAGACTATTGAAATTATTGAAAAAATTCATGGCGTCAAGGTGGATCTCGATCACCTGCCGCTGGAAGACAAAAAAACTTTTCGGCTGCTGCGGCGCGCCGAGACCACCGGCGTTTTCCAGCTGGAATCAAGCGGTATGAAGCGCTACTTGAAACAGCTCAAACCGACTGAGCTGGAAGACATCATCGCCATGGTTTCGCTCTACCGACCCGGCCCGATCGAGCTGATTCCCGATTTCATTGACCGGAAACACGGCAAGAAGACCATTGAGTACCTGCACCCCAAGCTGGAGCCGATTCTTAAGAATACCTACGGCGTGGCCGTGTACCAGGAGCAAGTGCTGCGGATAGCGCGCGATTTGGCGGGGTTTACCCTCGGTGAAGCCGACGTGCTGCGTAAAGCGGTGGGCAAAAAAATTGTCACGCTCTTGAAAGAACAGAAAGAGAAGTTCGTCAGCGGCTGCGTCAAGAACGGTCTTAGCAAAACGACGGCGGAGAAAATTTTTGACTTTATCGAGCCGTTCGCGCGTTACGGTTTTAACCGAGCGCATGCCGCCTGCTACGCCCTGATTGCCTACCAGACCGCCTACTTCAAAGCCAACTACCCGGTGGAATTCATGGCTTCGCTCTTGACGTCCGACCAGGATAATATGGACAGGATCGTTATTGAGGTGGGCGAGTGCGAGCAAATGGGCATCAAAGTGCTGCCGCCGGACGTGAATGAAAGCTTCTCTACGTTTACGGCGGTGGCGGAGAGCCTGGGGACGGACAGTCCGCGTATTCGCTTTGGTCTCTTGGCTATCAAAAATTTCGGCGAGGGGGTCTCTCGGGCGATTATTCATGAACGGCGTGAACGGGGGCCGTACCAGAGTTTTGAGGATTTGTTGATCCGGGTGCGTTCAAAAGACCTGAATAAGAAATCATTGGAGAGTTTGGCCAAGTCCGGCGCGCTGGACAACCTGATTGAGCGCAACCAGGTGATTCACAACATTGACCGGATTCTCAATTTTGTGAAAGAAATAAATCAACAGCAGGATTCGGCGCAGGTCAGTCTGTTTTCAGAGTCAGTGGCCGGTCCGCAGTTTAGCCTGCAGCTGGAGAGCGCGCCGGCTGCCGATAAGCAGGAACGGTTGGTTTGGGAAAAAGAGTTTTTGGGTCTGTATTTGAGCGATCACCCGTATAAAGAGTTTGCCAAAGAACTCCAGGATCATGTCATTGGTTGTCATCAGCTGACCGAGCAGTTTCGCGCTGGCACGGAAGCGGTCCGCATCGCCGGGGTGATTACCCGGATGAAGAAAGTGTTTACCCGCGGTGGCGAGGCCATGCTGTTTGTCCGATTGGAAGACATCAGCGGCAGCGCCGAATTGATCGTCTTCCCCAAAGTGATGCAGGCGATGGCGCAGCTGTGGCAAGAGGATCGGCTGGTGATCGTGGAAGGCCGTTTGTCCGACAAAGACGGTGAAGTGAAAGTCGTCGTTCATCGGGCGGCCGTCTTGAGCGCCGAGACGCTGCCGCAGCTGATCGGTGAGTACAGCGGTCCGGTGCGGCTGATGGGACGTAATGGTTTTGGCCGGGATAATGGCTCATCGGCGCCGCTGCAGCGGTCGGGCAGTCGTGCCTTGGACGGCACGGTGGTGATTAAATTTTCTCAAAAGCCCGACCAGCAGCTGGCGGAGCGTCTGAAGACTATTTTTTCAACCTACCCCGGCGATTATCGGATATACCTGTTGATTCAAAATCAAGGGCGGTGGCAGAAGATGCAGACGCCGTTTACCGTGGCCTACAGTCCGGAGATGAAGGAGCGGATTGAAGAATTGGTCGGCTGGGGCAGCGTTCGCCTAGACGGATAATGGAATAGTGTGTATACTAGAGGAGCAAGATAATTTTTCTATGCCTCGGAGGAAAAGTGTTCAGCCAAAAAATCCGAAGAAACCTGACCGGGCGGTGCCGACGATCGCGCTGTACCGTAAGGTGGTCATCAGTTTCGTCATACTTACGACCATACTGATTGTTTTAGTATTGTACTTTTCTTTTGTTTCAGCCGACATTACCGTCATTCCCCAGCCGGAAACACTGACTGCCGACTTTAGCCTGAAGGTGGTAGAGGCGGAAGATGGCCTGGTGCCTGATCAGGTCAATGGCATTTTTTTTGATCAGACGGCAGAGAGTAAGAAAGATTTTACCGCTACCGGCAGTCAGACAGTCAGCAGCGATGTGGTGGGGCGGGTGACGATCGTCAACACCTACCGCCGGCCCCAGCCGTTGGTGGCCACCACCAGGCTGCTGTCAGCGGATAATGTGCTCCTGCATATTACCGACCGGGTAGATGTGCCGGTGGGCGGGACCGTGGACGTTGATGTCTATGCCGATGATCCGAATCAGCTGAAAGACCGGACCATTCCGGTCGGTACCCGTTTTACCATTCCCGGGCTCTGGCCGCAGCTGCAGGACAAAATTTACGCCGAGAGCGCCACGCCCCTGCAATTAGGCGATCGGACGGTGACCGTGCTGACGCCAGAGGATATTGATCGGGCGACTCAAGCAGTGATTGATCAGCTGGAACTGCAGACGTTTGTCAGTCTTGGTTTGGATGGTAATGTCGCCAAAGCGGTCACGGTGGTTGATCCGCAGATTACCGTCAGCGCCGGCCGGGGGGACGCGGTCAGCGCTTTTACCGTTAGTGTTAAAGCCACGGTGCGCGGTGTGCTGTTTGATAAAGATAAGCTGCTTCGCCTGGCGGAAGACCGCATGCGCTCCAGCCTGCCCGCTGACAAGCAGCTGCTGTCCACTGACCCGGCCAGCCTCCAGTATGACATTCAAGACGTGAACGTGAAGGCCAAAACCGCGGTCATTCGGGTACAGCTGACCGGCGCCTCGATTATAAAGCTGAATAGCGATATTTTTGACAAGGATCGTCTTAAGGGTTTGAGCCGTCAGCAGGTGGAGAGCTACTTTGCCAGCCAGCCGTCGGTCGGGTCGGTGATAATTAAGTTTTTCCCCTTTTGGATCAAGACCGTACCGCAGCTGCCCGACCATATCAATGTTACCCTGGAGTAGGGATAGGGCACTGCCCTGTCCGTGTATAGGCGGGTAAAGGTATATTATATGATGGACAGGGCAGTGCCCTGTCCCTACTTGACGGGCTGGCTACGTTGTCATATACTGATGGAGTAGAGCAGGCGATTGAAACGTTTACCAGACGTTTTGTCCTCAATAATCAGGACATCCTGAACTGTCAGGGCTAAGCCGTTATCCTAAAAAGCGTTCTCCGTTTTGGCGGAGAGAAATTGGGTGGAACCGCGGGGTTAGTACAAGCCTCGTCCCAAGTGTGTTAAATCATGTAATGGTTTAGCAGGCTGGGGACGGGGTTTTTTAGTAAATCTTCAGAATTTACGAGTCCCAAAGGGACGAAGTAAATTATGCTAAGATTTACTAATCCGCCGCAGCGCAGCGGAGGCGGATATGGTGGAACCAGAATCCCGCAGCGCAGCGGAGGCGGATAAGTAAAATTAATAATTACGAATTACGAATTAAGTCACGACTTTCATTCGTAATTCGTAATTGTTAATTCGTAATTACTTAATGTCGTATGGTCTCTAAAGATTCACAGAGTATTGATCAGGAATACCTAAACAGTCTCCGCCATTCCTGCGCGCACCTGCTCGCCAAAGCGGTGTTGACATTGTACCCGGGCGCGCACAATGCCATCGGGCCGTCGATTGAGTATGGCTTTTATCAGGATTTTGATATGGGCGAGGTCAAGCTCTCGGACGCTGATCTACCCAAGATTGAAGCAAAAATGAGAGAGATCCTGCCAACCTGGAAACAGTTTACTTTTAACGAGGTGACGCTGGATGAGGCCAAAAAATTGTTTAAGCGTAATCCGTATAAGGTTGAATTGGCCATTGAATTTGCCGGGGAAGGGAAAAAATTGACGACGAATGATCCGGGCGACTTTTTAGATCTCTGCAAAATGGGTCACGCTGCCAATCCCAGTAAAGAGATGAAACATTTTAAATTGCTGTCTGTGGCCGGCGCCTACTGGCGCGGCAACGAAAAAAATAAAATGCTGACGCGCATCTATGGCACCTGCTGGCCGACCAAGAATGAGCTGGCGCAGTACCTCGCTATGCTTGAGGAAGCCAAGAAGCGCGATCATCGGAAGCTGGGCGCCGAGCTGGGTCTGTTTGTTTTTTCTGACCTCGTCGGTTCGGGCCTGCCGCTGTTTACTCCCCATGGTACGATTATCCGCGACGTGCTGGACGCTTATTCACAGGAACTGCGGTTGCGGCAAGGTTTCCAGAGAGTCTGGATTCCGCACCTGACCAAAACCGAGCTCTACAAAATTTCAGGTCACTGGGATAAATTTGGTGAAGAGCTGTTGTTGGTCAAGAGTCAGGAGACGAGCGATGAGCTGGTGCTGAAACCAATGAACTGTCCGCACCACCAGCAGATTTATGCCGCGCGGATGCACAGCTATCGCGAGTTGCCGATCAAGTACCTGGAAACCACCACCATTTACCGTGATGAGCAAGCGGGGGAGATGCTGGGGTTATCGCGCGTGCGCGCCATTACCCAGGATGATAGTCATGTCTTCTGCCGGCCGGATCAGATTGAAGCGGTCTATGGCATGTTGATTAGCATTGTTCAAGAATTTTATGGCACAATCGGTATGAAACTGAAAGCCCGTCTGTCATACCGCGATCCGGAGCAGTCGGCACAGTACCTCGGCTCTTCCGCGCTGTGGGATACGGCGCAGGCGATTATCGCCAAAGTGGCCCAGGAACACCAGCTGGATTACTATGAAGCTATCGGGGAAGCCGCGTTTTACGGCCCGAAGATTGATTTCATGGCCACGGACGCGATCGGCCGGCAGTGGCAGGTGGCGACGCCGCAGTTGGATTTCGTCCAGCCGCAGCGTTTTGGGTTGAAATACACTGACGCTGACGGCAGTGACAAGACCCCGGTGATGATTCACTTTGCCCTGATGGGCTCTATTGAACGGTTTCTCTCCGTTTACCTTGAGCATACTGTCGGGGTATTCCCGGTGTGGCTCGCGCCCGTGCAGGTACAGATTATTTCCGTCGGCGCTGATCATGTGACATACTGTCAGCAGCTAGGGGAGCAGCTGACGGCGGAGGGGATTCGGGTGGAGTTATCAGTGCATAATGATACCGTCGGTAAAAAAATTCGTAACGCGGCCAAAGCTCACGTGCCCTATATGCTCGTCATCGGCGACAAAGAAATGAACAGCGATATGCTCCACGTCCGGGTGCGCGGGCAGGATAGGGTGATAGAATATAGTCACCAAGACTTCATTGTGCTCGTGCTCCAGCAAATCAAGACGCGAGCCAATCAGCTATAGTTTGGTAACCATCTCATAATCAAATTTTTATGACAGTTCGTACACTGGTGATGAGTATCCTGGCAGTTTTGTGGTTAGCATTGGCGGCGTCCGTATGGCCGGCCGTGGCAGAGGACCCTACTCGGGTGACGCCGCTTGAGCTTGACGTTTCAACGCCTAAAGTTTTGCCGACCGATACATTCTACCCAATCAAAGACTGGTGGCGGTCGCTGCGGCTGGGGCTGACGTTTGACGCCGTCAAGCGTGAAGATCTTCGCCTTCACCAGATGAATGAACGGTTGATGGAGGTGCAAGCGTTATTTGACGCGCCGGTAGATGCCGCGAGCCAACAGGCGATGGCCAAGACGGTCGCCGCCTACCAAAAACAGGCGGAGCAGTGGCAATCTCGCGCCACAGCGCTCCAGGAGCGTCTCAAGGATAATGAGCAGATTGTCCGATTTCAGTCGCTCCTGTCCAGTAATACTGACTGGGAATTGAAGCGTCAGTACCTCTTGCAGCGGATGGAGCAGCAGGAGAATGTTAACCAGGAGGTTAAGGATCTGCTGCAGTCCGCGATGGAAGAATCACTAGGTGGTGTCAGTATGACACTCGGCTGGTGGCAGACGGCAGTGGCACTGCAGCAGAGTGTCGATCGTGCTGTCAACGGTGTCAGTACGGCGCGCCAGCTTTATACTTTGGAAACACTTAGCCAGCTGGTTGAGCGGGCCTTGGTCGAGAGTCGCGATGCGGTAGAGCAGGCGCGGCAGTCGGCAGAGCAGCAGTTAATCGTCAGTTTGCAGCAGGCTGACGTCATCACCAAGACCAATCTTTTGAACGATTTTATGCGGCTCTCGCCCTCGCCACCGGTAGCGCAGGCAGTCTCTGCCTGGCTGCAGCCGGCATCAGGGCTGCCCGTCTCGCCGCTGGAGATCAAGCCACAGAACGCAGCGCAGGCGATTGATGAGATGGTGCAGCTTTTTGGCCAGCCTGATTTGGTGCAATAGGCAGTTGGTGTGTTTGATTCATTCAAAACGTACACGGTTCCGCTGCGCGGAAACACAGATCCCCGTAAAAGGCCTTCGGCCTCTACGGGGGCACGGAAAAACACAGACAGTTATTCCTTTTGAACAAAGCGTAGTTATTTTTTAGAGTTATCCACAGGGGTTGATTTTTAAACCTTACAACAACATACTATGATCAAAAAAACAGTAAAAGCCGAACGTCGTGAGCAGAAACACCGGCGGACGCTAGCCAAGACCAGTGCCACATTGGCCGGCCAAGTTTTGAAATTAACCACCAGCCGGCGCTACCGCGGTGACGTGAAGAAAATGAAGTAACGGTATGGGCAAGTTTCCTCTGTGGCATCACGTGGTGGTCATTGTGGGTCCCACCTCCAGCGGCAAAACTAAGACGGCCGTCAAACTGGCCGTTGTTTTTAATGGCGAAATTATTTCCGCGGATAGCCGGCAGGTGTATCGGGGGATGGATGTGGGGACGGGCAAAGATTTATTAGCATATACGGTGACACTGCCTAAGAAAAAATCCAAAATCCAAAGTTCCAAATCCCAAAAAATTCAGGTACATCTGATTGATGTAGTCAGCCCGCGGACGGATTTCACCGTGGCTGATTACCAAGCGAAGGCGTACCGCGCTATTCGTCAGATTTTAGCCCGTGGTCATCTGCCGATTATTGTTGGCGGCAGCGGGCTGTACGTCAGCGCCGTGACCGAGGGGTACCAATTACATAAAATCAAAAGTTCAAAATCCAAAGTCAAAAAAGTCCGCCGGGGGTTAGACGGTGTATCGTTACCTCAGCTGCTGGCGCGCTTACAGCGTTTTGATCCAGAGACGTTTGCTAAGATCAATCACCGCAATCGGCGGCACGTGCAGCGGGCGTTGGAGATTTATTATTTGACGGGCCGGCCGAAGTCAATTATTGAGGCTCAGCAGAAGCCGCAGTGGGATTTTTTGAAGATCGGTTTAAGTATTCCCAAAATAGAACTCCACCGTCGTATTGATGAACGGCTGACGCAACGGCTCGAGCGCGAGGGGATGGCGGCAGAAGTGGCGCGGCTGCACCGGGAAGGCATCAGCTGGCGCCGGCTGGAGAGTTTTGGTTTAGAATACCAGTGGCTGGCGCGGCTGCTGCAAAACAAGATTGATTACCCGACGATGCGCTCCGGTTTGTCGCGCGATATTAAACACTTCGTCAAGCGACAGCTGACCTGGTGGCGGCGGGATAAGGAAATTATGTGGCTGGGTGATTACCGTTCGGTTGAAAAGAGGGTTAGGGAGTTTTTGACACAAAACATTAAAACATTAAAACACTAGAACATTAAAACAACAGCGTGTTTTAATGTTCTAGTGTTTTAATGTTTTAATGAGTAGTTTTTGCACCATTTCCGGGTTGGCCTTGCCTTTGGTTTCTTTCATCACTTGGCCGACGAAGAACTGGAGGACGTTGGTTTTGCCGGACCGGTACTTGGCCACGTTATCGGGGTTTTCCGCGATGACGCGGGTAATGATTTTGGCTATCTCCGCCGAGTCGTCCAGTTGAGCCAAGTCTTCTTGGTTCATAATGTCGCTCGGATCGCTGCCGCGCTCAAACATCATGCGGAGGATTTTTTGGGCGGCGGTGGAGTTGACCTTATTTTGGTAGACCAGGGTAATAAACTCGGCGAAGTTTTCCGGAGTGATTTTCAGCTCAGCCATACTGGCGTTGGCTTCGTTGATGAGCTTGAATAGCTCGCTCGTCAGCCAGCCGCCGAGGAGTTTAATCAGTTTTTTCTTATTTTTATCCCAAATTTCTTCCGGATTGCCCTCGACGGTTTCGAGTGAGACCAGCCAGGCCTGGAGCTCGGAGATGGTGTTTTCGGTGAAGCTGGCGAGCGGAGCGTCCGCGGTCAGGAGCCGGGCGTCTTCGGCAGTGAATCCGTACTCGGTTTCAAAGCGAGCGCGTTTGGCGATCGGCAGCTCCGGCAGCTGGGCCTGGAGTTTTTCGTAGTGAGTCTGGTCGCATGTCAGGGGCGGGAGATCCGGCTCCGGGAAGTAGCGGTAGTCGTGACTGGATTCTTTGGTGCGCTGACTGACGGTCGCCTGTTTTTTCTCGTCCCAGCCGCGGGTTTCCTGAGTTACTTTTTCCCCTGTGTCCAGGAGCTGGCCCTGCCGTTCGATTTCATAGTCAATGGATCGTTCCACCACGCGGAAGGAGTTGAGGTTTTTGATTTCCACTTTGGTGCCAAACTCTTTTTGCTGGTCCGGCCGCAGGGAAATATTGACCTCGCAGCGCATCTGGCCTTTTTCCATATCAGCGTCCGCGATACCGAGTGTGCGCACGATCAGCTGGAGCTCTTGGCAGAAGGTTTTGGCTTCCCAGCCGTTTGTCATGTCAGCCTCGCTGACCAGCTCAAGGAGCGGCGCGCCGGAGCGGTTGAGGTCTACGAGCGTGACGCCCTGGCCGCGTCCCGCTGCCGCGGGCAGGCCCTGGCTGTCATGTTTGAGGCTGCCAGTGTCTTCTTCCAGGTGAATATGATTAATGCGGATTTTCCGTCCACCGACTGCAATATCGCCGCCGACGATCGGCGGGTGGTTGGCGGAAGTGATCTGGTAGCCTTTGGGTAAGTCAGGATAAAAATAGTTTTTGCGCTCAAACCTGAATTCCGGCTGGATCGCTCCGTTGACAGCCAGGCCCAGGAGCGCGGTCCACTCCACGGCTTGCCGGTTGATCACCGGCAGAGCGCCGGGCTGGGCGGTACAGATCGGGCAGATGTTGGTGTTTGGTGGCGCGAGCTCGGTGTTGGCGCAACCACAAAACATCTTGGACTTGGTGTTCAGGTGCAGGTGGATTTCCATGCCGATGGTTGGGAGGTATTTCATAGTAACTACGAATAATTCCTACGAATGACAAATAAGTAAACAGAAATTGGAAATTAGATATTGGAAATTAAAGACACGGCTTATCCGGGGCTAATCAGTAGGAACGGAGAATACCCCGCCGTAACTCCCCCTGCCAAGGGGGAGACGCCTCCGTTGCTGAGGTCTCTGCCCCGCCCCGCATTGTGCGGGGGGCGGAGCCGAAGCTTACGGAGGCGAGAGGGGGTGGGAGCGAAAACCCCACCCTGTCCCTCCCCTTACTTCGGTCGCCTGCGGCGAACCTTGTAAGGGGAGGAGACTGTCGAGCAACTTTTGGGTAGAGACAAAAGACTCCGGCAACCCCTCCTGTCCTCCCCCAACGCATGAGGGAGAGACCGTCGAGCACGCTTGGTTGATACATTCGTAGTCATAGTATTTTATCAGGAAAAGAGGAAAAAGAGAAGTGAAAATGTTGACAAATTTTTAAAAAGCAGTATGTTATATTGATGTCCTCTGGTAGGTCATTATGTAACAACACACGCCCAGAAGCGTGTAGAAAGGTACAGGGCTAGACCATGAAGCTGCGTTATGTCACGTTGTTAGTGATCGTGATTGTGGTGGCGGTGTTTTGGACGTTCTACCGTCTGGGGTATACTCCCAGCGAGGTGCTTGCCGAAGCCTTCTACGGTTCGCCCGGGCAGGTCGCCGAGGCAGAGGCGAGCGAAACACTGACTGGCACGAATAAGGGTGCCGTCACCGCGCAGTTGGCGGAACCGGATCCGGCTCGTGGGGTTCCGGAGTACCAGAAGCAGGGCTTCACTTCGGCGTTCAGGTGCGTTGACACGGATGGGGAGAATTTCCTCGTCGTGGAGAATGCCTTGGACTTCCCGGGTATTTTTACCGGACAGTTCGCGAAGGTTACCGCGGCCTTTGTGCTCCATGATTTCAACGATCGGAAGGTCGTGTTGGTCATTGATCCGGACTCTTTCCGGAACAACTTGGGGAGTTGGCTGAAGGACGCGGAAGCGGCGGAGGGCCGTGAAGGACCGACGGTCAAAGTGTACCGTCAAGCCTACGACGAACTGATGAACGGGCTTGACGGTTTGCGTTTCGGCGAGACCTACTACCTGGAGGAAAAAGGGTTTACGCCCGAGAACGCTGACGGGTTCGCGATCGCCAGGTTCACCACCATACCCTAGCGGGCATGAGCAACATTCAAGACGCCCCGATGTCAGCATCGGGGCGTTTTCACTTTTTTCAGCAACTATTTTTTTAACAACGGTTCCACGATTTTCCAGATATCGTCAGCCACTCGCTCTGGCGGTTGGTTGGCATGAATAATGTGCCAGCCGTGTTTTTTTGCCAAATCAAGATGGATCTGCCTGACTTTTTGGATCAGTGCCTCATTGGTTTCGTGGGCATGGCTCTGTTCAATGGCTTCGGTAAATCGCTGGCCATCCAGGAGAATGGCAATATCCTCGGGTCGGATGAATGAATAAAAATGTTCCAGCAGGTCCAGATCTATTCCCGCGCCGGCGCCCCAGGCTAGCGCCGTACCGAAATAGTCCTCGGCTACGACATCATGTCCGGCTTGGAGCAAGCCACCGAGCTGTGGCTCAAATGATATACGGTCAATGTAGTGGAGGAGTTGCAGTTCTCGGGGAGAAAAATTCTGGGGGTTGCCTTGACGAAGGTACGAGTTAATCAGCGGGCCGGCCGGAGCCAATTCATAGATCGGGTATTTGACATATTCCGCGGTACGGCCAAGCGAGGTTAATTTTTCAGTCAGCAATTTTGCCTGCGTGCTTTTGCCGAGGTTATTAATACCATAAATGACGATAAATTTTCCGGGCATAGGTGGTTAGTGAGTAGTGAGGAGGGGGTAGGAGCCCCGCCTTCACGTTGGGACTTCGGCGCGGCCAGGGAAGTTAAGGTTTGAGAACCTGGTATCTCAATTGAATAGCATCCTCGGTCAGTTTTTGGATATCCAGCAGTCGCAGGGTCATATCAAGGTTTTGCCCTTCAGTGAATCTAATGCCTTGGCCGAAAATTTTTGGCTCAATCGTCAGGAGCAGTTCATCCACCAAGCCGGCGGCCAAGAATTGCGCGTTGGTTTTAGCGCCGCCGCCGAGAATCGCTGCAGGGAACCCTTTGGCTTCCAGGGCGTGAATGGTTTGCTCCGGGCTGCCTTTAAAAAATTCCAACACTCCCGGCTGCGTCTGACTAGCGAATTTTTCCGGTTCAGAGGTTAAAATAAAATTAAGCCGTCCGGGCAGTGGACGGTTAATCGTGGCATACGTTGAGCGGCCAAAAATAACCACGCCGGCTTTCTTGGTCTCGTCGGTGAATGACTGCTTGTCGGCGCTGCTGGTCCAGTCCGTCAGGTGCTCGCTGTCCAGGGCGATAATGCCGTCGGCGCTCATGGCCATCATTAGGGTAAGTTTCATAATTTTATTTCACCTATCACGTTTATTCTTTGTAATACCCCGTCAGCTTGCTGCGGGGTTACCATATAATCCCGAGTCCAGAGCTTGCTCTGGGGTTCAATACCTTTTATTGAGTATTAATCGTTTTACTCCCACCCCCACCGCCTCCGTAAGCTTCGGCTCCGCCCCGCTGTAGCGGGGCGGGCCTCAGCAACGGAGGCGACTCCCCCTCGGGCAGGGGGAGATTTAAATCGCGATGGGGAATTTAATGGTGGGGTAGCTGGCATAGCCGACTAGTTCGGTATCGGTGTACTGCCAGTCAAAAATATTGGTGAAGTTTTTCGTTTCAATCTTCGGCAGCGGGTAGGTGCTGGGATCGCGCGACAGCTGTTCATGAGCGCCTTCAACATGATTTACAAAAAGGTGAATGTCAGCTAAAAAGCCGATCAGCCGGCCTTCGGCAAAGCCACTCTCTTTAGCCAAGAGGTGCAGGAGGAGGGCGTAGCTGGCGATGTTAAACGGCAGACCGAGCATGATATCAACTGAGCGCTGATTCCAGAGCAGGTTGAGCCGGCCGTTGACGACGGTAACCTGGTACGCCCAGTGACAGGGTGGCAGCGCCATCTGATCCATCATCAGCGGATTCCAGGCGCAGACGATCATCCGGCGATCATTGGGATTGGTTTTTAACATCTCCACCATATTTTTCAGCTGATCGCAGCCTTGGTCGGTATAGTTAGTGTCATAGTTATGGTACGGCGCGTTAAAGTGTCGCCACTGAAAGCCATAGATCGCTCCGAGGTCGCGCTCTTCCGTCATTCTTTTTTTTGATGGTTCGTCATGCCCGTAGGGCGCTTTTTTGGGGTTAGCCCACTCATCCCAGATGTGGTTATTGTGGTCCAGTAGCCATTGCTTGTCAGTAATACCCTTGATGAAAAATTCCAATTCTGAAGCGATGAGACGGAGTGGCACCTTCTTGGTTGTCAGCAGGGGATAGCCATTGGCCATGTCGTGCTCAAACATCCCACCGGCAATGGTGTAGGCGTCAGTACCCTGGCGGGTTTGTTTGATCTGACCCTCGTCGAGCGTTTTTTTAACCAAATCTAAGTATTGTTTCATAACAACGCAATTATTTCCTGCCCGTGGAGCCGAATTGGCCAGTGCCGCGCCGCGCTTCGCTCAATTCAGCCGTCTCCGTTAGCTCGGCCAGCGCCACCGGGAAAATGACGAGCTGGGCGATCTTGTCGCCGGTTTCAATAGTGTAGGCTTCGCTGCCCAGATTGATCAGCTGCACATTATACTCGCCGCGGTAGCCGGCATCATAGACCCCGCCCATGGTGTGCAGGCCCGCGTTTTTGGGCAGGCTGCTCTTGTCTTTGACCATCGCGGCATAGCCACTGTTAAACTCTAGGGCAAAACCCAGATTAAAAATCCGACGTTCACCGACTCGCAGCGTATACTGTTCTCGTGAGTACAGATCTAGACCGACATCGCCCGGGTGGGCGTAGGAGGGGAGTTTTACATCGGGGATGAGTTTTTTGATCAAGACCTTCATGGAAATAAGTTCAAAGTTCAAAAGTTATAAAGTTGAAAGTTCAAAGTCCAAAATCCCAAGTTCAAAGTTCAAATCAAGTTCAAAGTTTTAAGTTCAAATGCCAAATCAGCGCATTGTTTGAACTTTGTCATTAGGTATTGATTTGAACTTTGGATTTTGAACTTTAGTTATTTTTTGCTTTAATAGTTTTCAGAATGTCCTCAATCTGCTGGTGCAGCTGTTCAATCGTGCCGTTGTTGTTAATCGTGAAGTTGGCAGTCTGGCCGGTTTCCAGGATGTGGATTTCCGCTTCGGCTCGTTCATCCTGCTGGAATTGTTCAAAGGTTTTACTGGTATCATCAACGTTTTCTCCGCGTTTGATGATTCGTTCGTAGCGAATTGGTTGATCAGCGGTTAGGTAAATGAGGGAGAAGCCGGCGAACCGTCGCAGGTATTTGATGTCCGGTTCACGGCGGACGCCGTCAACGGCGATCAGTTCGGCCGAATCTTTATTGACGTCTTCGGCAATCACCCGCGCCAGCGTGTCTTGGCCAAAATTTTTACGCAATGTTTGCGACATGTGCTGCATATTATCGCGGACGATCGGCAGGTACAAGCGGCCGAGGATATCGCGCAGTATGCCGGAAAACCGGTATGACGGCGCGCCGTATTTCTCCTTGAGATACTGGCAGGCGGTGCCTTTGCCACTGGAGATTTCGCCGACAAAGCCGAGGATGATTTTATTGGCCATAGTAGCAAGTTAGAAAGTTATAAAGTTGAAAGTTTAGTTTTTTTAACTTTTCTGCTGGGGGGGTTCCGTTCATAGCCCTTTGGGCTTGAGTGGATTAGCTCATGAAGACGAGCTGACGATTCCCCTCAACTCCACGCTATATTTTCATCACTACGCACTATTGATAATATTTAATCATGTGCTATAGTTTAAATAGAAATGTCAATTTTATACCCCAACAAATCCATCTCTTTTCTAGGCGGGTTTGTTTTTTAGTTACTGATTAGCGTAGTGTTCCATTTCATCATTCAAGAGGACATATTCAACACCCGCCAATTTGAGAATTTCTTTGGAGCGGCCGGCGGCGTGGTAGTCTTTTTCCACCACCACCCGTTTGATCCCGCAGTTGATGAGCATTTTGGCGCAGGTGTAGCAGGGGAACATTAGGCAGTAGATGGTGGCGCCATCCAGCGCCACGCCGAGTTTAGCCGCCTGGGTCATGGCATTCTGTTCGGCGTGCGAGGTGCGGATGCAGTGTTGGCTGGTGCTGCCATCGGGGTTGTTGACGGTGTGCATCTCATGACCGACTTCGTCGCAGTGTAGGCAGCCTTTGGGCGAGCCGACATAGCCGGTGACCAGAATATGTCGGTCGCGCGAGACGCAGCAGCCGGTACGGCCGCGGTCACAGGTACCGCGGGTGGCGGCGGCGCGGGCAATATTCAGGAAATATTGATCCCAGGTGGGGCGGACGTGGGCCGGAGCCGGTTCATTGGTTTGATTAGTTTGGTTTTGATTTTGTTCCTCCCAGGAGAGCTGGTTTGACTGGTCCATATGGCCGTGGTTAAGGAGTTAACAATTTCCTGTATTTTACCAGAGGGAGGAGTGGCAAGGCAAGAGGTCGGTTAATAACGCCCAAACTGACCTATAATCATTAGGGATAAGCCACATTCAGCAGAATAAAAAGGCAGATATTAGAAATTGGAAATTAGATATTGGGAATTGTCTAAAAGCAACGTTTTCGTTAACCAGGGTTTTAAAACCCTGGTTAACGGATGAGCAGAGTCTTTAATCAGGGTTTTCAAACCCTGGTTAACTTTCATTTTCCATTTCTGTCTTATTTCGTACATTCGCTTGCCTTCGCCGTAGCGGAGCCCCGCATTTTGCGGGGCTTCGCGCAGGCAAGGAACTCTAGGTCTCCATTGCCATGTATGATATTTTATATTAAACTCTAGGTAATTACTATGGGTACGGCTAATATAAAAAATATTAAAGTAGCAGCGAAAGCCGGCGGGGAGGTACTCCGGCAGTATTTCGGTCAGGCTTTAAAAACTACCATTAAAACCGGTCCGGCGGATTTTGTGACCCAGGCGGATCTAGAGTCCGAGGCGGAAATTATCAGAATTCTGGAAGCGGCGTTCCCGGACTACAATATTGACTCAGAAGAGCGCGGGCTGATTGATAAGGGTTCGGATTGGACATTTGTCATTGACCCGTTGGATGGTTCCAATAATTTTGTTTGTGGGATACCAAATTTTGCTGTTAGCATTGCTTTGTTAAAACAAAATACGTTGGAGGTTGGGGTTATTCAAGTGCCATTATCCGGTCAGATTTATTGGGCGGCTCGGAATCAGGGTGCTTATGTCGGTGATTTGCCTAATCAGCCGCTCAGGGTGAGTGCGGCTCGGGAAATAAACTGTTCAACGATTGCCGTGGGTATGGGGTATGATGCTGTTCCTATGCGACAGACTATTTATAATCGGCTGGCCGCGATCCGTTTCCAGCGGGTATTGTCGGGCTGGTGTTCCACGCTGGAGCACGCGGTTTTGGCGGCGGGCAAGATTGAATTGGCGCTGCAGTACAAGGGCGAGCAGTATGATTTTTTGGCCGGGAAAATTATTATGCGGGAAGCCGGTGCGATCATTACCGATTTGGCTGGCCAGCCGGAGAGCAGTGACTTGAACGGCAGTTTCATCGCCGGGAACAGCCGGGAGATGGTAGAGAAGTTTTTGGCGGGGATGGATTGGCAGGAATTATAGTTGAAAGTTATAAAGTTGAAAGTTATAAAGTTTTTATAAATCCAGAGATGAGTTTTGATATCTCAGTCGCCAGTTGAATGTACTGTGTGAATTGATCGTTGGGTATATATTTTAATTCTCGGCCAATATAGAGCATTGATCGTACTTCTCCACAGGATCCTTTGGCGATATAGAGGAAGGCGATGAATTCTTTATTCGTCCGGCGTTCAAACCCTTCAGCGATATTATTCATAATAGAGACTGAAGCTCTTTGAATTTGATCACGGAATCCCCAGTCTTTATTATCTCTCATTGATGTGTATATGAGTAAGGATAATATTTGAGCTTTTTGCCAGGCAATAATATCTTCAAATCTTTTAATAATCATATACTCACAGTATAAGAATAATTATTAAAAAATATCTAAACTCTTGATTTTTCCCTTTATAATTTGCAACTTTATAACTTTATAACTTTCAACTTTATAACTTTTTTAACTAAAAAACCCCGTGGGCATATCCCACGAGCTTTTTTAAATTTTCAATCCGGAGTTAAACCGCCAGCTTGATACTCGGGCCCATAGAGGTGCAGAGTACGGCATGTTTGAGGTAGGTGCCTTTAGACGATGAGGGTTTGGCTTTACGTACCGCTTCTAGGAAGGTTTCGGCATTATCCAGCAGTTTGTCTTGGCCAAAGGAGATTTTGCCGATCAGCTGATGGATGTTGCCGGTATTGTCGCTCTTGAAGGTGATTTTACCTTTTTTTAATTCTGAAATTATTTTAGCGACGTTCGGGCCGACAGTTTCGTTTTTCGGCGACGGCATCAGGCCGCGAGTGCCAAGGATTTTGGCGATGACGGCGATCTTCGGCATCATGGCCGGAGTGGCTACCGCCACTGCAAAATCAGTTTTCTCGGTTTTTTTGATTTCATTGATCAGGTCTTCGCCGCCGACCAGGTCAGCGCCGGCTTCCCGCGCGTCCTTTTCCTTATCAGCTTCCACAAAGGCAGCCACCCGTTTGCTCTTGCCCGTGCCGTGCGGCAGGGTAATGGTGGAGCGGATTTGCTGGTCGCTCTTTTTGGTATCAATGCCGAGCCGCAGGTGGATTTCCACGCCGGCGTCAAATTTTTCAGTCTTATGGCTGATAATCAGATTCAGCGCTTCGGCCAGGCTGTAGACTTGGCTGCGGTTAATTTTGGTAGCTAGTTCGTTGTAACGTTTGCCGTGTTTTGGCATAGGTATTTCGTTCAGTGGTGCGTGCGTCCGCCGCGGCGGACTCCCACGGTTAGTTAGTTGTCAGTTAGAAAGTTGAAAGTTATAAAGTTAAAAGTACAAAACTTTCAACTTTATAACTTTATAATTTTAAACTTTATTCCACCATAATCCCCATCTGTCGGGCCGTGCCTTCAATAATGCGCATGGCGGCATTGATGTCATGAGCGTTGAGATCAACCATTTTTTTCTCGGCGATCTCTCTCACTTGAGCGCGGGTGACTTGGCCGACTTTTTCTTGCAGCGGTTTGCCTGAACCTTTGGCTACACCCGCGGCTTTTTTTAAGAGTTCAGCGGCCGGCGGAGTTTTGAGAATAAAGGTGTAGGTGCGATCCTCGTAGATGGTGATTTCACAGGGAGTAATGTCACCCGGCATTTGCTTGGTGGCTTCATTAAATTTACTGCAGAATTCACTGATGTTCACGCCATGCTGGCCGAGCGCCGGGCCGACCGGCGGCGCCGGGTTGGCTTGCGCGCCCGGGATCTGCAGCTTGACGATTGTTTTGATTTTCTTAGCCATATACGTTTCGTTAAGTGGTGCGTGCGTCCGCCGCGGCGGACTCCCACGGTTGTTAGTTAAAAGTTAGAAAGTTGAAAGTTATAAAGTTGAAAGTTTTGTACTTTTAACTTTATAACTTTCAACTTGTAACTCAGATTTTTTTTACTTGCAGGAAATCCAGCTCCACCGGTGTCTCGCGGCCGAACATAGAGACGAGCGCCTTGATCTTGCCGCGGGTTTCATCAATCTCGGAAATTTTTCCTTCAAAGTTTTTGAACGGGCCGTCCACGATGCGGATGGGCTGGCCGATAGAGAGGTCAATGGTGTAGGTTGGCTCTTCCACGCCCTTGCGTTTCATGATAGCTTCCACTTCTTTTTTGGACATGGGCGTCGGCACCGTGCCGGAGCTGGTGAAGCCGGTGACGTTGGGGGTATTGCGCACCACGTACCAGGAATCATCAGTGACGGTCATTTCCACCATGATGTAGCCGGGGAAGATTTTTTCCTCAATGACTTTCCGTTTACCATTTTTGATTTTGATCTTTCGCTCAGTCGGAATAACCACGTTAAAAATTTTGTCGTCCATACCCATGGAGACAATTCTGGACTTGAGGTCTTCCACCACTTTTTCCTCATAGCCGGAGTAGGTGTGAATGACGTACCAGCGGCGGCCGAGCTGTAGTGTTTGTTTTGGCATAGTGGAGTAGTCCCTAGTCCTTAGTCCTTAGTCCTTAGTCCTTAGTCCTTAGCTCTTAGCGGTTGATGAGGTATTCAAAGCCAAAGGAAAAGATATAGTCTAGGAGACCCAAAAAGGCGGCCAACACCAGGCTGATGCCGATCACCAGCGCGGTGTGTTTGGTCGTTTCTTTTTTGGTCGGCCAAGTGACTTTTTTGAGTTCCACCTTGGATTCTTTGAAATATTCCACGATTTTGTTGGCCATAGTGTTTAAAATAAATCCAGCACCTTCCAGAATACCCCATCAGCTTGCTGTGGGGGTGAATGGCTGAGAGAGTATGCCTGCAGTGTGTACTACCCCGAC
This sequence comes from Candidatus Falkowiibacteriota bacterium, assembly GCA_016218485.1. Classification (GTDB taxonomy): domain Bacteria; phylum Patescibacteriota; class Patescibacteriia; order JACRDY01; family JACRDY01; genus JACRDY01. The sequence goes on from JACRDY010000059.1 coordinate 23,459, forward strand.
AGGAAGGTGCTGGATTTTAAAACCGCCCGGAGGCGGTATATTCAGTTTCTGTAGGTATTATAGGGGAAAATACTGCGGCAGTCAAGGGGATAAGTTTTTGGGATAAGTTTTTGTACAGATAAGTTTTTGTGGTTGACATAAATAATATATTATGATAAAACAAGAAAGGTTTCCACCCCCATGACAATAAGGAGGCGGGTCATGAAATTCACTCTTACGGAGCTGTTGTGTATCTTGCTGCTGATCGGTCTGGGAGCGTTCTATATGTGGGGGAACTTTGCCAAATTTGAGGATCAGGGGTTGGCTCAGGATAGCAAGGCGGCCAGCGCTGCGGCGACTACGGACACTCCAGTACAGGTCTGGCTGGCCTCGGATACGCCCCGGGACACGGTTACCTATGGCTGGCAGCGTCTGGCCATGTGGCAACTGCAGAATCACGCCCAGACCGATGTACGTCTGCAATCAGTGACAGTACGGATCAAGAGCTCACACTCTGAGGATTTTGTCCGGATGGGGGTGGTATTCAACGGTGGTAATACCATTGACGATTGGGGGCCGTTCAGTTCGGATACAACAATCATGAACATGACACTCCCACCTGATGATGGGTACTTGACGCCAGAAGTATCTCGTCAACTGGAGCTGTTCGCGGAGATACAGCCAGTGGCGCTGTTTGATCCGGGTTGGTATGCCCAGGCGAGTCTCATCGGTCTGCAGACGGATCCGCCGGGTGCAGTCAGCGGACTGCCAGTGGATGGGTTCACCCTCCACTTACAATAAGCACATGATGAATCGGGAATCCCGCTCGGCGGGAGGCCCGATTTTCTTTTTTGCGTTGGAGTTGTTACCTCATTAATGATAGAAGTAGGGAGGTTACTAATACGTTCCTCTCCTTACCAAGGAGAGGGCAGGTGAGGTTGCCGGAGCCTTCGGTCCCTACCCAAGGGGTGCTCGACGGTCTCCTCCTCTTACAAGGTTCGCCGCAGGCAACCGAAGTAAGGGGAGGGACAGGGTGGGGTTAAGTTTACTGTATCGCAAAAAGTTTAAAGTATTTCGCATTGATTAGACTGCAAACCCCCTCCTGTCCTCCCCCTTATGAATAAGGGGGAGAGACGTGCTACCCCCGAACCCCACGTTACTTATTCTGTTTTCTTTTTGAATTTTATCTAGCTCTGACGGGGTAGGCAACATAGGAGGGTAATAGCCCGTCCTCCTCCTTACCAAGGAGAGGAACGCTCTAGCCTCGGCTCCACTGGACTTATTCTGTTTTCTTTTCTTTCAAAATTTGGTAAAATACTAATAACTAAGGACTAAGGACTAAGGACTAAGGACTAAGGACTATTATGGATATCAACCAATTTTTCTCGACCGCCATTACCAAGGGCGCTTCAGACGTTCACCTGGTGGCCGGGCACAAACCGACTGTCAGAATTTTTGGCAAGCTGCAGGAAATAGACGCTAGCGCGAGCGCGCTGGATAACGCGGAATTAACCAAGGGTATTTTTGGTCTCTTAACCAAAGAGCAGGTGGGGCGGTTTGAGCGCGAGTGGGAGCTGGACTTCGCCTACCAGGTGGATCACACCCGCTTCCGCGTCAACCTGCACTACCAGCTGGAGCAGATCGGCCTGGCCGCGCGTCTGGTGCCCAAAGATATCCCCACGCCGGCCGAGATTAACCTGGAGCCGGTGCTCTACGAGCTGACGCACCTCAACCAGGGGTTCATCCTCGTCACCGGACCGACCGGCAGCGGTAAATCCACCACCATTGCCAGCATGCTCAATATTATCAATACCGAGCGGCGGTCGCACATCATTACCCTGGAAGATCCGATTGAGTTCATTTACCCCAAGCAGCAGAGTATCGTGGAGCAGCGCGAAGTCGGCCGCGACACCAAAACTTTCCACGCCGGGCTGAAGTATGTCCTGCGCCAGGATCCTAACGTCATCCTGATTGGCGAAATGCGCGACCCGGAGACCATCGCCGCCGCCCTGACCGCGGCCGAGACCGGGCACTTGGTTTTTTCCACCCTGCACACCAATTCGGCGGCCGAGACCGTGGAGCGGATCATTGATTCGTTTGACTCCGAGCGGCAGCGCCAGATCCTGATCCAGCTTGGTTCGGCTTTGAAGGCGGTCGTGACGCAGCAGCTGGTGCCGACCGTGGAAGACAAGGTGACGGTGGCGCGGGAAATTATGATCAATACGCCCGCCATCGCCAACCTCATCAGGCAGAATAAGATCGCCCAGATTCCCTCGGTCATCCAGACCGGCCGTAATGATGGCATGATGACGATGAGCGCGGCGCTCAAAAATCTCTACAACAACGGACTGATTTCCGCCGATGTCTACCAGCACCGGCTGGTGAGCAGTGAGAAGGTGGGAAGTTACTTTTAGTTGAAAGTTCAAAGTTCAAAATCCAAATGACAAATCAATGCCAAATGACAAAGTTCAAAAGGTGCGACTATTAGGCATTTAAACTTTGAACTTGATTTGAACTTTTGATTTTGAACTTTGAACTTAATCTATGTCTCCAGAACGCTGGCAAACAATTAAAGGCCAAGTCAAGGATAACCCGGCGCTGAAGGTGCTGGAAGAGGACGCGGGCGAGTTTGATGACATGCCCGGCAGTTTTGAGTCATTGGTGTTCATGGGGCCGATGGGTAAAATTAAGCTGGAGTTCATCACCCGGCCGGTCGTCTTGGACAAGAAAACCAATACCTCGCGCCGGATTGGCGCCGAGGCGAGCGTGGAGTATATTTATTCTGAAGATGAATTTAGCCACAAATTGACCGTCTACCAGTGGAATGAGGCCACGGATGATTGGGATGAGCTGAAAAGCAGTATGTTTGGGGGAGAATAAATTAATTACGAATTACGAATTAAGAATTGTAGATTTTATTGCTGGTTGGGGGCGGGTAGACGCGGTACGTCGCTTTTTTTGTTACCCAAAGTTTGCTAAAATAAGACCAATGCAGAGACACTTCACCACTCGCAAGCCCGACTACTCGCTGCACTCTTGGCGTGTGCGGTTTTTGTGGTGGGTGATCGTGGTCTTGACCGCCATTGTGATCGTTCGGCTATTCTGGCTGCAGGTAGTGCGCCATAGTGACTATCAGAATTTGGCGGCGCTGCAGCATGATATTTACCAGGAAGTATTGCCGGACCGGGGCATTATCTATACGCAAAACACGCGGCTGGCTGAAGGCGCGGAAAATAAGTACTTTCCGGTGGCCAATAACCAGCGGTTTTATCTTATCTACGGCCAAACCTTTGCCGTCGAGGACGCGGGCAAGACCGCCGAGCAGCTGAATGCTGTTTTGGATTTGCCGCCGGACGTGCTGGCGCGCATTATTGAACAGCTGTCCAAACCCAATGATCCCTACGAGCCGTTGGTACATCGGGTGACGGAAGATAAGATCGCGGCCTTGTCCGCGCTGGCGCTGCCCGGCATCAAGTGGGAAGAGGAAACACTGCGCTATTATCCGGACAAAAATATCGGCAGCAATATTCTCGGTTTTGTCGGCTGGGTCAATGATACGCTCGTCGGTCAGTACGGCCTGGAAGGCTATTTCAATAAAGAGTTGAGCGGAGAAAAGGGGTTTTTGCGCTCCGAGCGCGATGCTACCGGCCGGCTGATCGGCGTCGGCGAGCAGAACTTTAAAGAGGCGCTCAACGGCACTGACCTGTATCTGACTATTGATAATTCCATTCAAGCTTTTGCCTGTCAGACGTTGGGCGACGCCGTCACCAAGTACGACGCCGATGGCGGCGCGGTCATCGTGACCAATCCGCGCACCGGCGCAGTTCTCGCTCTGTGCAATAACCCCGACTACGATCCTAATGACTACAGCGCGGTGGAGAATATCCGCTCCTACACCATTCCGGCGATCTTTGACGCCTATGAGCCGGGCAGTGTTTTTAAGCCGCTGACACTGGCGGCGGCGCTGGAAGAGGGGAAAATCACCCCCGAGACCACTTACGAAGATACCGGCGAGGTCAAGATTGACGGTTACAGTATCAAGAATTCTGACCTTAAAGGCCACGGCATGGTTAGCATGGTGGATGTGCTCAAACTGTCGCTCAACACCGGCGCCATCTTCGGCATGCGCCAAATCGGGCCGGCCAAGTTCGCCGACTACGTGCGCAATTTCGGTTTCGGCGAGCTGACCGGTATTCAGCTGGATAGCGAGGCGGCCGGGAACATTACCCCGCTCAAGAAGAATAAAGAAATCTACGCCGCCACCGCCTCGTTCGGTCAGGGCATCACGGTGACGCCGCTGCAGATGGTCAATGCCTACGCGGCGATTGCCAACGGCGGTACGTTAATGAAACCGTACATCGTGGAACGAACTGTTGACGCGCTGGGCAGTGAATACCGCGCCGTGCCACAGGAGATCCGCCGGGTCGTCAGTGAGCGCACTGCCACTTTGATCTCTGGCATGATGGTGCAGGTGGTGGAGGCCGGCTACGGTCAGCGCGCCAAAGTGCCCGGCTACTACATCGCCGGCAAGACCGGTACGGCGCAGGTGGCTGAACCCGGCAGTGGCGTCTACGGCAGCCGGACTATGCACACCTTTGTCGGCTTTGGGCCGGTCAGCGATCCGCAGTTCGTCATGCTGGTGCGCTTGGATCACCCCACCGCCGCGCGCTTTGCCGAGAGTACCGCCACGCCCGCCTGGGGGCAGATCGCCAAGTTTATTCTCAACTACTACCAGATTCGGCCGGATGAGGTTAAGTAAATTGTTACATTGCTACATTGCCAAATTGCCAAATGGTCATTCTGTTATATTGCTATATGGTTATACTGTTAAATACCCCACCAAACAATATAACAGTATAGCAATGTGACAATTTAGCAATTTGGCAATGGAGCAATGTATTTTCCCATCTGTCCCGCCCATCTTGATTTTTCCTCATTCATCTGCTACACTGCCCAAACTCTATGCGCGCTGTTATCGCCAAAATTCTCCGTTTCTTTGCTCGGAATGTATTGCAGAAATACCAGCCGGACGTTGTTGGCGTGACCGGCAGTATTGGTAAGACGTCCGCCAAGGAAGCCATCTTCACCGTCCTGTCCAGCGAGTTCCGCGTGCGCAAGACCGAGAAGAATTACAATAACGAGCTGGGCCTGCCTCTGACTGTCCTCGGTCTGGAAACCGGCGGGCGCAACCCCTTCTCTTGGCTGATGGTCATGGTGCGCGCCGCCAAGCTGTGGCTGCTGCGCTCCGTGAATTATCCGGAGATTTTGATCCTGGAAATGGGGGCGGATCGGCCCGGCGACATCAAGTACCTGACCGATTTCGTTCCCTGCACTGTCGGAGTGGTGACGGGCGTGGCGCCGGTGCACATTGAATTTTTCCAGCACCTTGAACATATCGCCAAGGAAAAGAACACCCTGGTCAAAAGTTTGGGCAGAGAGGGCACGGCCGTGCTCAATGCCGATGATGAGCTGGTGCGGGCCATGGCCGAGGGGCTGAAAGCCAAAGTCATCACCTATGGCTTTTCCGAGCACGCCAGTCTGCGCGCCTACGAAGAGCGGGTGTCTGGTCAAGACCTGTCGCTCAAAGATGGCGTGGAGGCTATCCGGGGTTTGAGTTTCAAAGTGTCATACGGCGGCAGCACCGTGCCGGTATTCCTGCCGTCCGTGGTGGGGCGCCATTCGGTCAACGCCGCGCTGGCCGCCATTGCCGTGGGTGTGGCGTGTGGCATCAACCTGGTGCGTATTTCCGAAAATCTCAAACAGTATCGTCCGCCCAAGGGCAGAATGAACCTGATTGACGGCATCAAATACACGCTGATCATTGACGACACCTACAATTCTTCGCCGATTCCGGCGCTGGCCGCGCTGGATGTGCTCCACGAGATACAGCTGCCCACGGGTCGGCACAAGTTCGCGGTCCTTGGCGATATGCTGGAACTGGGCGGCTACACCGAGAAAGCGCATCTGGAAGTGGGGCGCAAAGTGGCCGAGCTCCGCATTGATTACCTGGTGACGGTTGGCGAGAAGTCGCAGAGTACCGCCAACGCCGCGCGCGGCGCCGGTATGTCGCCGGATCGCATCTACTCATTTGACAATTCCCGGGAAGCTGGTAAATTCCTGCAGGATCGGGTGGAGCAGGGCGATTTGATCTTAGTTAAAGGTTCGCAGGGTATGCGGATGGAGCGGATCGTCAAAGAGCTGATGGCCGAACCATTGCGCGCCGCTGAACTGCTGTGCCGGCAGGAAGGGAAGTGGTTGCAATAATTACGAATTACGAATTACGAATGAGTGATTTTTAATTCGTAATTATTAACAGGAGTTACGCACTTCTAAAATTTTCAGCTAATTTTAGAGTAACAATAAAAATTATTAACAGCTAATTTTAGCCAATTTTTATTAAAAGTGCGTAACTCCTGTTATTAATTCGTAATTCGTAATTAAACTTGGCCCCATCGTCTAACGGTTAGGACATCAGGTTTTCAACCTGGTAACCCGGGTTCGACTCCCGGTGGGGTCACCAACCGATGAGCTGTTCGAGAGATGTTATAGGGTGACCTATAGCGGAGACCCGAACCTGTCCGCCGAAGTCCGCCGCGGCGGACGTAGGTGGATGGATTGAATATTTGGCTCGAAAGGGCAAACCAAGAAATCGCCGAAGGGCGGTTTTTTGATATAGCGTCGTACTAGAGGATGATTTCTGTCCGTTGACAGGACTTTTTTATTTTTATTCAACACTATGCTATACTGCCCGCATCACCGGAGGGGGGCGACATATAATAATTAACATAAGAGTATATGCCAACGACGAAAGTCATGGCCGAGTATGTCTGGATGGATGGCCGGACGCCAACCGCCAAGCTGCGCTCAAAAACCAAAGTGATTGACGGGCCCATTGGGCAGCTGTCGGATATCCCGCTGTGGGGTTTTGACGGCTCCAGCACCGAGCAGGCCGAGGGTCATTTTTCCGACTGCCTGCTGCAGCCGGTTTATTTTTTGCCTGATCCGGTGCGCGGGTTACCACATATTTTGGTTATGAGTGAGGTGCTGAACCCTGACGGTACGCCGCATCCGAGTAACACTCGGACGGTTTTACGAAAGGTAACTGAACAGTACGCCGTCGCCGAGCCGCTGGCCGGCATTGAGCAGGAGTACACGTTGTACTACCAAGATCGTCCGGTCGGCTGGCCGGAGCGTGGGTTTCCGCACCCGCAGGGCCGCTACTACTGCGGCGTCGGCGCTGACGAAGTTTACGGCCGTGTTTTGGTTGAAGATCACATGAAGGCCTGTTTAGCCGCTGGCATTGCTCTGTCTGGGGTGAATGCCGAAGTCATGCCCGGTCAGTGGGAATTTCAGGTCGGCGCGTTGCCGCCGCTAGAATTGGCTGACCAACTGTGGCTGTCGCGCTGGCTCATCTACCGTCTGGGCGAAAATCATCAGTTCCATGTTAAGCTGGATCCCAAACCCATGCCGGGCGACTGGAATGGCGCCGGCGGACACACCAATTTTTCCACCAAAGCCATGCGTGAAGCAGGAGGCCTGCAGGCCATTGAAGCGGCTTGTCAGAAATTAGGCCAATTCCATAAGCAACATATCGCTATTTATGGCGCGGACAATGACAAGCGTCTGACCGGCAAGCACGAGACGTGCGGTATCCGTGAGTTCCGCTTTGGCGTGTCGGATCGCGGCGCTTCCATCCGCATTCCGGCGGCGACCGCTAAGCAGCAACGCGGCTACCTGGAAGACCGCCGGCCGGCGGCAAATCTGGATCCGTACCAGATCCTGACGGCGCTTTTAGAGACGATCTGCGGCAGCGGTTTCGATCCCGCCAAGTATGGCTGGCAGCCGCAGGTGGTGATTTAACCTTCTCTTACTCTAAAACAAAAAATCGCCCTTCAGCTTACGCTCAGGGCGTTTTTTTTGTTTAATAAAAGAGGAGCACGTAGCCCGTTCCTCTCCAATCCATCAGAGAGGTCAGCCTGCCCCGCCCCGCATTGTGCGGGGTGCGGGGCGAGGCAAGGGTGGAGGTTGCCGGAGTTTTTTAATCTCCTCCGAAGCGGGGCAGCACGTCTCCTCCCCTTGCGAGGTTCACCGAAGGTGACCGAAGTAAGGGGAGGGACAGGGTGGGGTTTTTATTGCTCTCACTCCCACCGTTATATCTAGTTCCACCGTTTGGGTGCTACCCCTCCGCGGGGGCTCGTTACTTTCTGCCTGCCCGCCACAACTTCGCAGATATTGGCGGGTAGCTTTGGCAGGCGGGTAACCAACTCCCACCCCCACCCATCAGGGCTTGAGCCCCTCAGGGCCGAAGGCCGCCCCCGTAAGCTTCCCCCGCACAATGCGGGGCAGGGGGAGACCCGCCCACTTCCACCCGCTCCGCGCCCACCCGCCGGTAGCCACTCCAGTACCCTGTCTGCTCCCTCGCGTCGCTCGGGGCAGTTGCCACCCCGAACCCCACCGGACTTATTTTGTTGGATGGTTGATGGTGGTTGATTGTAAGAAGGTAAATAAAAACCGCCCCTCGGCTTATGCTCAAGGCGATTTTTTTATTTTCAAAATAAAAGTTACTGCCGCTGGCCCATAGTCTTGCGCCGTTCGTCCGCGGCGTTGAGGATTTTTTTGCGGAGGCGGATGCTCTGGGGGGTGATTTCCACCAGCTCATCGTCGCCGATATACTCCAGAGCATCTTCCAGTTCCATGATTTTTGGCGCGTCAAAGTGCTCGTCAGAGCCTTCACCCTTGGAGCGCATATTGGTCAGCTGTTTGCCTTTACAGACATTGACCACCAGATCTTTTTCTCTGGCGTGCTGGCCGACAACTTGGCCTTGGTAGACGACCACGCCGGGTCCGAAGAACAGGCGGCCGCGCTGTTGGGCGTTAAGCAGGCTGTAGAGCGCGGTGGTGCCTGATTCGTGCGCCACCAGGCTGCCGCGATCGCGCTCCGGCCAGGCGCCGGAGTCAGGTCGGTAATCGGCAAAAATACTATTGATGATGCCCAGACCCTTGGTGTCAATCATGAATTCGCCCTTGTAGCCGAAGAGGCCGTAGGTGGGGATGAGGAAGTGGAGGAAGGTGATGTTGTTTTCGGTGTGCATATTTTGCAGTTGGGCGTGGCGCGCTGAGAGTTTGGCGATGACCGCGCCGCTGGAGACGTCCGGCACTTCAATATGCACGTCTTCCCACGGCACCAGCGTCTGGCCGTCCACCTCTTTGGTAATGACCTGGGGGCGGGAGACCTGGACTTCATAGCCGTCGCGCCGCATGCGCTCTAAGAGAATGGCCAAATGTAGCTCGCCGCGGCCGGAGACAGTCCAGCCGCCTTCGCCGCGCGGCTCCACGCGCAGCGCCATGTCGGTTTCCAGCTCTTTATTCAGCCGCTCATTGATCTGGCGCGAGGTGACGTATTTTCCTTCCGTTCCGGCCAGGGGTGAATCATTGACCAGAATGTTAATTTTGACCGTCGGCTCTTCAATATGCAATGTCGGCAGAGCCATGGGGTTATCAATATCGGCCACGGTTTCGCCAATATCAATTTCGGGAATACCGGCAATGGCGGCAATGTCGCCGGCCAGGACTTCCGGCACTTCCACCCGGTCCAGCCCGACATAGGTCATCAAACTGCTCAAGCGGTAGGGAGTGATGACACCCTGGCGGTTGATCAGGTTGACGCGCTCGCCGGCGGTCAGTTTGCCGTTGTGGACACGACCGGTGGCGATGCGGCCTTTGAAGTCATTAGCGGTGATGGAAGTGGCCAAGAATTGCAGGGGCGCGGCCGCCTCGCCGGTCGGCGGCGGCACTTCTTTGAGAATGGTGGCAAACAGCGGGGTGATGTCTTTCATATCAGCGATGGTGGGGGTCAGTCCGGCGAGGCCTTGTTTGGCCGAGGCATAAACAATAGGGAAGTCGGTCAGGTGGTCGCTGGCGCCCAGCTCAATAAACAGGTCAAAAGTTTTATTGAGCGCGTAGTCAGGCCGGGCGTCGGGTTTGTCAATTTTATTAATCACCACGATGACTCGGTGGCCCAGCTCCAGGGCTTTTTTCAGGACGAAGCGGGTCTGCGGCATGGGGCCTTCTTTGGCATCCACCAGCAGCAGGTAGCCGTCGGCCATCTTCAAGACACGCTCCACTTCGCCCCCAAAGTCGGCGTGACCCGGCGTGTCAATGATATTGATCTTGTGTCCCTGCCAGGTGATGGCGGCGTTTTTGGAAAAAATAGTAATACCGCGCTCGCGCTCCAGCTCGTTGGAGTCCATGATCAGTTCCGAACCGGCGTCCTTGTGTAATTTGGTATCAGATTGGGTCAGCAAAGCATCCACCAGCGTGGTCTTGCCGTGGTCAACGTGAGCGATAATGGCGATATTACGGATGTCAGTTTTCATAGCTCCTTATATTACATTTCTGAGTCTCGCCCGGCACCTTCGGCGATACAACATATATTTTTACCTAAAACGGAAGGCGCCAGCCGCTTTACCAAACATACCTTGTTTAAAACTCCTTGGCGGAATGGAAGGTGCGGGGTGGTCAACGTGAGCGATAATGGCGATGTTACGGATGTCAGTTTTCATATTGAGTATCTAGTATCTAGTATCTGGTATCTAGGGAAAAGTCACTGCTGTAAGTTAATTTTAGATATTCAACTTTAGATGCCGTCTATGAAAAAGCGCTGACGAGCAGCGTAGCCTTAAATCAGACGAGCAAAATATATCAGACTTTAGCAAAATAAGCAAGGTAAGTAGAGGAGGTGTCTCATAATCTAGGTGATTTTCCCAGATACCAGATACCAGATACCAGATACTAGATACCAGATACTAAATACGGTATACTGTAGGTAATTTATGATCGCCGTTATCATTGACTGGCTGGCGCAGATTATTATCGCCGTTATTTCCTGGCTGGGGCATCCCGGCGTTTTTGTGCTGATGGCGCTGGAGAGCTGCGGTTTGCCTATTCCCTCGGAAATCATCATGCCGTTTGCCGGTTTTTTGGTCACGACCGGTCGATTATCGTTCTGGTTGGTGGTCGCCATGGGCGCGCTGGGCAATTTGGCCGGGTCGCTCTTGGCCTACTGGATTGGCTGGCGGGGCGGCCGTCCGCTGATTGAGCGCTACGGCAAGTATATTCTCTTGTCACATCGAGACTTGGATTTGGCGGAGCGCTGGTTTGGCCGCTATGGCGATGTGGTGGTGTTTTTCGGCCGGCTGTTGCCGGTGGTGCGCACCTATATTTCTTTTCCGGCCGGTCTGGCGCAGATGAATCTAAAAAAGTTCGCTTTTTACACCACCCTGGGCAGTCTGCCCTGGAGTCTGCTGTTTGCCGCTCTGGGAGTCAAGATGGGGGACAACTGGTCGGCGGTACGGCAGTGGCTGCACGATTTTGATCTGGCTATTGTCGGTTTGCTGGTTCTTTTGGTGGTACTGTTTATTTTTCGCCATCGTCGTCAGAGAGTCGGTTAAAGTATTTTTTCTGGGAAAATTGCCGTTGGCCCGGTTTTTTATAACACTTGGATCGGAGGGCGGCGACGCCTTTTTGGTTGCCTTTTTGGTTGACTTTACCCCGTAAAATTGGTTAGATACCTGTGGAGGGCGATCTTTGATATCAGCCGTTTTTAGGCTACAGCAGAAGAAACCGTATTCAGGTCAAACGACCTGTCACCAATTCACCAGACAGCGAAAGAAGGAGGCAGCATGATACGGCGATTCTACCGACGTGAGCGAGCGGGATTTGAGTGGTGTTTTTATGTGGCGCTGTCCGCGGTACTGACGGCGGCGCAGGAAGAAGCGCTGCGTTGGCTGTTGGCGGAGACCTTTGCTCCCGGAGAGTTTGGCGAGCAGTCGCTCCTGACAGGCGAGTTTGAGGGGCCGGGGCGGATCGTGGAGATTGGTCCGCGGCTCAACTTTGAGACTCCCTGGTCCAGTAACGCGGTGGCTATCTGCCACAATTGCGGACTGCACCAGGTGATCCGCTTGGAACGTTCCCGGCGGTATCTATTGCCGGCGGCGGTGGACGTGACGGCTTTCGTAGGAGGGCACCATGACCGGATGACCGAGATGGTCTACCGGCAGCCGCTGGACAGCTTGGTGATTGACCTGCAGCCGCAGTCGGTGCGGATCATTCACGTGCTGGAGCACGGGCGCGCCGCTCTGCGACAGATCAGCCAGGAGCTGGGTCTGGGATTTGACGAGCAGGACGTGGAATACTACCACTACCTGTTTGTTGAATTGATGGGACGCGATCCCACCGACGTGGAACTGTTCCAACTGGCGCAGATGAACAGCGAACACTGCCGCCATTGGTTCTTCAAGGGGCGGCACATCATCAACGGGCAGGAGAAGCCCGGGACACTCTTGGATCTGATTCGTTCAACCTGGCAGGCCAATTCGGGTAATAGCGTTATCGCCTTTAGCGATAACTCTAGCGCCATTCGGGCGCTGGCGGCGGTGGATACACTATTACCGCGACATGCCGGGCAGCCTTCAGCGATGCAGTTGTTGTCGTGGTGGTTACACGCGGTGCTCACAGCCGAGACGCACAACTTCCCGTCCGGCGTGGCGCCGGTTCCCGGCGCCGAAACCGGTACCGGCGGACGTCTGCGTGATAACCACGCCACGGGTCGGGGCGCTTTTAGCTGCGCCAGTACGGCCGGGTTCATTACCGACAATCTGCATCTGCCGGGGTATCGTATTCCCGGTGAGCCGGATCATGACGTGGCGCATCCCACGACACTTGCTTCACCCTTGGAGCAGCAGATGGGAATGCCCAGAGGCGCCTTTGACTACGGCAACAAGTACGGTGAGCCTAATGTCGGAGGGTTTGCGCGGACGTTTGGTCTCTTTTTTCCTGACGGTGAACGTCGCGGAGCCTTCAAGCCCACGATGTTTACCGGTGGCCTGGGTTGGTTGCCTGATCAACAGACGAAGAAGGCGCCTCCGGCTCCGGGTATGCTGATCATCGGCATTGGCGGTCGGGCTTTCCGGATCGGACTCGGCGGCGGGTCGGCTTCCAGCATGACGCAGGGGGACAATCGCGCGGATCTAGACTTCAACGCGGTACAGCGCGGTGACCCGGAAACGAAACAGTGCGTCTGGCGCCTCATTCGCGCCTGTGTTGAGATGGGTATAGACAATCCCATTTTGAACATTCACGATCAAGGGGCCGGTGGTCCCTGCAACGTGCTGACCGAGCTGATGGAACCGGCCGGTGGCCGGATTGACATTCGTCAGATCAAGCTCGGCGATCAGACGCTGTCGGTATTGGAGATCTGGGGTGCGGAATATCAGGAGCGATACGGCTTGCTGATTGACCCCAAAAATCTCGCTCTCTTTCAGGCGATTTGCGAGCGTGAGAAAGTTTCCTGTGAAGTACTCGGTGAGGTCACCGGTGACGGTCGGGTGGTAGTCTATGACTCGCAGACCGAAACAACGCCGGTGAATCTTGATTTGCGGCAAGCCTTGACGCAGACGCCGCAAAAAACGTTTAAGGACGAGACTAGGCCGCTGCGGTTGGAGCCGCTGCGGATTCCTCCTGACTTGACGGTACGTGAGGCGTTGCGTTCGGTCTGGCAGCTCGTGGCAGTCGGTTCCAAAGAGTGGTTGACGCATCAGGTTGACCACTCGGTCGGCGGACTAGTGGCGCGGGCGCAAGCCTGTGGTCCTCTTGGTTTGCCGGTGGCGGATAGCGCCGTGTTGGCGGCTAGTCACTTCGGTCTGACGGGGATGGCCACGGCGATCGGCGAACAGCCGGTCAAAGGGTTGATTTCTCCGGCAGCGGGCGGCCGTATGGCCGTGGCGGAAGCTTTGCTTAACTTGGCCGGAGCGCTCATTTCCGGCATCCGTGACATCAAAGCGTCGGTCAACTGGATGTGGCCGGCGAAATTCCCCGGTGAGGCTGACCGTCTCTGGCAAGCGGCCGAGGCGCTGACGACACTGATGAAGCAGATCGGCATGGCGGCTGACGGCGGCAAGGACAGTCTGTCCATGGCGGCCAGGCTGGATGACGGTACGCTCGTCAAGTGTCTGGGCCAAGTGGTGGTGTCCGCCTACGTGACGGTAGCGGATATCAGGCAGGTGGTGACGCCGGACCTTAAGCCGGGCGACAGTCGGTTGGCGCTCTTGGAAGTGTCACCCGGTAAACAGCGGCTCGGCGGTACGGCTCTGGCGCAAGCGCTCGGGCAACTGGGCGATGACGCGCCCGACGTAGACAATCCGCTGCTGCTGGCCCAGAGCTTTCAGTTCGTCCAAGAATTGATCCGTCGCAATCTGTTGCTAGCCTGTCATGATGTCAGTGATGGCGGCCTCATTACCGCTGTGGCGGAGATGGTCATGGCGGGGCAGCGTGGCTGCAGCCTGCAGCTCTCTGGGCAGCAGGGCGTATTCGCCCAGCTGTTCAATGAGGAGCCGCAGCTGGTGCTGCAGATGGCGGAAACGGACTATGCCGAGGTTCAATCGTTGGCCTTGGTTTACAACGTAGCGCTGACGTCAATCGGTCACACCGTAGCGGCGCCACGATTGTTCGTCACTTTTGAGGGAGAGACTGTGCTCTACGAGAGTTTGTCTGAATTACTGCGCCGGTGGCGGAAAACCAGCGATCGGCTGGAAGCTGAAAATATCGGTGAGGAGCTGGCGGCTCAACAGTCGCAGCATTGCGGTCAGCCTCCGTCATATCAATTAACCTTCACGCCGGAGCCGACTCTGCCATTGTGGCTTCAGGGCAATCAGCCCAGAGTCGCGGTTATCCGTGAGGAAGGCAGTAATGGTGATCGGGAAATGGCCGCCGCGTTCCATCTGGCAGGTTTTGAGACTTGGGACCTGACCATGACTGACCTCTTGGCGAGGCGGGTGACACTGGATCAGTTCCGCGGTGTTGTCTTTGTCGGCGGGTTCTCTTACGCCGACGTTCTGGACAGCGCCAAGGGCTGGGCCGGGGTTATCCGTTTCAATCCCCAGCTGCGGGAGATGTTCGATCGGTTCTACGACCGGCCGGACACGTTCTCGCTCGGCGTCTGCAATGGTTGCCAGCTGATGGCGTTGTTGGGTTGGGTGCCCTGGAAAGGATTGCCCGATGTCCAGCAGCCGCGGTTTATCCATAACCGCTCCGGCCGGTTTGAGTCACGGTTGGTCACGGTCGGCATCGACCCCAGTCCGGCCATGATGCTGCAGGGTATGGCCGGGTCGCGTCTGGGCGTCTGGGTGGCTCACGGTGAAGGACGGTTGCACTGTCCTGATCCTACGTTACTCGCCGACATCACGGCGCGACATCTCACGCCACTGCTGTATTGTGATCACCAGGGTACGGCGACGGAGACCTACCCGTTCAATCCCAACGGTTCGCCGATGGGTATTGCCGGGCTGTGTTCTGCCGACGGCCGCCATCTGGCGGTTATGCCGCACCCGGAACGGATGTTCCAGTTGTGGCAGTGGCCGTATCTGCCGCCGGAGTGGCAGGGACTGCCAGCCTCGCCCTGGCTCCAGATGTTTCAGAATGCTCGCCGCTGGTGCGGCGAGTAGACGAATACCACATTCACCTGCTAAGTGCTTCATAGCACTTGGATCGGAGGGCGGCGACGCCCTTCTTTATTTTTTTATTCAACATTTTGGTTGCAAAAAATTCCCATTATTGTTAAGGTGGAGGCATCATTATTCCCCGTATATATGGGCAATCAGCTTATTTTTAGCAAAAATAAGGGTATTACATTGGCGCTAATCGTCGCCGCGGCGCTTTTTATTATATTAGGCGCGCCGGGATTGGTGCGGCCGGAGCAACAGCCGCTCGTTCGTTTGGCTGTGGCCGTAGGAGGGCTCTGCGGTAACGGATCGCTGGATGGAGGCGAACAGTGTGACGATGGCAATGCCACTGACGGTGACGGCTGTTCCGCTCTCTGCACGGTGGAGATCATTCCGCGGCGGGATCTGGCGCCGCGGCTGGCTATTACCAAATCAGCGGATTGGGTCAGTACCGCTCCCGGCGACCGGGTGATGTATACGGTGGAGCTGACCAATACCGGCAGTGACGCCTGTAATAATGTCATTGTGATTGATCTCCTGCCCGACAGTTTCAGTTTTGCCGATGATGGAGAAGACATTCGGCTTTGGCAATGGGAGAGTCTGCGGGCCGGTGGCACGATTCATCTGGAGTATGCGGTGACTGTTGCCGCTGACGCGGCTGCCGGTCTATATACCAATACGGTGACAGCTCAGTGCAACCGTCTGGAGCCGATCAGCACGAGTGCAGAGGTGATTGTCATACCGCTGCTGATTGCGCCCGCGCCAGCTGAACCGATGGCTCCGTCGCCGGATATCCTGCCGAGCGCTTCGCGTAATACGGGGCAGGGTGTGGAGCCATCAGTGGTACCGGTGAATGGATCGTTTGAGTCAGGGGTGACTGGAGAACAGACAGTATTTCCTCCGACGATTGTTTACTATACTCCGCCGACGCCCGCAGTGCAGGTGCTGGGGCAAGAGGCTGCAGAGGAGCCGGTGGTGACGCCGGTTATTCCTGCTGGGCCGACCTGTGTTGCCT
Source organism: Candidatus Falkowiibacteriota bacterium (assembly GCA_016218485.1). GTDB lineage: Bacteria > Patescibacteriota > Patescibacteriia > JACRDY01 > JACRDY01 > JACRDY01. The sequence goes on from JACRDY010000059.1 coordinate 39,950, forward strand.
GCCGCGGTATTAAACTATTACTGTTGCTGGTGCTGATAGTCTCGCTGGGGTATGGCTATTTTTGGTTCTGGCGGCTGTTTGATGCTCGGCGCCGGTGGCTGGTTAGTCTGCTCGGATTGCTGGTGCCGATTGCCGCGTCGGTTAGCTTGGTGCTGGCCAAGGCTTGCTTGGATTCTCGGTACGTTGTTTTGACGACCGGCAATACGGTTCTCTGTAAATATTTTTTCTTTGCGGCGCTGGGTGTCTACCTGGGTGGTTTGCTAGTAACCTATTGGGTGGCGCCTCGGCCGAGCGATTTACCCGATGTACAATAAGTTCAAAGATTGAATTGGTGGTAGCATTCATCTTTATCCAGCACCTTTCAGAATACCCCGTCAGTTTGCTGCGGGGTATTCTGAAAGGTGCTGGATTTATTTCAAAAGTCGCCCGATCGGGCGATTTTTGGGTATTGTGGGTATTTGTTGTAGAGACGCAATGCATTGCGTCTCTACCAGACCCACCCCTGGACGCGTACATTTTTTTTGACAATTTATGATTATTGTAAGCTTTCAATTATCCATTGAGATAAAACAACAGGAGGTCAAGTCATGTCGTCCAAGGCGATCGTAGATATCATCCGATGTGTGATGAATGGTCTGGCGTTGCCCGACAACGTCACGTGGGAAGGTGTGTGCGACGCATACGGCTACGCCAAGCACAATCTTCCCGAAGAAGTGACTGCGGCGCTGTTTGAGCTCCTGGGGCAGTATCTCCGTCGGTTGCCGCCAGAGAAAGAAAAAATCAAGAACCTTTTCGACTACTGGCAGGGAAAGGATCCCGCTCTTTCGCGACTCCAGGAGGTTGCAATCAAAACAGCAACCTATCCGTTTGAGCTGGAGTATTGGGAGGGATGGCAGGATGACGATTTGTGTGACCTCGGGTATGAGCGGCTCGCCGCGATGCCCGTGACCGTGAAACGTTTGCAGGTGCAGTACCAATACTGTCGTCCAGGAACAGAGCGACGGGCAACAGTCGTGGCAGCGCTGCTGGGTTGGTCGGATGAGGTATCCTATCACGAATTCAGCATGCTGGTCAGCACCTATCGGCAGCAGGGCTTCCCCGCGGATTTGGCGGGAGTTCTCAAAAAATGGGTGACTACTCAATCCACTCACTCCGCCGACTGGCTGGAGCAATGGGAGAGGATGAAGGCAGGTCATGACGCCGATTCGGCAGCGCTGGCGGAGGCGTTTTTCCATAACGCCATCTCCACCGCGCATGACTTCAATGAGCAGTGGAAGGTCTTGACAGAGTTGCCGCTCAGCGAGTGGCAACAACAGGCCGTTTTGGCCAAACTGGCCGAGACTGGCACGTTGGGAGACTGGCATTGGATTCTGGGGCGTACTGAGCCCAAGGATCGTTCGCCGGAAGTCCTGCGGCTGATTGAGCAGGCGTACCAACAGACCGACTGGCGGACGCTCCTGCGTCTGGCACAGAACTCTGACGCAGAGCCTGATGGGAATTGGGATGACGGGTACACTCGGATGCTCGGGGATGACGACCTGCTGTCTACAGTTCTGTTTGAGCAGATCGCTCGTGATCCCTCCGCGGAACTGCCGGAGCTGCTGCGGATTTGGTGCCGCACCATTCCCGAGAGCTCCTACGAGCCCGTCATCATGGAGAGGATTAAGGGAGCCATCACTACGGCGCGTGATTGGCTGCAGACCTACGGCTGGTGGCAGCGGTCATCCGCCTTGATCGAGCTGGCGCAGTGTCGGCTGCTCGCGAGTGTCTCGTCCCTCGACGAGTGGCTCAAGCTCTGCAGTGGATACAAACTGGAGCACTACACTTCGTGGGTGACTCCGCTGACGCGGCATTTCATCAGCGTCACGGATGCCGACTTTGAGTACTGGCAAAACAGGATCAAGCATCCGATCCTGCGGGACTGCGCCGGCGCCATTCTCCAGAAGATGCACACTAGCGCTGACAGCAAACAGTGTCTGGAGGCACTGCTCGAGCTGTGCTATGACTACCGGGACCCTCTCGGGTCAACGGTGGCGAAGGCGCTGCTCTCTGTCGCCTAACATGCATGCGAGATTCAATCCACCGGCGTTCGCGCCGGTGGCTTTCATTTAACAAAGATTTCAAGAAACAAAGAATCAATCGGTAAGTATTGTTTCGTTGCTTATTTGCTTCTTTGTTTCTTGGCCCCCCTGTTTCTTGGCCCCCTTGACTATTCAGGCGTAATTATTCTAAGATAACAAAATCCCAGACCGCGGAGGGTGTGGTCTCGAAGGACCTGGTCCTCAAACAGGATGCCTGTATTGCCTATTCGGGCCAGTGACGACATTCTCTGACACCATGGCAGCACCGTTTCTCCATTCGGGGCGCAATAGAGTGGGCGTTGCCCAAAAGCCCTGGGAGCGCAGAAACGAAGCGAGCAATGGCGATGAGACGCCGTCTAGGCCCGGATTCATCGGGCTCACCATGAATCAGAGGGACCCTTCGAGCCCTCCCTCCCGCGGTCGTTCACACGACACGAAAGCCCTCGCCCAACCACGATGATAAAAAAGTGTCTCCTAGTAGGACTCCAAATTCCCGGGTAGACACTTCCGGGGTCATCTGGTTGGGCGAGGTGCCCCTCCATTTTCATTCAGCCGATAGAATATCCGTTTAGAATATCCGTTTATAGCGGGTTTTTATTTTTTTTGCTATACTGGTAATAGTATAATCCAGCACCTTCCAGAATATCCCGCAGCAAGCTGACGGGGTATTCTGGAAGGTGCTGGATGAATGGCTGAGAGAGTATTTCTGTGGCGTGCACTACCCCGACAGGAAGGTGCTGGATAAAATTTTGATATGGCGAGTCAGAACAAAAATTTAGTTAAGAAATTCCGGCCGCGCATCAGCGACGTCTTGGCCGACAAGCAGGGACTAGGACTGTCCTGGCGGGTGTTCAAGATTATCAGCGAGTTTGTGGCCGGATTTGAGTTCCTCAAGCGTTATGACGCGGCGGTTACGTTTTTCGGTTCGGCCCGACATGACGAGGGGCACCATGTGTATGAAGAAGCGCGGAAGCTGGCGGCCGAGTGCGCCACCATGGGCTTCGCGGTCATCACTGGTGGCGGCCCGGGCGTGATGGAGGCGGCCAACCAGGGCGCGACCGAAGCCGGCGGCGAGTCTATTGGGCTCAATATCCAGCTGCCCCGCGAGCAGCGGATGAACAAGTATGTTAAGCACGGTCAGCCGTTTCATTATTTCTTTACCCGTAAAGTCATGCTGACGTACGCGTCTGAAGTGTACGTCTATTTTCCCGGCGGCTATGGCACGCTCGATGAGCTGCTGGAATTAATGACCTTGGTCCAGACCAAGAAAATCTGCCGGGTGCCGATCATCTTGGTGAACAAGGCATTTTGGACGCCGCTGTTGCGTTGGTTTGCCAATGATTTACTCAAAGAATACAAGACGATCAGCCCTGATGATCTTAAGATTTACTACCTCGTGGATAATGCCGTTGAAGCCACGGCGCTGATCAAGAAACTGATTAAGGAGGGCAAGATCGGTGGGGCCGAGTGTCCGGTAGAATATGATGAGAGCTCGGACATCCGGCGGGTGTAGGCTGGCTGGCTATAAATTAGGAGAAGCGTTATAGTATAATTATATGAATCAATTTGAAGGCGGTTACAAAGGTTCCGGCGGTCACGCGGCGGATGCCGAGGGTGAAGCAAAACGCACTGAATTGGCCGCATTAGATCGGCAGATTCAGGTATTACAGCAACAGGTTGACGCTAAACGGCTTCAATTTAAGAGTGGGGGAGGCGACGAAGAAATAAAATTGTTGAGTTTAATTAGAAGGCGGCGTAAGTTGCTTGGTATTGAATAGTTGTTTATAAGGTTTAACCAATAGGCCGCTCCGGAAACGAGGGCGGTTTTTTAGATAAATTTTTTTATTAAAATTATCCATAGCGCTGATTAAGCTCAACCCCACCCTGTCCCTCCCCTTACTTCGGCCCCGCATTATGCGGGGACCTTGCAAGAGGAGGAGACGTGCTCTTCCGACTCAGGTGGTAGGTCCCGTCTCCTCCCCTTGCGGAGTAAGGGGAGGGACAGGGTGGGGTTGAGCCAAATCATAGCGCCTGCCAGATTAAATTTTTTTGCTTTTTCTCGGTACTTGATATAGAATGGTCGTACAATCTAAGTCCCATTTGGGCCTAAGCAGGGGTATAGCAAAAAATACCGCTGTCAGTTTTGCATTAAAAATCTTGTTAAATTGCCACATTGCCAAATTGTCGCACTGTTGTGTGAGGTATTTAACAATGTAGCCATGTGACAATGTAACAATATGTTATTTAAAGTCGTTTCCCCATTCCAGCCGGCCGGCGATCAACCCGAGGCCATTACGGCCTTAACGGGCGGTTTTGCCAAATATCCGCAGCAGACGCTCCTCGGCGTGACCGGGTCAGGCAAGACTTTTACCGCGGCCAATGTCATTGCCAGACTGAACAAGCCGACGTTGGTTTTGTCGCACAACAAGACACTGGCGGCGCAGCTGTACAATGAGTTCCGGGAATTTTTTCCCGAGAACAAGGTATGTTATTTTGTTTCGTATTACGACTACTACCAGCCGGAGAGCTATTTGCCGATCACTGACACGTACATTGAGAAGGACATGAAGATCAATGAGAAGATTGAGCAGCTGCGGCTTGAGGCCACGGCGGCCTTGATGAGCCGTGATGACGTGATTGTTGTCTCGTCCGTTTCTTGCATTTACGGCCTGGGCAAGCCGGATAATTTTAAATCCAGCGCCGTGGAAATCAAAGTGGGCAGTAAAATTTCCCCGGAAGAATTTGTCTCAAAACTCGTAGACATCCAGTATGAGAACTCGGACCTAGAGCTGCATCCGGGGAATTTTCGTTTGCGTGGCAGTACGGTGGAGCTGATTGAGGGCGCGGGTACCACGGTGCTGCGAATCGAGTTTGATGAAAAGAAAATCGCCAAGATCAGCGAGCTGCATCCCATCACGTTCAACAAGACCGGAGACATCAGTGACGTCTACATTTTCCCGGCGCGGCATTTCGTGTTTGACGCCGGCAGCACTCAGAAAGCTCTGAAAACCATTCGGGCTGAATTACAAGAACGGCTGCCCCAGCTCGATGACATTAAAGCCTATCGCCTTGAGAAGCGGACGAATTATGACCTGGAAATGATAGAGCAGCTGGGACACTGCAAGGGGATTGAGAACTACTCGCGGCACTTTGACGGCCGGCGTCCGGGCGAGCAGCCCTATACCCTGATTGATTATTTCAAAGCTAAGGGTGACTGGCTGCTCTTAATTGACGAGAGCCATGTATCGCTGCCGCAGGTCCAGGGTATGTACGGCGGCGACCGCAGCCGCAAGGACAATTTGATTGAGCACGGTTTTCGCTTGCCCTCGGCGTACGACAATCGGCCATTGACCTTTACTGAATTTGAAAAATATTTAAATCACGTGATTTATATTTCCGCCACGCCGAGCGAATATGAACGGGAACACTCGGGTCAGATCGTTGAGCAGATTATTCGGCCGACCGGTCTCGTGGATCCTCCGATCACGGTCAAGCCGGCCGAAGGCCAAGTCAAAGACGTGGAGCGGGAAATCCGGAAAACGGTTGAGCAGGGCTACCGCGTCTTAGTTACCACCTTGACTAAACGTCTGGCTGAAGATTTGACCAGCTATTTGGTTGAACAGAACATTAAGGCCAAATACCTGCACAGTGAGATTGATACGATGGAGCGGACTAGGCTGATTCAGGATTTGCGCTTGGGTAAGTTTGACGTTTTGGTTGGGATTAACCTGCTCCGGGAAGGCCTGGACATCCCGGAAGTGGCGCTGGTGGCGATACTGGACGCGGACAAGGAAGGCTTCCTGCGCAATGAACGCAGTCTGATCCAGACCATTGGCCGAGCGGCGCGCAATGTGGACAGCCGGGTGATTATGTATGCCGACACGTATACCCGTTCAATCAAAGCGGCCATCAAAGAAACCGACCGCCGACGGATGCGGCAAGAGCAGTATAATACCGAGCACGGCATTACTCCGGAGAGCATTACTAAGGCGATTATTGTTCGTGAGGACGTCATTCTGCCGGAATTGAAGGGCCAAGCGCTGGATGCCGAAAAAGTGTTAGTTGAGCTGGAGCTGCAGATGCAGGCCGCGGCCGAGAGTCTGGACTTCGAGCGGGCGATCATGCTGCGGGATAAGATTAAAGAATTAAAAGAGAAATAAATCTATGAAGAAAAAACACGTGGACGCAGAGTACAGTCAGATCACCTCCTATATCTGGATTGGCACTAATCAGTGCTGTAATTTCCATTTTAAGAAAGAATTATTGCGGCAGGGGATTGACGCGGATATTAGTCTGGAAGAAGAGCGGGTGGATGAGCCGGTTGGTGTGCATCATTTTCTCTGGTTGCCAGTCAAAGATCATCATGCGTTGAGTCAGACACAGTTGCATATTGGGGCGGCTTTTATGGAAACGTTAGTCAAAAGCAAAATCAAGATGTATGTCCACTGCAAAAACGGTCATGGCCGTTCACCCAGTTTGGTGATGGCTTATTTTATCACGCAAGGCAAAACGTATCAGCAGGCCTTTGACTTGGTCAAGAGTAAACGTCCGGAAGTACATCTTCGGCCGAGTCAAACAGCGGCTCTGCGGAAGTTTGCTCAGCGTCGGAAGAAATAAAAAAACAAACCCGTTCGCAATAGCGGGAACGGATTTGTTTGACGGTTCCAGGTTTGACACTTGAATATTACCAGTATAACAAAGTATATTGTTGTGTCAATGGAATAGGTGTGGAGCTAAGGGGAATCGAACCCCTGTATTCAAGTGTCAGGCTGGAATACCGCCACCAGGCATAGCTCCACACCCAAGGCGAGTGTACCAGAGGTAGTATTAAAAAAATCTAAACTATTTAATTAATTAAAATTTTTGCCTTACTGTTGATATGCCCAGTGAATCCATCCAAATCCGCGGCGCGCGGGAACACAATCTCAAGAGCATCAACGTGGATATTCCGATTAACCAGTTCACGGTGATTACCGGCCTGTCCGGCAGCGGCAAGTCGAGCCTCGCGTTTGACACCGTCTACGCCGAGGGTCAGCGTCGGTATGTTGAGAGTCTGTCGAGTTACGCCCGGCAGTTTTTGGGCATCATGGGCAAGCCGGATGTGGACAGCATCAAGGGCCTCTCGCCGGCGATTTCGATTGAGCAGAAGAGTATCTCACACAACCCGCGCTCAACCGTCGGGACGATCACGGAAATTTACGACTACTTGCGTCTGCTCTATGCCCGGATCGGCGTGCCGCACTGTCCGCTGTGCGGTACGGTAATCAAACCGCAAGACGCGGAGAGTATTACCAAAAATTTGCTGACTGGTTTTGCCGGGAAAAAAGTCAAGATTCTGGCGCCCATTGTGCGTGGCAAAAAGGGCAACTACGAGCAGCTATTTTTAGACTTGAACAAACAGGGCTATGTCCGCGTCCGGGTGGATGGCAAGGAAGGGGAGGTGACGGATTATTTTGGCCAGGGTAAGACAGTGATTGAGCGCTATGCCCCGCACAACATTGAAGTCTTGATTGACACGATTAAAGTTGACGGTCCGGCGAAAACTCGGTTGCAGCGCTCGATTGAGTCGGCATTGAAGCTGGCCGCTGGTCTGGTGATGGTTATTATTGAGCAGCATAAAAAAGACGCAATTGAAAAAGTTTACTCACAGCATTTAGCTTGTCCGGACTGCGGCATTAGTTTTGACAAATTACAGCCGCGCCTGTTCAGCTTCAATTCACCCTTTGGCGCCTGTCCGACCTGTCACGGTCTGGGCTTTATCCAAAAATTCGAGCCGGAGCTGATTATTCCGGACAAAGGCTGGACGCTGTCTGAGGGCGCTATTCGGCCGCAGGGGTTCAGCGTCAGCGGGTTCTTTGGTCAAATGCTCGAGACCCTCGGTCACAAGTACAAGTTTAGCGTTGAGACGCCGGTTCAGGATTTGTCCAAGAAAATCATGGATATTATTTTCTATGGCACGGATGACAAGATTGACTGGGAATTCGCCTCCAAGAGCACGGATAATGTCTGGGAGTGGACGGGTCGCTGGGAGGGGATTGTGCACCGTCTGGAGCGGCTGTACAAGCAAACGGACTCGGATAGCCGGCGGGCGGAGATGGAGCGCTACATGATAGAGCAGCCGTGCGGTGGCTGCGGCGGCGCCCGGCTCAAGCAGGAGGCGCTGGCCGTGATGCTATCCGGTAAAAATATCCATGAGATTACCGGCTTGCCAATTACCGAGCTGGTTGCTTTTCTGTCCACGATCAAGCTGAACAAAGCGGAAACCGAGATCGGCAAACAAATCATGAAAGAGCTGGCTGACCGACTGCAGTTTCTGGTTGACGTCGGACTTGATTATTTGACGCTGGCGCGGCGCGGGGCCACGCTGTCCGGGGGCGAGGGTCAGCGGATTCGTCTGGCGACGCAGATCGGCTCGGAGCTGCGCGGCGTGACCTATATCCTGGACGAGCCGTCGATCGGCCTGCACCAACGTGATAATGAGAAACTGATCAAGACGCTCAAGAATATGCGCGATATTGGCAACACCGTCATCGTGGTGGAGCACGACGAGGATACGATTTTGGCCGCGGATTATGTGTTTGATATCGGGCCGGGCGCGGGGATCCACGGCGGGCACGTGGTGGCGGAGGGCACGCCGGAGCAGATTAAGAAAAATAAAAAATCGCTGACCGGGGCGTATCTGTCCGGCCGCCAGCACATCAGCGTCCCGGATAAGCGGCGCCGGCCGCACGGTTTTATTGAGCTGCGCGGCGCGCGCCACAATAATTTGAAAGATATTAACGTCGACTTTCCCGTGGAAGTGCTGTGCTGCATCACCGGCGTGTCCGGCAGCGGCAAGTCCAGCCTGATTACCGACACGTTGTATCCAATACTCGCCAAGAAACTGCACTACGCGCGCGTGGTGCCCGGCGCGCATGACAGCATTGAGAATTTCGGCTATGTGGACAAGGTGATTATCATTGACCAGTCGCCGATTGGCCGGACGCCCCGTAGTAATCCAGCTACTTATACGGGAGTGTTTACTTATATTCGTGAGTTATTTGCCGCTACGAAAGAGGCTAAGATACGGGGCTACCAGCCGGGACGGTTCAGCTTCAACGTTGAGGGCGGACGCTGCGGCAACTGCGAGGGCGACGGCGTGATTAAGATTGAGATGCATTTCTTGCCTGATGTCTATGTGGAGTGCGAGCAGTGCAAAGGTCAGCGCTACAATGAGGAAACACTGGAGGTGAAGTACAAAGACAAGAATATCGCTGAAGTTCTGAATATGACGGTGGAAGAAGCCCTGACGTTCTTCGGGCCGGTGCCGCGGATTAAGAGCAAGATGCAGACGCTCTTCGACGTTGGCTTGGGCTATATCAAGCTGGGCCAGTCCGCCACCACGCTGTCCGGCGGCGAGGCCCAGCGCATCAAGCTGACCGCCGAGTTGTCACGGCGCGATACCGGGCGTACACTGTATATACTTGATGAGCCGACCACCGGCCTGCACTTCGCCGACATTGAGAAGCTCCTGGAAGTGCTGAATCGTCTGGTGGACAAAGGCAACACGGTGATCGTGATTGAGCACAATCTCGACGTAGTCAAGTCCGCGGACTATATTATTGATTTGGGTCCCGAAGGCGGCGACCGCGGCGGGCAAGTGATTGCCAAAGGCACGCCAGAGCAGATAGTCAAAGAAAAGGGGAGCTATACCGGGAAGTTTTTGCGGAGGGTGGTTTAATCCATCTTTTTGCTTTTTTAGGTTATCCACAGTTTAATCTTGATTTTTGATCAGAATAGTGTATTATTATTTTTAGGATCTAAATAATAATTAATTTTTTAAGATCAAAAATATGGAGGAATTTAAATTAAAAGCATTCAAAGTCATCCAAAATGGTAGGCAATTTTACGTTTCAACCATCACATGTGAGCAGCTACTCGACGAAGATACCTTTAGAACCGACATTTGGAAAGAGGAATTGAAAAATACTCCATCAAAACAAGGGTATCAACGAGAACCATCTCAAAATCATGTTAATGGAGTTGTGAAGTATATGGCTGGTGATAATATATCAATTTTTCCCACCAGTATTTTGCTAAATTGCCGTTATAAAATACCTAGTCGCGAAAATGGCAGTATATTTGAGATAACTATTGATAGACCTCTATGGATCGTGGATGGTCAGCACCGAATTTATGGCATTAGAAAGGCCATTCAAGAGAAAGGTCTAAGAGAGTGGAAAGGATTTTCTGTGCCGGTAGTTATATTAGATGAATTTGATCAAGGTGAAGAATTAGCTCAATTTAAGGTTATTAATGAGAGTCAAAAGGGGATATCTACTGGTCTGTTGCAGTGGCAGATGTATCAACAGTATACTCGTGACCCTGAAATGAAGGATAAATATAAGAGTAAAATTTGGCAGGTCAAAGCTTTAATGGCTATGGATAAACTTAATGATGACGATAATAGCCCTTGGAAAAATCATATTCAACTGCCAAACGTGGAGAAACGCAGAGATCATTCAATTAACCAAACTTCTTTTGTGACTTCTTTGAAGCCTTTATTTAAGGATGGTTTTCTAAGTAATTATAAACTAGATGATTCGGTTTTAGTCCTTAAGAATTATTGGAAAGCGGTCTCTGTATTGTTTCCTGAGGCAATGAAAGACCATAAGCATTATTTACTATTAAAAACCCCTGGTATTTTTCCATTACATCTATTAGCTAACGAAATATTACCGCGTTGTAACAAAGATGTCAGTATAGAGAAGATATTGGAGTATTTAAAAGTTGTTTTTAAAGATCAAAAATATAGTAACGAATTTTGGTCGAAAAAAGGCCGAGGAGCAGCTTTGTTAGGAAGTATGAAAGGATTTAAACGTTTAGCGGATGATTTGATCATGGATCTTCCAGAACAAACCTTAACAAAATAATTAAAATAATATGGCTAGAAAGATGACCAGTCCTCGAGTAGCTAAGATTGCCTCAAAGCAGTTAAAAAGCAAGACTGCTAATAAGGCGGCCAAGATGACTGCGGCCAGCGCTTTATCTCAGCGAGAAAAAAGTCGTCGTAAACGAAAGTAGAGAATTCATCTAAATCACCTCCGCCTCCCGCGGGGGTGTTTTTTTAGTTTAGAAATATTTTAACTTTGGTATGGTAGGGTGTGTAATAGCCCGTTCCCCTCCTTTCCAAGGAGGGGCCAGGGGCGGTTGCCGGAGCCTTCGGTCTCTACCCAAGCTTTGTTCGCAGGCCACGGTAGCAGCCAATACCTCGGCAACCTCACCCGTCCTCCCCTTAGAAAGGGGAGGAACGGTCTATTCCCGGTTGCCGGAGTTTAAATCCAATATATATGACAAAAATTTACAACCGTCGTCAATTTAAACACTTGCGGCAAAAATTAAAGAGGGAATCAACCCCTTCGGAAGATAGGCTTTGAGGCGAAATTAACAACCGCCAATTAGGATTTAAGTTTCGCCGTCAGCACGGCATCGGTAAGTACATCGTTGATTTTTACTGTGCCGAACTACAATTGGTTATTGAGGTGGATGGCGACTCGCATACCGACCCCGATATTTACGCCGCTGACCGCATTCGTGATGCTGCATTAAGTGTTCAGGGTATAACGATTAAGCGGTATTACAGCAATGAAATTTTTAATAATTTAGAAGGTGTTATCTTGGATATTGAGGAAGTGTGTCGTGGGATAAAAAACAGCCGCCCGGGGGAGACCCGAGCGGAGCGGTGGCCATGATGGTATAGCCGATGGTTTGGTACCTACTCGCCGTAGGTACGGGTATACATCGCGAGCTGTTTGGCGATGATCACGATCGGCTGACCCGGTTCGATGACGTAGGGTGGTCCACCCAAGCAGGATTTTCGTCCATTGATCATGAGTATTCCTTCTTGGGTTGAGATTGTTGTTCGCTGTACTGCCGGGCCGAGATCGTATTCGCCCGCCATGATCACATTCCAGGATTTGACGGGGTTGCCGTCAGCATCCAGTGCCCTCACATTTTTGATTCGGCCATCGTGGCCGTGTCCAATGCTGGTTACCTTGCTGAGCACCCTCCACCTCCTTGGATCTCGTCGTGTGAGTTTAAAGTATACGGTCAGTCACAAAAAGTCAAGTGAATCGTTCTATAGAGTAGTGGCGGATTTGGCCCCTTTGGTTTATAATTATACTGTTACTCTTTGGCAGCTCAATTAACTTATTCATAAAAAATGCAGTATGAATAATTCTCCATTGTTTCCGCGTTTGTGGGAAAAATTTAAACAGCTGTTCGTGATTGTGGCTGTGGTGCTGGTGGTCGGCTCAATCGTGGTGTATTTTGGCGCCACTAGTCTGACGCGACTACGGTATGGCGGGATCAGCGCTAATGACGCGCCAAGTTACGGCGGCGCGTTCGGAGATTATGGCGTGGCGACCGGCCTGAGCGCGAGTGATTCTCGTGGCGTGTTTCAGACCAAAGTCGCGTATGAGGCGGATGACTCGGGCAACGGACTGGTGGCAGCGGCGCAGGCTCAGGAGGGTGAGCTGACTCAGAAGAAAATTATCCGCAATGGCGCGCTCGGTCTGTTCGTGGACAGTCCGGAGGAGTCAGCGCAGGCGATTGAGCGGGTGGCTCTGAGCGTGGACGGTTTTGTCCAGGATTCGAATATTAGCGAGCAGACGAATGGCAGCAAGTACGGGGAAGTGGTCATCCGGGTGCCGGCTGTTGAGTTTGATTCCGTTATGGAGCAAATCAAGGGCCTGGCTCGTGAAGTGGAATTTGAGCGCGAGAACGCGCAGGATGTGACGGAGCAGTTTGTCGACCTGGACGCGCAGCTGCGCAATTATCGGGCGGAAGAGGGGCGCTATCTTAAATTCATGAATCAGGCGAAGAATATTGATGAGACGCTCAAAGTCGCCGAGCGGCTGAGCGTGGTCCGCGGGCAGATTGAGCGGATCGAGGGTCAGCTCAAGTTTCTGTCCCGGCAGGTTGATATGTCAGTCATCAGTGTCAGCCTGACATCGTATGACGACGTTAAGGTCTTTGGCGTGCGCTGGCGGCCGTTGTATGAGCTCAAAAAAGCGGCGCGCGGTCTGTTTGAGGCGGGTCGGACGTATATCAACTTTGTTATCAAGTTGGTTGTCTATCTGCCGATCATTGTGCTCTGGGCGCTGACTATCCTTCTGGTTACCTGGGTCGTTTGGAAATTGTTGAAGTGGCTGCACCGGCGATTTTTGCAAGGGAAAAAATTGGATGATAGTTGGCCGCGGCAGTAAAAAAGAGTATAGTAAAGGGGTGCTATTTAGTGCCCCTTTTGGTAGTATGTCATTTTTTATTAAAAAAATTGGTCTTCATCAGCGGTATACTATTATTTTTGTTTTGTTAGGGATCGCTTCTTTTTTGGTTTTTAGTGTCCTGTCTGCCCGACTGGCTTTCGTATCGGATGAATATGAGTTTATTTACGCTGCAGCGCAGGTACGCGATTGGGGTACACTTGTTCAGGTGCTAACCTCGAAAATTGGTGGCGATTTTTATCGTCCAGTTTTGTATTTTTCTTTTATTATTGATTTTTGGGTTTATGGTTTGCAACCATTTGGTTATTATCTAACCAATAGTTTGTTAGCGGCGGTTAATGTGGTTTTAGTAGCGTTGATAGTTTTTACCGCTTTAGTTAATTACTTTTATAGTGATCCACGGGATCATGCTCGCAGTTTATTTCTTGCCCTTGTCTCTGGCGTGGTCTTTATGATTTTTCCGAATCATCATGAAGCCGTCACGTGGTTGGCCGCCAGAACGGATCTCTTAGCCGCTACGTGGTACTTTTTATCAGTTCTATTGTGGTTAAAATATTTAGCGGCCGAGAGGCGGGGTGGTCGGTATTTGACTGCAGGTTGTATTTTTGCCTTTCTAGCTTTTTTTACCAAAGAGATGAGCGTTACCTTGGTACTCGCGCTGCCCATTATTTTTTTAGGGCATTTATTGTATATGCATCAGCGCCAGCAAAATTATAATTTTAAAAAATTGGTTGGTTTCTTGCCGCTTTTGGCGATATTTATTTTTTATTTGGTCTTCCGGCGGTATATCGTGGGGTATTGGTTCGGCGGGTATATGCTGAGTGGCAGTTCCGAGTTTCTTAAAATAGACATTCCGGCGGTTATCCGTTTGGTGTTGTCACCGGTGTCGATAGTTTTTTATTCACTGAATCATAGTTATTTTTTTCAGATAGTATTGCCGCGTTGGGGCGGACCGTTTCGGGGGTTACCGTTTACCGATTATTTACAATATTTTAAATTTTTGTTTTATGGCGGTGGGGCAGTGTTCATATCGTTAACGGCGTTTTTTGCCTATTATCAGCAGCGAGTGCGTACCTGGTTACTGGGTGTCATGGTCGGCATACTCTGGGTTTATGTGACGATTCTGCCGATAGTTGGTTTACTAAAAACCGTTGGGTTGAATTTGGAATCAACGAGGTTTTTTTATTTACCCTCACTAGGAATTTGTTTTCTGTTGACGTTTAGTGTACTGTTTTGGCCAAAAATTATCCGTGGTATTATGGTGGTTGTCATGGTGTCTTTATTGTCAATTGTCTATTGGATAAATTATCAGCCGTGGTTGACTGCTTCCGTTTCCGCCAATTCAATTCAGCAAACCGTTACGCAATACGGTAGTGAGATCGTTTTCGACGATTGGGTGTATCTCGTGAATGTTCCCGATAATATCCATGGTGCCTATGTTTTTCGTCGGGGGTTGACTCAGATGTTCCAGCTCTTTCAGCCTCAGATTGATCGGCAGAAAATAATTATAACCGGCCGAGGCGTGGCAGGCATGGCCGCGCCAGACTGTTTATCATTGCTCAGCGATCAGTATTGGTTGATGAATACCGATCCTGAGAGCGGTATTGTTGATGGTTTGAGCAGAGCGGGAGCGGGGGGGGGGTAGCCATGATTTGGTCGATTGGGATTTGGCGGCGGGTGAAGTGATCGGCAACGATATTGCAGTGGTATCCACGGGGGTCTATCGGGTAACCGGGCCGCATCCTGAGATTGTTTTTAGAAATCTTGATTTAGATCCTGCTGGAATAAAAAATTTACAGTTGACGGTAATCCCTAAAAATAATTATCTTTGGCAGCCCTACCATGTCTACTGGACGACTAATAGGTATCCGGGTTATCATGAGTACCATCGTAATATTTGGGTCTTCCGTGACGTGTTGTCTCTGGATGCACAGAGTGAAAATTTCCAGATTCCAGTTTGTCGGTATCCCGCGTTTGTTTTTTCCGATAGTGTACAAGATATAAAATTGACATTACCATTTGTTATTGGTGAAGATTTCAGTTTGCAATAAGTAGGTATGCTATTTTCTATTAACCAAGTTATCATCCCCAGTCAGCCCGGCTGCTACCTGATGAAAAATTCAGCCGGAGAGATTTTGTATATTGGTAAAGCCAAAAATCTGCCCAAGCGGGTCAAGTCATACTGGCAAAAAAAGCATATTGATCCAAAACTGGACGAGCTTATCACCGAGGTGGCGGATATTGAATTCATGGTTACGCGCAATGAAGTGGAAGCATTACTCCTGGAGGCGCGCCTGATCAAGCAGCACCAGCCGAAGTACAACTCCATGCTCAAGGAAAACGTCCCGTATTTGTATATCAAGATTACCGATGAAGAATTTCCTCGGTTGGTCAGCGTCAGGAAAATTGAGGGACCGGGGAAATATTTCGGGCCGTTTGTCAGCGGTCGCGGGCGCAAGTATCTGCTCCTGACCACCGCGCGCCTGTTCGGCATTCGGACGAACAAGCTGACGAGCCGCAGCAGCCGCGAGCTGTATCAGCTCTTGAGCGAGATCAAAGAAAAGCAACTGGAAAAATTGTCGCCAGTGGAATACCAGCGCAACGTCAAACTGGCGGACATGTTCCTGCGCGGTAAGCGGACGCAGCTTTTGGGCGAGCTGGAAAAGAGAATGAAGCAGGCGAGCGCTGAAGAGCATTTCGAGCTGGCCAAATTATATCGCGATCAAATTCACGCCATCAAGATTATTGCCGAGGATCAGCTGGTGTCGCTGCCCAAGAGCTATGATCAGGATGTGGTTAATTTTGTCATGGCCGGCGAGACGGCGTATTTCCAGGTGTTTAATGTCAGTAAGGGGATAGTGACTTCAAGACAGCAGATAGCGGTTAGCGGTTGGCAGTTAGCCAGTCAGCCCGGATTATTACGCGATTTTTTACAACAGTACTACTTAACCCGTGCCGCACCAAAGGAAATTGTTTTGCCGATTGAACCGGCGGAGTCAGCTTTAATAGAGCAATATCTGGAAGATTTGAAAAGTCAGAAGGTTTTTTTAACCATACCAAAAGTGGGCGACAAGAAGAAACTATTGGAACTCGTGCGGGAAAATATTTTGAGCGGTCTGGCCAATAATCCACTGGCTGAACTGCAGGCGCAATTGGGCCTCCAGCGGCTGCCCCTGACCATTGACGGTTTTGATATTTCTAATACCTCGGGCCAGCAGGCGGTTGGCTCGTGCGTGCGTTTCCATGACGGCAAACCGGACAAGAGCATGTACCGGAAGTTTAGAATTAAAACCGTTGAGGGGCCGAATGACTTTGCCATGATGAAAGAAGTCGTGGGGCGGCGGTACCGTGAGGGCAAGGATGTGCCTGATTTAATCTTGATTGATGGGGGCAAGGGTCAGCTCGGGGTGGCAACGCGCGCGCTGCAAGCTTTACGAATTATGGTGCCGGTTATTTCTTTAGCCAAAAAACAGGAGGAAATTTTCATCCCCGGCCGGGAGCAGTCCATTCAGCTGGATAAGAATTCACCGGCCCGTAAACTGCTGCAGCAGGTTCGGGATGAGGCGCATCGGTTCGCGATCAGTTACCACAAGCTGCTAAGAAAAAGACGGGGCTAATGTATCGTATACTAAAATTCAAAGTTCAAAATCCAAATGACAAATCAAGTTCAAAGCCTAAATGTCAAATCAACGCACCTTTTTGAACTTTGTCATTTGGCATTGATTTGAACTTTGGATTTTGAACTTTGAACTTATCGGGGTTATATGGATTGCTTGTTATCACATTGATTATTTGTTAAAATAAAGAAAACTAACCCATAAGCCTTACGTATGATAGACGCTCCTCAGACGGGAACCGACATTCCGGTGTCCAGTCAGCGACCAATTTCATCTTATGCAACGAGCCGTTTTCCGTGGCTGACGATGATTATTTCTATTCTGGCCACCGTCATTGTGGTTGGCGGCGGCGGGTACTACTGGTGGCAGCAGAGTGTTGGCACGACGCAAGTGACATTGCAGCAACAGGCCGATGCGGCAGCAGCCAGCGTCACCGCCTGCGCCAATGATTTGACCGGTTGCCGTGATCAGCTGACCAAGAGCCAGGATGAGCAGCAGCAGATCAATGCCGAGCTGGCGATGATTGCTCAACTGCCCTACCAGGGCTGGAAAACGTACACCGATACCCAGTTCGGCTGGCAGTGGCTGTACCCGCCGGATTGGCAGGTCAGCGAGCAGGTGATAAACGCGGCCAAGAACGTCAGCGGCAAGAACGGTTTTTGCCTAAAGTTTGATTCGTCAGACAGTACGACGTTATCCGTTTGTTACCGTTTGCAGTCAGACACGACCGCCACCACTTGGTTCCGTACCGGCATCGGCTACACCGAACTGGCCAAAGTGCCGGTCAGCTTTTCTATCCTCGGTCAGCAGATGAACGAGAAGACGCTGTTCGGTCAAGATGGCGAGGTGAAAGATATTATTTACTTTCAAAACATGAAAGATGACGAGACCGGCTATCCGGCACGAGCTAAGGTGGGGGATTACTACATTACCGCTATGGCCTCCGACGCCGGTTTCCGTGGCACCGGCTTGAGCGTTATTGACCAGAAACTTTTGGATTTGATTCTCGCTTCCGCCAAATTGCCGACTGCTGTTGAGCAGCCGTAGAACTAATATGGCCGGTATACTACGACTAGCAGTCTCTGGATCAGCCGGATCATTCTCCGAAGAAGCCGCCCGCTGGTACCTCCAGCGCGAGGGGCAAGAGGGGGAGATTGTTTTTGGGATTGATCCGGATGGCGTGTTCGCCGCGCTCGCCGAGGGGCGGGCGGACCTGGGGATTATCCCGGTGGTGAATTCGCGGGGCGGATTGGTCATAGACGCCTATGTGGCCATGGGCAAGAATTTGTTTACCGTGGTTGACCACGTGGTGATTGAAGTCCAACAGTGTTTGCTGGCGTTACCGGGAACAACCAAAGCAGCGATTACCCAGTTCGCCTCACACCCGCAGGCCTTTGCCCAGTGTGAGCGGTATCTGCTGAATAATTTTCCTAATATCAAACATACCCCGTGGTCAGACACGGCTGAAGCGGCGGAGGATTTAAAATCAGGCAAACTGCCGTTGACTACCGGTGTGATCGCGTCAGCCTTGGCCGGCAAGAATAATGGATTGGAAATTCTGGAAAAGGGGATTCAGGACGCCCGGCCGAATCTGACGACGTTTTTGGTGGTGCAGCAGTAGTAATTTTCTGTGTTATTCTGTGCTTTAGTCTGTGTTCTTCTGTGTGCGTTTTAAATTTATAGCACACAGACCACACAGACCCCGACTGGCGTTGGGGCACGGAAAAACACGGAGTTGTAAGGTTAGGCTATCGCCATGGCTCTACAGCCATGGCTCTACCCTTGCATTATTTTTAATTTTTTGCTAAACTAAGCCCAGCTTAATTAAATCATCACTCATCTGCGCCATTTTCCTTCCCTTGTTTTTACAACAATCGGGCAGGCACAGAGAGGGATAATAAAGGAAAAAATATGCCAACATTACCAACGTTGGAGGAAATGCTTAAGGCTGGCCTACATTTTGGTCACCAGAAGGACAAGTGGCATCCCAAAATGGAGCAGTACATTTTCGCGGAGCGCAACGGCGTCCATATTATTGATCTGGAAAAAACCCAGATCAAGCTTCAGGCAGCGCTGCAATTTATTACCAACACGGTCAAAGCTGGCGGTGTTATTTTGTTTGTCGGAACTAAAGATCAGGCCAAAGACAGTGTTACCAAGGCCGCACAGGACTGTGGTATGCCATACGTGTCTAACCGCTGGCTCGGCGGTACGCTCACCAACTTTCCCATTATTTTAAAACTCATTAAGAAGTACAAAGATCTCAAAGCCAAACAGGAAACGGGCGGATTCAAGGGCTACACCAAAAAAGAGCAGCTGGATTTTCAAGAAGATATCGTTAAGCTGGAAGGGCGCGTCGGCGGTATCAAAGATCTTAAGAAAGCGCCGGACGCTATTTTCCTCGTGGACGCTAAACACGAGAAGACCGCGCTGACTGAAGCCAAGAAAAAAGGCATCACGCTGGTGGTGCTCTGTGACACTAATATCAACCCGACCAAGATTGACTATGTCATTCCGGGTAATGATGACGCGACCAAGGGTATAGAGATGATCGTGGCGCTGGTGGCGGAGGCGGTTAAAGAAGGCAAAGCGCTGCAGGGGAAGTAATTTTTAATTACGAATTACGAATTACGAATGATAAAAATAAAATTATGAGTTTAGACGATATCAAAAAGTTGAGAGAAACCACTGGCGCCGGCATGGTTGATTGTCAGAAGGCGCTGGATGAAGCGGGCGGAGACCTGACTGCCGCCGTGGATATTCTGCGCAAGAAAGGCCTGGAAAAAGCCGGCAAGAAAGCGGAGCGTGCGACGAGCGAAGGGATGATTGCCATGGCCCGAGAGGGGAAAAAAGTGGCGGTGGCTTCACTGCGTTGCGAGACTGATTTCGTGGCGCGCAACAGCGACTTTGGCGCGGCCGTGGCGGAGTTTGCCAGCCAGCTTTTGACAGTTTCTGCCGATGAGTTCAAAACCTGGGCCGAGGAAAAAATCAAGAACGAATTGATCGTAAAAATTGGTGAAAATCTCCAGCTGGGCGACTTCGGTGTGCTGGAAGGTGATGTTGTCGGCGTTTACCTCCATTCGGACAAGAAGCAGGCCGCGGTGGTGGTACTGTCCGGTGGTACGGCAGCACAGGCCAATGATCTGGCGATGCAGGTGGTGGCCATGTCTCCGAGTTATATCCGGCCGGAAGATGTGCCGGCCGAGGTTATTGCTAAAGAAAAGGAAATTTACGTTGAACAAATGGCTGGAGAGAATAAACCGGCCGAAGTTTTGCAGAAGATTATTGAAGGTAAACTGCAAAAGTTTTATATGGAGACTTGTTTACTAAAGCAGCCGTTTATTAAAGATGACAGTCAGACTGTTGAGCAGTGCTTGGGCAACGCGACGGTGAATGAGTTTCAGCGGTATAGTATTTAGTTTTGAGATAGTATTTAGGAAAGGCCTCGTTCGCGGGGCTTTTTTGTATTCCTGGAGTGACACAGCCTCTGGCTGTGTTATGTTATTCAGTAGAGCTTTCAGCATAACACAGCCAGAGGCTGTGTCACTCCTACTGTGTCACTCCTACTAGCTACGGGCATTCTTTTTATGCTATAATACGCTCATAACCCTTAACCTTTCCCCTATGGTTCAAAAAGTCCGCGTCGCCATTAACGGTTTCGGTCGCATTGGCCGGGCGGCATTTAAAATTGCTTTAGACAACAAGAAAGTGGAGGTGGTGGCGATTAATGATCTGGTGGCGCCGTCGGTGCTGGCGTATCTTTTAAAATATGATTCAGTCTACAATACGTACGATAAGAAAGTGACCGCTGACAGTAAACACGTCATCGTCAATGGCAAGAAGTATCCGGTGTTTCAGGAGCGCGAGCCAAAGAGATTGCCCTGGAAAAAGTTGGGAGTGGATGTGGTTTTGGAGTGCACCGGATTTTTTCTGGACACGGCCGGGGCCGGACAGCACCTGCGGGCGGGCGCCAAAAAAGTGGTCATCTCCGCACCGGGCAAAGACGATGTGGCCAACACGCACGTCTTCGGCACTCTAGAGACGCAGAAGCATGTTAAGCACGGCCAAGTGGTTTCCAACGCTTCCTGCACCACCAATTGCATCAGCCCGGTGATGCAAGTCTTGGCCACCGTGTTTGGGATTGAGAAAGCGATGATGACGACCGCGCACGCCTATACCGCGAGCCAGGGGCTGGTTGATGAACCAAACAGCAAGGATATGCGTGAAGGCCGCGCGGCGGCAATGAACCTAGTACCCACCCACACCGGCGCGGCGGAGGCGACCGCCAAAGTGGTCCCGGCGCTGCAGGGAAAATTCACCGGTATTTCCATCCGCGTGCCCGTGATCTGCGGTTCGTTGTCTGACGTCACCTGTGTTTTGAAAAAAAATGTGACGGCAGAACAGGTCAATAATGCGTTTCGCCGCGCTGCCAAGCAGCCGCTGTTCAAAAATATTCTGGAAGTTTCCGACGCACCATTAGTTTCCAGTGACATCATTGGCAATCCGCATTCGGCGATCGTGGACACGACCTTTACCCGCGTGGTTGACGGTAACTTAGTGAAGGTTTTGGCCTGGTATGATAACGAGTGGGGGTACGCGCACCGGTTGGTGGAGATGGCGGTGGCAGTAAGTTAGTAATCAGTAATCAGTAATCAGTAATCAGTAATCAGTAATCAGTAATCAGTAATCAGTAATCAGTAATCAGTAACTAGTTACTAGTTACTGATTACCAGTTACTTTATAAATATGTTCTCAAAACAAGATCTCTCCCAATTTTTCCTCCTGTTGCTATTAGCAGCTTCTCTGTATTTGGTGTACCTCTTTTTCAAGCCTTTCTTAATGGTGATTCTCCTGTCCGGCGTGCTGGTGTCTATTTTCTATAGTTGGTATGAGTGGGTGCTGCCGCGGTTGCAGGGTAAGCGGAGTTGGGCGGCGTTGATTATGGTGGTGGTCATCGCGGTCATTATTATTCTGCCAGTGACGTTGTTTATTTTTTACCTGTCCAAAAAATCACTGGAAGGCTTTAGCGCCATTACCGTTTGGATCAATAGCGGCGCGGCTGAACGGACGGTCAATCAGGGACTGTTGAGCCGGTTCAGTTTCATTGATGTTGAAGCGCTGAATCTTCGTCAGTATCTGGTCAGCGCCAGCTCGCGGATTTACAGCTTTCTCCTGTCTGGCGGCACCTCGCTCCTCAAAGGCACGACGCAGCTGTTCACCAGTTTGATCTTGATGTTTTTCACCATGTTTTTCCTGTTCCGTGACGGTAAAACATTCATGCGTGAGGTGATGCACCTGACGCCGCTGCCCAATAAGTATGACCGGAAGATTTTTCAGAAATTTCGCGATGTCAGCTACTCTACCATCACCAGTACCTTTGTAACCGCTATTGTCCAGGGTATTATTGGTTCAGTGGGTTTCATGATCGTCGGCATCCCGGCTTTTTTCGCCGGTGTCGCCATGGCGTTTTTGGCGCTGTTGCCGTATGTTGGCGCGACATTTGTTTGGCTGCCGGCGGGGTTGTATCTCCTCCTGACCGGCAAGATTTGGCAAGGCATATTTATTTTAATCTGGGGGTCGGTGGTGGTCAGTCTGGTAGATAATATTTTGCGGCCGATGCTGATTAAGAATAAAGCCCAGATCCATCCGTTGATTATTTTCTTTGCGATCTTCGGCGGTATCCTTACCTTTGGCTTCTGGGGGATGATTCTCGGGCCGATCATTATTTCCATTGCGTTTACCATTCTCCATATTTATGAATTGGAGTACGCTGATGTATTGGAGGAGGAATAAATCCAGCACCTTCCAGCATATCCCGTCAGCGTGCTGCGGGGTATGCTGGAAGGTGCTGGATAAAAATTAGAAATTGGAGAAAAACCCTTTGAAATAAAAGGTTTTTTATTTGCCAAAATAGGGGATTCTGGTATAGTTGATGAGGGAGAAATTCAGTATTTCCTGCGTTTTAGTTATTGGAAAGAGATTTAGTATATCGTATGTCGTATATGGTATGTGGGGAAATTCCCCCATATACCATATACCACATACTATATTCCCCCCTATGCTCAACTGCAAGAATTGTAATCAACCTTTCACCATCTACCCCGAAGACCAGGAAATGTACGATAAGTTTGCCGTACCCGCGCCGCGGCGTTGTCCGCGTTGCCGGCTGATTCAGCGGCTGATGTTCCGGAACGCTCGGGCCCTGTATTACCGGAAGTGCGACCGCAGCGGCGAGACCATTTTGTCCAGCTATAATCCGAGTCAGCCGTTCCCGGTGTACAAGCCGGATATTTGGTGGAGTGACCAATGGGAAGCCATGGATTACGCCCGGGATTATGATTTTGGCAAACCATTTTTTGCCCAATTCAAAGAGCTGAATGACGTGGTACCGCACTTCAGCCTCTTCGTCAGTAATGGCACGGTGGTGAATTGCGACTTTACCAACTGTATTGGTTTTTCCAAGAATTGTTATTTGACGTTTGAGACTGACTACGCGGAGGACAGCTATTACTCCAACCTCTTGAAACGGAGCAAGGACATGGTGGACTGTTCTATTTGCTATGATGATGAATTTTGCTACCAGTGCGTTGATTGCCAGGCGTCGTACGGCTTGCGCTATTGTCAAAATTGCACCGGTTGCCGGGACAGCTATTTCCTGTTTGATTGTAAATCGTGTAATGACTGCATCGGCTGTATCAACCAGCGCTATCAGAAATTCATGATTTTTAACGAGCAGTACAGTGAAGCAGAATATAACCAGAAAAAAGCCGCGCTGCGGCTGGATACCCGCTCGGGCGTCGCGGCGCTCGCTTCGCAGTGCCAGCAGTTTTTCGGGAAGCACCCGCACAAAAATTTGCAGTTTGAAAAGAACGTCAATAGTGTCGGTAACTATTTGTATAACTCCAAAAACGCATTCCAGTGCTTCGACTGCAGCGACCTGGAAGACTGCCGCTACTGCGCTAAGCTGTCAATCGGCGTCAAGTCGTGCATGGATTACAACTCGTGGGGCGACCGGGCGGAGCTCGTCTACAGCTGTTCGGATGTCGGCGGCGGCGTGTATAACCTGAAATTTTGCTGGGCGATTGATACCAAGACCTCAGACTGTGAATACTGCACGCAGTGTATTGCCTGCAAGGACTGCTTTGGCTGCAGCGGACTGCAAAAGAAGCAGTACTGCATTTTGAATAAACAGTATTCGGAAAAAGAGTATTTCGCGTTGAAAGAAAAAATTATTGCCAAAATGACAGCCGATGGAGAGTATGGTGAATTTTTTCCGGCAGAGCTGTGTCCGTTTGCCTATAATGAAACCATCGTGATGGATTATTTCCCCCTAACCAAAGATGAAGCGTTGAAAGCCGGCTATCGCTGGTATGACCGGGAAAAGTCCAAGCAGCCTGCTGAAACTGAGGCGCCGGATGCGATTGGCGAGGTGGCGGACGCCATCATTGGTAAGGTATTAGCCTGCCGTGATTGCCAGTCAAATTATAAGATTATTAAACAAGAATTAGATTTTTGCCGTCGGGCGAGCGCGCCGATTCCTAGCCAGTGTCCGGACTGCCGACATTTTGGCCGAATGAACAAGCGGATGCCGCTGAGTTTGATCACGGTCAAATGCGATAAATGCGGCAATGACATGACGACCGGATATACTGCCGGGGCGGTGCAGAAGGTGTATTGCGAGGAATGTTATCAGAAGGAAATTTACTAGCGCACAGCACAGAGCTTATAGCACAAAGCTATGCGCTCTGAGCTCTGTGCTTTGAGCTACTTTATGCCAACCTGTAAACAATGCAATCAACCTTTCATCCTTGGCCAGATCGGCACAGATATTTTGCGGCGGCTGGATGTACCTGAACCGTCAGTGTGTGATGTTTGCGCCGTGCGCCAGCTGATGGCCTTTCGGAACGAGCGGACTTTTTATTCCAGCCAGTGTCAGAAGTGTTCGAAAACCATTCTATCGATGTATCCGCCAGACACCGCGCTGAGCGTCTACTGTCGCGACTGCTGGTGGGGAGATACTTGGGACGGCACGCAGTTTGGCCGAGTGTATCGTGGGCCGGAAACATTTTTCCAAGAGCTAGCTGAACTGCAGAAAGTCGTGCCTCGGGAAGGATTGGTTAACCTGAACAGTCCGGATTGCGATTACTGCAACCACGTCCGTGATTGCAAGTCCTGCTATATGTGTTCGCTCTTGTCTGATCAGTGTGAAGAATGTTACTACTGCTACTGGATTGTCACGGTGAAGGATTCAGCGGCCTGTTACTATGGGCGCAATAACCAGCGCTGTTACTTCTGTGTCGCCACGATCCAGAGCTATGGCTGCTCGTATGTATTGGAATGTGAAAATTGTTTAGACTGCCACTATAGCTTTGATCTGCGAGGCTGTAAGAATTGCATGTTCAGCAGCAACTTACGCAATCAGCAGTATGTTTTTGAGAATCAACAGTTGACCAAGACTGAATACGAAACGCGGGCCGCGGCAGTCAATCGGGGGAGCTGGCAGCAGTCACGAGACTCTGTGCAACGCTGGCATCAGCTGATTGACCAGGCGGTGAAGGCGTACTCATACCAGAGTAAATGTGAAAATTCTACCGGGGATAATATCCAGAGCAGCGTGAACACCCAGCTCGCCTATAATAGTTTTGAAGATGAAAACGCCTATAACGCCGCGAGCGTGATTTGTGCTAAGAATATTTTTAACGGTTTTGCCGTGGGCAGCCAGCCGACCGAATGGGCGAGTAATATCGCCGTCGTGAAGGGCGGCACGCAGATCGTCAGCTGTTTCAACACCGCGTACTCCAGCGATATTTATTTTTGTGAGAATCTAATTTCCTGCATGGACTGCATCGGCTGTATTGGCCTGCACAAAAAGAAGTACTGCATTCTGAATACACAGTATGAGGAAGAGGAGTATAAAAAAATCAAAGCCGAGCTACTCGGGTATTTGCGTCAGAGCGGCGCGCTGTCGGAATTTTTCCCAAAGTCATTTTCGCCATTTGCCTACAATGAAACCGCGGCGCAGGATTTTTATCCTTTGACGAAAGAACAAGCCGTTCAGCTGGACTATACTTGGAAGGATGAATTACCCGGGACTTTTGGCCATGAGACGCTGCCAGCCGATGGCGTGCCCGATCGGATTGCCGAGGTGAATGATGACATCTTACGGCAGACTCTAGCCTGTATTCACTGCGGCCGGAATTTCAAATTAATTAAACAAGAGCTGACACTTTATCGGTCGCTCGGCGTGCCGATCCCGCGCGAATGTTTTAATTGTACGTTGCGTCAGCGGCTGGACTTGATGGGGGAGCGTGATTTACGGGAGCGGCAGTGTGATTGTACGCGAGCAGAACATCAGCAGCATCAGGGTAAAACATGCCAAAATAAGTTTTTGACGAAATATACCGCGAAAGATAAGAAGGTGTACTGCGAGGAGTGTTATCAGAAGGAAATTTACTAACACACAGCACAAAGCGCAGAGCACAAAGCTATGCGCTCTGAGCTCTGTGCTTTGAGCTACTGTATGCCAACCTGTAAAAACTGCACCACCGACTTCACCATCACCGACGCAGACAAAACGTTCTACGCCAAGATTGACGTACCCGAGCCGACGCGCTGCCCGCAGTGCCGGAAACAGCGGCGTTTGAGCTTCCGCAATGAGTCAAATTTTTATTTAACCAAATGTCAGCGGTGTCATAAAGAAACGGTTTCGGTGTATTCACCGAATAAACCTTTGGTGGTGTATTGTAAAGACTGCTGGTGGGGTGAGGACTGGAATCCGTTGGATTACGGCCAAGAGTTTGATTGGCAGAAAAGTTTTACCGAGCAGTTTAGAGATCTGATGGCGGTGGTGCCGCGGCCGGCGCTCTTGCATTCCGAGAGCGTGAACTGCGATTATAGCATGTTTTCGGCCAATAATAAGGACTGCTACATGCTGGTACAGTCCAGTAACTGCGAAGAATGCCACTACTGCTACTGGGTGCAGAAATGCCGTAATTGTTTGGATTCGGCGTTTTGTTTGGACTGCGAGCTGTGCTATCAAGTTGTCGGCGGGGAAAAGTGTTATAACTGTTTTTATTGTAACAATTGTTCCGGTTGCTTGGACAGTCGGTTTCTGCTTAATTGTCGTGGCTGCAAAAATTGCTTTGGCTGCGTTAATCTCAATAACGCGCAATATTGCATTTTTAATGAACAGAAAACGAAAACCGAGTATGAAACATTTATTCAATCAGTAGATTTTATTTCATACCGACACTACCGAGAGTACCAGGAAAAGTTTTATCAGTTTTCTTTACAGCACCCGCGTCGTTTCGCTGAAATTTATCAGGCGGATAATTCTACGGGTAATTATCTCAAACGGGTTAAAAACGTCACCATGATTTTTGACGGTTATGATATTGAAGACTGTAGCTACGGTCAGCACGTCTTGCGTGAGGTGAAAGATGTGATGGATGTCAGTAATGCCGCTCGTAAAGCAGAATTAGTCTATGAAAGTGTTCAGGCGGTATTGAACGTGTATCAGATTCGTTTTAGTTTATTCCCGCGTCAAGGCGCTTCATTTTTGGATTACTGCGATCATTGCGTCGGGGCTAAGAATTGTTTCGGCTGCATCGCGGTGCGGAATCAAAAGTATTGCATTTTGAATAAACAGTATAGTGAAAAAGAATATACCGTTGTGGTGCCGAAAATTATTAATCACCTCAAACAAACAGGGAAGTGGGGAGAATTTTTTGATCCGAGTCTGTCGGCGTTTGGCTATAACGAAACGAACGCCATGGAATTTTTCCCGTTGACGAAAAAAGCGGCAATGACTCAAGGGTTTAACTGGGAGGATAACACCGGCGGTACTTTCGGCCAGGAAACAATCAAGTGGGCAAACATGCCGGATCGTTTCAGCGACTATGCGGGCGACTTGAGCCGAGAAGTGTTGACGTGCTCTGACTGCCGGCGGAATTATAAGTTGGTGGCCGTAGAACTGGATTTTTATAAAAAATATAGCTTACCCATTCCGCGGCAGTGCCCGAAGTGTCGCCACCGCGAGCGCATCACCAGCCGGAATCCGGAACAGCTGTATCACCGTGCCTGTATGAACGCAGGGTGTAAGAATGAATTTGAAACCACGTATTCACCCGCCCGACCGGAAAAAGTTTATTGTGAAGCGTGTTACCAGAAAGAGATTTATTAGGAACGACACGCCCTCTGGGCGTGTTATGTTTGTTACGCGCTCTGTAACCATAACACAGCCAGAGGCTGTGTCGTTCCCTTGGAGGAACAATTTTTGACAAAATTTAAAATCCTGGCTATACTAAAGCATTATGCCATACTGCCGAAATTGCTCCCAAGCGTTTGACATTACGTTAAAAGAAAAAGATTTTTACGCTAAGATGGGCACCAAACAGCCGAGCCATTGTTTTGATTGCCGGATGCAGCGCAAGTACGCGTTCAGAAATGAGCGCAAAATTTATAACCGCCAGTGCAGCTTGTGTCAGCAACAGATTATCAGCTCTTACCCGGCGGACGCGCCTTTTCCGGTGTATTGTTTTGATTGTTGGTGGTCGGATCGGTGGGACGGTTTGAGCTACGGCCGGGATTTTGATTGGTCCCGTCCATTTTTTTCGCAACTCTCTGAGCTGTCGCTCAAGGTCCCGCACCAAGCCCTGCCCAATCCGAATAATAACCAGAACAGCCCGTATGTTACGTGGGCCGATTGGAACAAAAATTGTTATTTAGTCTTTTCTTCTTCAATGTGTGAAGATTGTTTGTACTCTGAAGTTTTGGTTGACGCTCGAGACTGTGTTGACTGCACGAATGTTAAAGAATCGGAGAACTGTTATTTTTCTATCGATTTGCAGAAATGCTATAACGTCAAATTTAGCCGCAATGTAAAAGATTGCCTGGATTGTAATTTTTGTTTTGATTGCGCTGACTGCAAAAATTGTTTTTTGTCTTATAATCTGCGTCACGGAGAATACTATATCCGTAATGTTCAGTACTCGCCGGACGCGTATGTCCAGGCAGTCGAGCGGATTATGGCCAGCCGCAGCGAGCTCGTGCGGGCGTGGGATGAATTTATTAACATGATGCGCTCTGACGCCATCCACCAGTTCGCTCGTCAGGTGAAGTGTGAAGACGTGGAGGGTGATGAGCTGTATGCCTGCAAGCGCAGTTTCAATAGTTTTGATTCGCGCGAGATTCAGGATTGCTGCAATATTATTTACGGCGACAAGATTAACGACTGCGCTGATAGCTTCGCCATCGTTGACCACGCTGAAAAATGTTTGGAGGTCTTTAGTGTCAATGGCGGCTATCAAAATATGTACGGCTATGGTTATTGGGGAAAATCCCAAAATAGCCGGTACAGCAATACCTGCGTTTCGTCCGTTGATTGTTTCGGCTGCATTGGTCTAAAACACCAGAAATATTGTATTCTGAACAAGCAGTATTTGGCGGCCGAATATCAAATCATGGTCAAAAAAGTTTTGGAACATATGCGGAAGTCTAATTATCCGACGTACGCTGGCCAGACGAGCGAGTGGGGTGAATTTTTCCCGGTGCAGCTTTCACCCTTTGCTTATAATGAAACAATGGCTCATGTTTATTATCCGCTTAAAAAAGAAGAAGTTTTAGCGCGCGGCTGGGGCTGGAGGGACGAAAATGATATACTCACTGGTAAAGAAACTATTCATGGGGAGGCATTGCCGGATGCTGCGGCATCAGTTCCCAAGGGCATGACTGACCAGGTGATCGGCTGCGCTGACTGTGGCCGGAATTACAAGCTGATCAAGCAGGAAATAGATTTCTACACCAAACATACTCTGCCGCTGCCCAAGATGTGTCCGGAGTGCCGCTTTCAGCAGCGGTTGGCCCTGCGTAATCCGCGTAAGCTGTGGCCGCGGCAGTGCACCTGTCTCCTGGGTCACGCCAGCCATCAGGGTCAATCAGTCTGTCCGATTCATTTCAAGACCACCTACCGGCCGGCCGAAGGGGGAGAGGCGAAAGTGTATTGTGAGGAATGTTATCAGAAGGAAATTTACTAGTGCACAGCACAAAGCGCACAGCACAAAGCTATGCGCTCTGAGCTCTGTGCTTTGAGCTATATGCCTAAATGTAAACAATGCACCACCGATTTCCCCATCACCGACGCAGACAAAACGTTCTACGCCAAGATTGACGTACCTAAACCGACGCGCTGTCCGCAATGCCGCCGCGTTCGCCGATTGAGCTACCGTAATGAAATCACATTGTATCCCGCCATCTGTGGTTTGTGTAAGAAAAGCATGATCAGCATGTACAACCCGGACGGATCGTATGTGGTGTATTGTCAGGATTGCTGGTGGGGAGACGGCTGGGACCCGACGGCATCCGGTCAGACGTATGATCCGAGCCGATCATTTTTTGAACAATTTAGTGAGTTGATGAAAAAAGTGCCGCGGATCAGTTTGATTAATAAAGAAGCGGACAATAGCGAGTACTGTAATTTTTCTTGGCGGAACAAAAATTCCTACCTTTTATTTACCGGCGGAGAGAACGATGACGTGTTTTATGCTAATCGCTGCTGGAAGTGCCGGAGTAGTATTGATTGCTCCAACCTGTATAATTGTGAATTGTGTTATGAAGCGACTGATTCCGCCAATTGTTATAATTGCGCTTGGCTAGAATACTCAACCGGCTGCTCTGACTGTTGGCTGGGGTACAACCTTAGCGGCTGCTCGGACTGTTTCGGCTGCGTTAACCTGTCTAATCAGAAATTTCATATTTTTAATACCCCGGTACCTGAAGCCGAGTACCGTCAGCGGATCGCGGAGTTGAAGAAGGACCTGCCGGCGGCGGCGCAGCTATTTCGGGCACAAAAAATGAAAGGGGTGCGCAAGTACGCCAATATTATAAAATCAGTGAATTGCAGCGGTGATTCAATCGTTGGCAGCAAGAATTGCCAGTCGTGTTTCCGGGTCAAAGACGCGGAAGACTGCAAGTACGTTTGCGATACGACATTGATCAAAGACAGCTATGACGTTGATAACGATGATCATTCAGAATTGCTCTATGAGTGCATTGGTAACGAGTCCAACCATAATCAGCAATTCATTGACATCTGCTGGTTTGATCGGGATATTCAGTACTGTAGCCTCTGCATGAGCTCAAAGAATCTGTTTGGCTGTGTGGGAATGAAAAACGCGGAGTACTGTATTTTGAATAAAAAATATTCAGCGGAAGAATATGAGACGCTACGCCAGCAGATTATTGTCAAAATGAAACAAGATGGGGAATATGGTGAGTTTTTTCCCAGTAAATTTTCGCCCTTTGGTTATAATGAGACGAACGCCTCCCTGTATTACGAGCTCAAAAAAGAGCAGGCTGTTGCCGCCGGCTTTACCTGGCAGGACAATTTGCCGTCAACGACTGGTAAAGAAACGCTCAAGGAATTACCGGCGGACATTAGCCAGGTAAACGAGGGGATTACCAAAGAGATTTTGGCCTGCCAGTCGTGCGGTAAGAATTATAAATTTATTCCCCAGGAAGTGAAACTGTATAAAATGCTCGGCGTACCGCTCCCGCCACAGTGTTTCCGCTGTCGTCATGTTGGCCGGATCCACCGACGGAATGGCCAGACACTCTATAGCCGCACCTGCATGAAAGACGGCTGCAAGAATTCATTTGAGACGCCATACGCGCCGGATCGGAAAGAAGTGGTTTACTGTGAGGAGTGCTATCAGAAGGAAATTTACTAACAAGGGAACGACACGCCCTCTGGGCGTGTTATGTCGGTTACACGCTCTGTAACGATAACACAGCCAGAGGCTGTGTCGCTCCGAACAGCATATGCCAACCTGTAAACAATGCACCACCGACTTTCCCATCACCGACGCAGACAAAACGTTCTACGCTAAGATTAGCGTACCCGAGCCGACGCGCTGTCCGGACTGCCGGCAGCAGCGACGGTTGTCGTGGGTCAATGAAATGAATCTATATCCCCGTCAGTGCGACCTATCAGGTAAAAATATTATTTCGTCATGTCGGCCGGATAGCGGCTTGATTATTTATGATACTCACCGGTGGTGGGGTGACGGCTGGGAAGGTCTGAATTTTGGGGTTGAGTATAATGAGGGTCAAAAATTTTTTGATCAATTTTTTGCATTACATAAGACCGTACCCCATCCAGCGCTCAACGTTACCTATGGCACGTTGATTGACAGCGAGTACGTGAATTACTGTGGTCATACCAAAAGTAGCTACCTGATATTTGACAGTGACTACGATGAGGATTGCTATTACTGCTATTCAGTTAATAATTCTAAAGACCTGGTTGATTGTTTAAAAATGCAGCGTTCTGAATTGTGCTATAGCTGTATTGACTGCGATGAATGTTTTAACTTGTTTTACTCTCAAGATTGTTTGCGCTGTTCCGAGAGTTATTGGTTAAAAAACTGTTACAACTGCGTCAATTGTTTTGGCTGCGTGAATGCGCGGAATCAGAAGTATTGTTGGTTCAACGAACAATTAACGCCGGAAGAATATCAACGTCGTTTAGCCGGAGCTACCATCAGCAGCCGTCAGGCGGTTAGACAGTGGCAGACGAAGTATGCGGATTTTAGATTGCAGTATCCCTGTATTTACCAGCACGGGATCAAAAATGACGGCTGTACCGGCGATTACCTGAAAAACACCAATCAAGTCGCTGATTCGTATGATTGCTGGGAGGCGCAGAATTGCCGCTACTGTTACGCGATTTATTTTTCCTCAAAAGATATGTATGACGTTTTCCAGTGGGGGAATTGTCAGCTGATGTATGAAGGCGTGGTGGTGGGGGAGAATGATTATAACTGCAAATTTTGTTTCCAATGCTATAACAGCTGTCAAAACCTAGAATACTGTTTTGAGAGTCATGGCTGCAAAAACTGCTTTGGCTGTGTTGGCTTAAAGAAAAAAGAATTTTGCATTCTTAATAAACAGTATACCGAACCGGAGTACTTACGATTACGGGAACAGATTATTCAGAAAATGAAAGCCGATGGTGAATATGGCGAGTTTTTCCCGGCGGCATATTCTCCGTTTGGTTATAATGAAACGACGGCCCGGTTTTACTATCCGTTGTCGCGCGAGCAGGCGCTGGAACGTGGCTGGCGCTGGTTTGATCAAGAGGAAAAGAACGTTGATCATAAAGCACCGCCGGATGATTTGGGAATGGTGACCGAGGATATATTGAGAGAAACGTACGTCTGCGCCTGTGGCAAGTCGTTCAAAATTATTCCCCAGGAATGGAAATTTTATCAGAATTTAAAAATCCCTCTGCCCGATCAATGTTACATCTGCCGTCATCAGGATAGACTACGGCAGCGCAACCCGCAGCATCTCTGGCCGCGTCAGTGTGCCAAATGTCAGAAAGACATGCAGACGACATATGCTCCGGACCGGCCGGAAATAGTCTACTGTCGTGAATGTTTCCGCGAGGCAGTGTATTAGACACAGATTACACAGATAATCACAACTGGCACAGATCCGTGTGATCTGTGTAATCTGTGTCTAAAAAAAAGAGCCGGCGGACGCGCCAGGCGAGGTGGATACTTCGCGCGTCCGTCGGTTTTTTAGTGCAGTAGCGGAGTGTCGCTGCTGGCTCCGCAGTCGTGGATGACGGGACCCGGAGCATCGTCAGCGGTGAAGCTGACATTACAGATGTTGCAATACCATCGCGTGCCGCCTTCACCGACCACGGCCATCCGTGTTTTGGCTGGCGGCGTCGCCGCCGGTGCGGTGGTGGCGAATGCGGTTGTTGTCAGTACTGTGTGGCATTCCGGGCAGCGTCCGGTACTGGCGGACGGATCACCGTGCCAGCCGCACCCCGCACAAGTCGTATACTGTCTGGCTTGCATCCCAGGCATTGTCCCCTCCTATGGTTTGAGGATGTCTATAGGGTACAGGGATTTTTTCTTTTTGTCAAAGGTATTTAAAAGGTATTTAAAATCCACATTATTTTCGGGGGACGAATTTTGTGCTATACTGTGTTTACCGATATATCAATAATTAAAGAGGTATTTAGATATTAGAAATTAGATATTGGAAATTAAAGACTCTACTTTTCTGGTTAACCGGGGTTTTAAAATCTTGGTTAAGAAAGACATTGCTGACAAACAATTTCCAATATCTAATTTCCAATTTCTATTTTTTATGAAAATAAAACAAATCCGCGCTCGTGAGATTCTTGATTCTCGCGGCGACCCGACCGTTGAGGTCGAGGTAGTGTTGAGGAACGGCATTCGGGTGAAAGCTTCAGTACCCTCCGGCGCTTCCACGGGCGCGCATGAGGCTTGGGAGTTCCGTGACGGCGACAAGAAACGGTACGGTGGTAAGGGTGTGTTGAAAGCGGTACGAAACGTCAATGACAAAATCGCGCCGATGCTTCTGGGCCAGCGTGCCAATAAGCAGTCGTACCTGGATGAACTGATGATTAAGTTGGACGGCACCAAGAACAAGCAGAATCTCGGCGCTAATGCCATTCTCGGTGTGTCACTGGCAGTTGCCCGCGCCGCCGCGGCGAGTAAAGGCTGGCCTTTGTATAAATACCTCCGGACGTTGTCGTCGCTGGAACTGATGCGCTACCAGCTGCCCATGCCGATGTTTAATATTTTTAACGGCGGTAAGCACGCCGACACCAATCTTGATTTCCAGGAATTCATGATCATCCCGAAAGGGCTGAACGGCAGCTTCGCGGAAAAAGTTCGGGCGGGCGCGGAAGTCTTTCATGCGCTTGGTAAAGTGCTCTTGGCCAACGGCAAAGATACCGATGTGGGGAATGAGGGCGGGTACGCGCCGGATATTCACCTGACGACTGACGCCATCAAGTATATTCTGACGGCGATTACCAAAGCCGGATACAATAAGGGTAAACAGCAGATTTTTCTCGGCACTGACGTGGGCGCGTCCGAGCTCTACCGCAAGAGCCAA
The DNA here is from genome assembly GCA_016218485.1 of Candidatus Falkowiibacteriota bacterium. Taxonomy (GTDB): domain Bacteria; phylum Patescibacteriota; class Patescibacteriia; order JACRDY01; family JACRDY01; genus JACRDY01. Next base: position 74,849 of record JACRDY010000059.1, read on the forward strand.
AAAGAGTATCATTTTCAGCTCGGGGTTCATCGCCTCAACCGTCAGCAGATGATTGACGAGTTTGCCGAATGGCTGACTAAGTATCCATTCTGTTCCATTGAAGACCCGCTGGATCAGGATGATTGGCTCGGCTGGCAGCAAATCACCAAACAGCTGGGCAGAAAGGTGATGCTGGTGGGCGATGATCTGTTTGTTACCAATGTCGATCGTTTAACCATAGGTATTAGTAAAAATGCGGGCAATGCCGTTTTGGTCAAGCTCAATCAAGTCGGCAGCCTGTCTGAAACCCTGCGCTGTATTGAGCTGGCTAAGGCGCATCGCTACAATGTGGTGATTTCGCACCGCTCTGGTGAAACATCCGATGATTTTATCGCTGATCTGGCCGTGGCGGTCAATGCCGAGTATATCAAGTCAGGGTCGCTGTCCCGCGGCGAGCGTCTGGCCAAGTATAATCGGCTGATGGAAATTGAGAGAGAAATTTAAGATTGCAGATTTCAGATTGCAGATTGGTATAGTAGTAACGTTACGTACCAACCCAATCTGCAATCTGAAATCTGCAATCTGAAATCTACTATGTCCCACACTTTCCAGCCCACTGTCCTCTGCATCCTTGATGGTTTTGGCGTGGCCAAGCCGTCAAAGGCGAATGCCGTGACGCGCGCCAAGATGCCGGTCTATACCGCATTATGGAAAAAATATCCGCATACGGTCCTGCAAGCGTCGGGGAAGTATGTTGGTTTGCCACCGCGCCAGGCGGGCAACTCTGAAGCGGGGCACATGAATATCGGCGCTGGCCGCGTCGTCCAGCAAGACGCGGTTCGCATCAGCCAGAGTATCGTTGATGGAACGTTCTTTAAAAATTCTGCCTTCCTGGGCGCGGTCAAGCACATCAAGCGGTACGGGTCACACCTGCATCTGATGGGACTGCTCTGTGACGATCAGTCGGCGCACGCCTACCCGGAACACCTGCAGGCGCTGCTGGAGTTTTACCGCCGGCACGGCGTTGATCGGATATTCTTGCATCTCTTTACCGACGGCCGTGATTCACCGCCGTACGTGGCGATCAAACTTTTGCGTAAGCTCAAGCGAACATTTAAAAACGGCGAGATTGTGGCCACCATCATGGGGCGGTTCTATGCTATGGACCGCAAGAAAGCCTGGGCGCGTACCGCCGCGGCGTATAACGCTATTGTGCTGGGGCAGGGGTACCGCGTGGATAATTCCGAGGATGCCATCTTGCACGCCTATGGCCGCAAAGAGAGCGATGAATTCATCCCGCCGTCGGTGGTGTACTATCAGGGCAAAGCCGGCGGTATTGTCAGAGATAATGATGCCTTGATTTTTTTCAATCTGCGGTCTGACCGCGCGCGGCAGCTCTGCAAGCCGTTTGTCCAGAAAGATTTTGAAGAACGCGGCGGGTGGCGCCGCAAGAAGGTTCTAGAAAATTTATATTTTGTAGCCCTGACTGACTTCGGGCCTGACCTGGACATGGTGATGACCGCGTACCTTTCTATTAATCTCATCGGTACTCTGCCTATGGCGTTGAGCAGTCGCCGGCAGCTCTATATTGCCGAGGCGGAAAAGTACGCCCACGTGACTTACTTCATCAACGGCGGCTATGCTGATCCGGTCGCCGGTGAAGACCGTATCCGCGTTCCGTCCGTGGCGGTGGATCATTACGAGACCAGGCCGGCCATGAGCGCGCGGCAGATTACCCGCGCGGTACTGACTTCACTCAAACAGCGGCGACACCAGTTTATTACTTTGAATTTTGCGAACCCCGATGTTTTAGCGCATTCCGGAGATATGGCGGCGACGATCAAGGGTTTGGCCGTGGTAGATGAGTGTCTGGGCCAGATTTGGTCGGCGGTTCATCAGCACAATGGTCGTTTGATCGTTACCGCTGATCATGGGAACTGTGACGCTATGCTGGATGCCAAGACCGGCGAGATTATTACCGAGCACAGCCAAGCGCCAGTGCCGTTCCTTTTAGCCAGTGAAGATTGGCGCCGGAGACGGCTTCGCTCACGCGGATGTCTGGCCAATATCGCGCCGACAATTTTAGAAATAATGCAGGTCAAACAACCGCGGCAGATGAAGGGGAAGAGTTTGATTCATTAAAACATTAAAACATTAAAACACTAGAACACAAGAACATTAAAACAAATGCGAATAATAAGGCGTGTTTTTATGTTCTAGTGTTTTAATGTTTTCATGATTCTATGTCTAAAAACAGACCAAAACCCGTAGTGCTGGTAGTCTTGGACGGCTGGGGTGTGGCGCCGCCCGGGGACGGCAACGCCATCAGTCAAGCCAAAACGCCGGTGATGAACAAACTGATCACGACCTATCCGGCGATGACGCTCGGCGCGGCTTCCGCTGAAGTGGGTTTGAATTTTGGCGAGATCGGCAATTCCGAAGTCGGCCATTTGACCATCGGCGCCGGCCGGGTGTTGTACGAAAATTTGCCGCGTATTTCTCGGGCGATTACCGATAAATCATTCTTCAGTAATGAGACGCTGCGTAAAGTCATGAAACACGCCAAAGACAAAGAATCAAAACTACACCTCATCGGTCTCACCTCGGACGGCGGTGTGCACGGACACATTGATCACCTCCTGGCGCTCTTGGAGATGGCCAAGAAAGAGAAGGTCAAGCGGGTGTATATTCACGCTATTCTTGATGGCCGTGACACGTTGCCGAGCGTGGCCGACAGCTACATTAAAACCGTTCAGGAGAAAATAGACAAACTAAACCTCGGCGCCATGGCCAGTCTGTCGGGGCGATACTATGCTATGGACCGGGATAATCGCTGGGATCGCACGGAGCAGGCGTACCGCGCCATGGCTGAAGGGCAGAGCGCTGAAATGTTTGATGACCCGCGTGAAGCGATCAAGCAGTCATATAAGAAAAAAGTGCTGGATGAAGAATTCCTGCCGACGGTGATCACCGAGCACGGCGCGCCGGTGGCGACTATTGATGACGGTGACGCGGTTATCTTTTTCAATTTTCGCTCGGACAGAGCGCGCCAGCTGACCAAGGCTTTCGTCTTGCCGGATTTTGATAAATTCAAACGTCAGTATTTACCCAATTTATTTTTCGTCACCATGATGGAGTATGAAAAAGATCTGCCGGTGGAGGTGGCTTTCCCGCCCCATATCGTTGATGAGCCGCTGGCTGCAGTCATTGCTGCGGCGGGACTTAAACAGCTCCATATCGCCGAGACTGAGAAGTACGCACACGTTACGTTCTTCTTTAATGGTTTAAAAGATGTTAAGTATAAGGGTGAAGATCAGGTGGTGGTGCCGTCGCCCCCAGTCGCCTCATACGACAAAGCGCCGGAAATGAGCGCTGGCAAAATCACCGAGCGGGCCCTCAAAGAGATTAAGGCCGATACCTATGATTTTATTTTGATCAATTTCGCCAACGCGGATATGGTCGCCCACACCGCCAAGATCAAGCCGACCATTAAGGGAATGGAGTTTGTTGACCACTGTCTTGGGCAGATTATTGATCTGGTGCTCGCCAAAGACGGCGTGGTGTTCGTGACCGCTGACCATGGCAATGCCGAGGAGATGATCAACCTGCAAACCGGGGAAGCGCTCAAGGATCACAGCACCAATCCCGTGCCTTTCATCGCGGTGGGTAAAGTCTGGGAAGGTCAGACCGGTAATCTCCCCGAAGGGGTGGGGCCGGATCTGTCGCTGGTGCCGCCGGGGGGGATTTTGTCTGATGTGGCGCCGACCGTTTTGCAAGCCTTGAACATTAAAGCGCCGAAAGAAATGACCGGCGCGCCGTTGATTTAGCTCCTACCCTATGCCGGAATTACCAGAAGTAGAAACCATTGTCCGGGAGTTGAACAAAAAAGTCACTCGCAAAAAAATTATTGCGCTCGCCGTGACGGCGCCGAAGATGGTTAATCTGCCGGTCAGAGGTTTACGTCAAAGGCTTGTCGGCAGTACAATCAAAAAAGTTTCCCGGCGGGCTAAGATGATTATCATGGAGTTGGCGAACCGCCGGTATATCCTCATCCATCTCAAAATGACCGGCCAGCTGATTTACCGAGGAGGGAAGGGTCGGATCGGCGCGGTCGGCGGTCACCCAATCGTTAATGGTTTAAAAAATTTGCCGAACAGCTTTACCCGGATTATCATAATATTTGCTGATGGTTCAGTACTTTTTTTCAATGACCTGCGCAAATTTGGCTGGGCTCGGCTCGTTGATCAGAAACATTTAGATGGCGTGCTCGCTGAATACGGCATTGAACCGTTCACGGCCGCCTGGACACTCAAAAATTTCCAGGCCGCGCTGGGTCGGTATCCGCGGCGTAAGATTAAACAGCTCTTGCTGGACCAGGGCGTGATCGCGGGAGTAGGGAATATCTACGCCGATGAAGCGTGCTTCTCTGCTCGCATCAGGCCAATGCGTCAAACGGGTAGTTTGCGCGCCGCCGAAGTTACGGCGCTGTATCGTGCTATACCGAAAATACTGCACCGTTCCATCAGCCACGGCGGCACGTCGGCCGATCAGTATGTGCGCACGGACGGCAGCCAGGGCGGTTTCATGCCTTATTTACAAGTGTACGGCCGTGGCGGGCAGCCGTGCAAAAAGTGCAAAACCAAAATTACAAAAATACAGCTCAATGGGCGCGGTACCCATTACTGTACTCACTGTCAGCGGTAGTTTAGAATAGGAGGAAGTGACCAATAATGATGGTCAGGATGCCGACCAGCGCGCCAGCGGCGGCTTGCCATGGGGTGTGACCGATGGTGTCGTCAAAGTGATCCAGTCGCGTTTGCTGAGCGGTCGGGAGGAGCGCGCTCAAGGTATTGATGGCGCGCGCGTGTTTGTCCATGTCGCGCCGGTAGCCGGTAGCGTCACGGATGATGAGGATGGTGACAATCAGGGCGATGGCAAACGTGGTGGAGGCCAGACCGTCGGTGATGGCGACTTCAGTCAGCAGCCCAAAAATAAAGGCTGCGTGCGCCGAGGGCATACCGCCATATTTTTTTACCACGTGCCAAGAGAATGTTCCCCGCGCCAGCTCAATGATTATTTTTATCAATTGTGCTACAATGCCGGCAATGATAGGGAGGAGGAAAGTCCAGTATGTCATAGGATTGCAGATTGTAGATTTCAGATTGCAGATTTGTATAGTAGTAACGTTACGTGCCAGCCCAATCTGCAATCTGAAATCTACAATCTTAAATTATCAGCATGCTTATTTTTTACGCCATACTTTTCGGGATCGTTCAGGGTCTGACCGAGTTCCTGCCCGTGTCCAGCTCCGGTCACCTGGTGATTTTGCACCAGTGGTTTGATTTGGGTTTGGTTGATTCACTTGGTTTTGACGTGGCGCTGCACCTGGGGACGCTTTTGGCGCTGTTGGCATTTTTTTGGCGCGAGGTGTTGGCGTTACTCCGGGGATGGTTCCAGAGTTTCATCCATTGGGATCTCGCCAATAATGCTAATCAGCGGTTAGCATGGATGATTCTCATTGCCAGTCTGCCGGTGGTTGCCGCGGGCTATTTTTTTGAAGATGGTATTAATGAACTCTTCCGCGCAGTGCCGAGTGTGGCTATTCTTCTGATTGTCTTTGGCTTACTCTTCTTTTTTTATGAAAAATTGGGGTTGCAGAGTTTAGGTATATCCACTAGTGTCCCATTAATTTTTAACGTGGTTTCAAATCTATCGTAATCTTGGCCATAATTTGAGAAAAATATATTTTTCGATTTGAATTTAGTCTATGAGATAATTGGGTATTACTCACTCAACGTATCTCTATGCACCAA
>JACRDY010000060.1 GCA_016218485.1 Candidatus Falkowiibacteriota bacterium
ACCGCCTCGTCGCACGTCTCGGTCCCGTTGCAGAACATGCCGTCATTGAAGCACGGCTCCACGCCCGGCTGACAGACGCCGGCCACGCACTGTTCCACCCCATTGCAGTACAATCCGTCGGCGCAGTCGCTGTTGTACAGGCACTGCGGCGGCATCGTACTCGTCGTCGTCGAAGTCGTCGTCGCCACGGTCGTGGTCGTCGTCGGCATCGTCGTGGTGGTGGTCGGAGCGGTGGTCGTGGTCGTCGGCGACGTTGTCGTCGTCGTACTCGTCGTCGTGGTTGTGGTTGTCGTCGTGGTGGTCGGCAAATCACAGTCGTTCCCCACCTCGTCGCAAACCAACCCACCCGTACACGGATCGCCGCTGGACACGCAGTTGTCCGTGGCTTCGTTGCACGATTCCGCGCCGTTGCAGTACACGCCGTCGTCCGAACAAATCACCGGACTACCGGCCTCGCACTGCGAATTCACACAAGATTCCACGCCGTCACAGTAGACGGCATTGTCGCAGTCGGCGTTGGTGACGCAGAACCCCGCGGGCGGGTTGCACGTGTCCGTCGCCTCGTCGCAGGTCCAGCCGGCTTGGCATGGACTCGCGCTGCCGGGCTGACATTGCCCATTCAGGCACGTTTCCGTACCGTCGCAGTACAGACCGTCGTCGCAGTCGGCGGCGGTCTGACACTGCGCCGTGTCATCGTCCATCGCGGTATCATCGATAACGTCGTCGTCCGTCGCGGTATCGTCAGCGGCCGAAGCCGCCTGTCCCGCGCCGGTGGATTCACTGGCGCAGCTGGCGCCCAACAGCGCCAACAGCACCACAAAAATCGTCCAAAAACGGTTCATCGGAATTCCTCCTCATGCTTCTTGTTGAATTCTCTGGGTTTAGGGGACCTTCCCCCAAACCCGCTTGATGTTCAGATCACTCGTTGTCGGGCACGAAATTGCCCATACCACCCCAGCGGATGGCGGGGCCAATACCAATGGCCCAAGCGCTATCACGCACTCGGACATCGTATCCATAGTACCCGAAGAGTCGTAGGGAAAACGTCGGTCGAGTCTTGGTGAAGACCCAAGCCGCGCTAACGTTTAGTCCATAGGTCTGCCGCGTGCTCTCCAGCTGATTCTGGCCTTCGCCAGCCAGCTGGTAAGAATGCCATGCGACATTCTGCCAGTAGTAGCCGAACCCGGCGCTGAAATTCCAGCGATAGGTCGGAGCCCACAGCAGTGAAGCGTCAGCCGCCCAGGTGTTGTGGCGCGTTTTCGGCGTCTCAAACACATAGGCATAACGCCCACTGCCCGTGATGGCCCAGGCATCCCAGAGGCAGAAACCGACGCCGGCATAGCCACTCAAAGCGGCGCTGTCGGTCCGGTCACGCTTGACCGTCTGGTTGGCGACCGGTCGGTCGGTCACGCCCCAGCTCGTCCACAGGCCTTCCGGCCCGCCGAACAAGAAGAGGCGATCCAAAACTCCACCCGCTCCACCGGTACCGGGATCACCAGGCGCGCCGTTCAACGGATGCGGCCACTCATCGTAGACCTCATCTGTTTCCGGATCATACACCTGTGTCCACGGCCACGGCGTGGAATTGGGATCTTCTGGATTGATAGGCTTCTGAACCTGCCGTGCGGCGACCACTGCCTTTTTCCCGGATTCACCCGGAAATAGGCGCATAATCGCTCCACCTGCCTTCCAGGATTGGGCGCCAGCCCAATTCATCTGCTCCGGATCCCACCCCTTAGACCTCAGTACCTGAGCGAGGTGGTCACCACGGTAACCATGCGCCATGCGGAGTTGGACTGCGGGCGGGCAGTCTTTGAGGGATGACCATTCGGTGCTGTAGCCCACCAGGTAGACCCAGTATTTCAGGGGTCCATGGACATCCGGATTGTACTGCGGGATGTTATCCTGCAGCACCTTGGTCCACTCACCCGGGTCATCGGTGCAGTGGTGTTCCGGGTTGTACACGATGGTGTAAAATCCCGGCACGGCTTTTTCCGCCCACGCCGTAGCCACGAGGCCAAACGCACAGACGAGCACCACCATGATCGCCAGAACCAAACGAATATTCTTCATCGTCCTCATGTTCTTCTCCTTCTGTCTACCCTGGCGAAGCCGGGTGATGGAAATTTGTTCAGTATTGCTGCTCGCTAGCCTTGCGACGAGCGAGGTCTTTCCCTATCAACCTATCAACCTATCTACTTATCTACCTATCTACTTAATTACCTAATTACTTGCTGCTTAAATTGTCAAAGTGCCAAAATATAACTGTCAACAGTGCCAGAGCACTGGAGCGGGTCGGTTAATCTCAAAGAAATAACCGACCCACTGCAAAGCTTTACTGTTTATCAGGAAACAGCATTTTGTAGAACGCGTCCGTCGGCTCATCATCGGATGATTCGGCTGCAACAAGCGCCTGTTTGGTTGGGGCAACCGTACTGTGGCGCACCGGCACGACGTCGGGTCGTGAAGGCTGATCAGTCACTATACCCGGCAAGACCACTGCGTCAGTGGTGACAGGCGCCACCACCGGATAGTCCACCGCTGCCAGCTCACTATCCAGCCGATCACGAGACTGTGCCTCTTCCTGCTCATGAGCAGTCAAGAGAATATAGCCGATAGACAAGAGTAAGCCGAGCGCGATAGACGCCGCCAAATTCAAAACGACATTCGGTTTGACCGGATAGTTCGGGCTGACCGGCTGGTCCACGATTTTGATGAGCACGCTGCCAGAACCGAGATACTCGGCGCCGCTGGTGGACAAGACGGCAGCGACTGCGCCGGCGAGCGCCATCGCTTCCTGCCGGTCGGCGCGATACACGTCCACTTTCAGAATGCCGGTTTCGCTGATGGTCTGCGCCTTGACGCTCTTGGCCCAGGCTTTCTGCCGCTTGATCGGGTCAGTCGGCAGCACGGTATTGCTCGACAACGCCGAAGACAGCGCCTTCTCGCGGAACGAGCTGGTGTAGACGATGTGTGACAGGTTGGTATTAATTTTTTCAGCCGAACGAATGGCGGAATACGCGTCCACGCCATTAGCCTGTTCAATCACCAAGACCTGGACACTGGCGCGGTACTGGAACGGCTGAAAGACCGTTACCAAGAGGCCGACAAAGACCACCGCCACTACCACCGCGGCGACCAGCTTGTACTGATGACGGATCATTGTTAGATAGTTAACATTGTGCATACGAATAGCTTTCACCTGAAGAGGTGAAATTTGCTTAATTTATTCAAAAATTCTTAGTAGGGACAACCCTAGGGTTGTCTTTACCCCCCTGATTGAGGGTAATAAAATAAGTTATCATAATTTACAATGTTTGTCAAGAAAAACAAAAACAGAAAAACAAAAACAGAAAAACAAAAACGACAGATTACACAGATAAACACAGATGGCACAGATGGCACAGATCTGTGCTTATCTGTGCCATCTGTGTTTATCTGTGAATAAAAAAACAACCTTCTTCAGACTGTCGTTTACCCCGTCAGAGAAGAATTTTTAATACCCTGCCCAAGTGTGCATTGAAATGCCGCCCCAGTATGTCAGGGATAAATTCAAAAGGAAAACAGTCTAAGTCTGGTGGGGTTCGGGGTGGCAATTGCCCCGAGCGACGCGAGGGAGCAGACATGGTACTCCATGGCTGCCAGCGGGTGGGCGCGGAGCGGGTAGAAACGTACAACGCATCCAAGCACTTCGGGCATTTGCCACCCCGAAACTTTTGCTACTTTTGGTTACAAAAGTAGAGAAGCTCCCCGCAGGGGTACCACCACAGGACTGACGCACAACTCCGCCGTTACAAAACAAAATCCCGCCGCTCAAGAGCGACGAGATTATCAATTTTAAAAATACCCCTACCGCGACTCCCCCAGCACCACCGGTACGATTTTTTCTTGACCCGTATCCCACACCGTCAAATCAATTTCCTGACCGGGGTCATAGGCCTGTACCAGCTGTCCGAGCGTGGCATCTCGGCCCACCGTGTCACCGTTGACCCGCGTGATGACTTGACCGGCCTGCAGCGCTGCGGTCGCTGCCGGACTGCCAGAACGCACGCCGGCGATATTGGCGGCAGTATTACGATAAATCAAGGCGCCGGCTTTGACACTCTGGTACTGCTGCCCGATCTGCGGATTCATCGTCAGCTGTCCGATGTCAAGGTAATCCACGCCGAGACTGGCGCGCCGCACCGCGCCATCACGCAGCACCTCGTCTATTTCACTGGCAAAACTCAACAGCGGTAAAATCATCATCTGTTGACGATCAGTCAGCGCCAGACCAATCAGCCGCCCGCGCGCGTCCACCACCGGCTCACCCGGAGTGACCGCATCTAACGTGTTTGATGGCAGATAGTAACTATCCAATCGGTCGGAACTCGCCACCGTATCAAAAACGGTCTGGACTAAACGGTACTGATTATTTTCAATAGCGCCGATCTGCAGCCCGCCGGTATTGTCCAGCGCGGCCACCGCCGTACCGGCCACCACCAGATTTTTGTTCAAACTGACAATTGAGGCATTGGCCAGAGCCACCTTGGCAAACACCGCCTCGGTCAGCGGGTCAGACACGACCGTCGTCACCGGCAATACTTCCCCGGTAGTCATCACGACCATGTAGGCGCCGGCCGGCTGACTCAACACCTGATTGGTGGTCAGGAGCCAGCCATCATTGGTCAGGATTGATCCACGACCGAGCGCCTCACTCTGCCGGTACGCGCTCAAGAGCACATCGGTACTCCCCCCGGTCGGTGTAGGGAAAAACGTCACCGTGCTATTGACCAAATTATCCAGCCAATCGCCGGCGCTGACCTCTTCGGTCAAACCCAGACTGCCCTGGAGCTGTGGCTGACGGATGACGATTTCCAGCGATCCAGGCTCGCCACTATTACTGATGAGATCGTACTTGGCCAGGAGCTCATAGAATACATTATTCAGTTCGGCGACCTGCCGATCGTCCCCTAGGTAATGCAAAATGAAACGACTGGCCGCCAGCTGCCCAAAAAAACTGCTCAATGCCCCGAGCAAGAGCACGCCGATCAGGAGCCAGACGATACGCGGCGGTCGATGATGAGTGAAGAGAGCCATAGAAAAAAATGATTATCGCCATTGAGCCGTCAAAAGGATCAAACCCAGGACGACTCCTCCCGTCAAGACATATCGCACTATCATGGTACGATTCAAAATATCAATCAACGAATTACGGGATAGGTTAATGACCACATAGTACACGGCAGTCAAAGATAACGCTTTGACATAAAAGGTATTGGGTAGAAACAGCAACGCCCAGAACATTTCCACTACGATAACATCTAAAATCAAAACGTACAACCAGCTCTGTTTCAGCTCTAGACCGGAGATCCACATTGTCTGATAGCTAAGGAGCGTAGCCACAACCAGCAGCGGTCCGACGAGTAGCCACACCGGCAAATCCAGAAATGTTAGCAAACCATACGCCACCGCCACCAGGAGAAAGAGCGACAGGCTATTGACGTTACCGCTAATGCTCTCAAATGAATTCGCCGGATAGCGCGCGCCGCGATAAAACCGATCAAAGAGATTCTGCAAAATAATGGTCAAGAGAATGACACTCCCGATAATAATAAACTGACGACTGGCGGGACGCTCCAAAAGCAGTAGAAAAAAGTAAACGGCGACCACGAATAATCCCGGCGTGATCAGAAACCGCCAAAATTCAGCGCGATGCAAACTGCGCTGCAACTGACTGACCGCCAGCGGCCGCAGCGTCAGGTACCAGAGAGCGCCGACGATTAAAAGCGCGCTCACCAGACCCACCTCCACCGCTGAGCGCTCCAAGCGCAGCCACAGCTCCCAGCAGACAAACAACGCCGCCGGAGTCAGGAAAACGGTAATTTTTTTGAGCAGGATGTTGTGTAACATCAATGTTTATCTTACTGAGACGGTTACATTAATAATTACGAATAAAATATGCGCCCATTCGTCATTCGTAATTCGTAATTCGTAATTTAATATAACCTGCTTACTCTGCTTTGAGACTAAAATCAATCAACAGTTGCCCATCGGTCAACCGCGCATCACGGAGCACCACCGGGGCATCCGTTAACGCTCTGCCCAGTGTTTTATTGATGGTGGCGTTGACGAGGATCTGACCCCAACCGCGCGGCAGAGACAGCTGTCCGAGTTTCAATTCTTTAACTTCCAAAAAGAGCTGCTGGTTCTGGATCCGCGGCACAAAAGCCATGGTCAGAACACCGGCCACAGGACGACTGACCCGCAGCCAAACTTCAGCGCGATCGGACGCAATGGCGATCTGACCGTCGGTAATCGTCAGGGGAACCTGCGACTGCTCGGCGGCCGTCAGCGCTTGCTGGAGCAGCGCCGTCAGCTCCGTCTCATAGAATACGACCGTAGTACTCTGCGTCTGCGCCAGTGTCCGCAGCACATCACGCTGGAGTGCGTCCAGATCAGTATTGGTCGCCGCCACCGGATGCAGCGGCTGCGGTTCAGTATACAGCCAGTCACTGAACAGCGGCACGGTCAGTACGCCACTCTTGGCTACAGCGCTAAGTACCCCGGCTAACAAAAATGCCATGACAATCAAAGCTAACACCAAACAGTTAAAGCAGCCAAACAGCGGCCGCTTACGGATAATCTGTTTTTGCGGCCGGAGCTTGCGCGCTTCCTCTTTGATCGCTGATCGCAGTTCAGCCGGATCAACGCCGGTCACGGGATCGCTGTCGTTCTCAATTCTGGTCATAATAGTTTAAAGTTGCCAGTTATAAAGTTAAAAATACGGAACTTAGAACTTTCAACTTTACAACTTTACAACTTTTAACTACATGCCGAGCCACGGATACTGCTGCAGTAAAGCGGTCAAGGTATCAGTCGCTTCGCCCACTTGGGTAAAGTCATAGTCTTCAAGGCCGCTAATCACGTCCGTCAGACCGAAGACCAGCGCCACATGGAGATCGCGGGAGTCTCCGGGCACACGCAACGCCAAGAGCTCTTCACGCCAGCCATTAGCGGCGCTCAGCCACTCTGCCCGAGCAGTACTGGCTAGGTCACTCACCAGCGGCACTGCCTGCAATCGCGCTTGGTAGGCTTGCCAGATGGTTACTGTAGTCTGACGATAATTCGTCTGAAGCTCTGCGGGACTGACCGCGGGCGTCTCCACCGACACGGTCGCTGATGACCCATTGCCTGACGAAGGTATCCGTCCGCGGACAGCAATGATCAGCGCGAGTGACAGCGTCAAGATGACGAGGAGAAGAATAAACGCGCGGCGAGATGACCAGAACGACTCAAACATATGATAAAGAATTGGAAATTATCAGCCGGAGGCTGATCCGCCTTGGGCGGAGAAATTTTCTGTTAACCTGGGTTTTAAAACCCAGGTTAACGGATGAGGTTTAAAACCCAGGCTATTAACTATCAAAACTTAAACTTCACGCTGATCCAGCTCACGGGATACTTCCTCAATGATCACTGACAGCGCCGTGGCCACGGGAATCGCCAGCACCATGCCGACCACTCCCCCAACCCGTACTCCGATCATCAGTGAAACAATGACGATAATCGGATTAAGGCCGACCGCCCGGCGCATCACCTGCGGCACGATGAGATTATTTTCCAGCCACTGCATGATAATGTAGCCGACCAAGACTCCCGCCATCACCGCCAGCCCTTGCGTCAGACCGATAAATAGCGCCGGCACGGCTGCCAGCATCGGCCCCAGGTAGGGCACAAATTCCATCAAAAACGCCAGCAGCGCCAGCACCAGCGCGTACTTACTGAAAATCGGATAAAACAGTCCGGCGATATTCAGCCCGAGAAAGACAATCAGCGCGATAATGGCGGACAGCACAATTTGCCCGCGCAGCCAGGCGCCGATCTTGTCTCCGACTTTACCGGCCAGCTGGGTGAAATATGGCTGATACTTGGCCGGCGTCAGGAAACGCAAAACTTTCTTGAGCGCGCCCTCCTCTAGGAGCAGATAAAAGGTAATCACCAAGATAATGAAAAACGAAACAATGCCGCCGAAAATGCCGCTGAGCGTGGCCAAAACACCGGCGCTGTTGCGCGAGAGAAAGACGCTCAATTGACTAAGTGAACGCTGCACCTCATCGGCCAAACCGTAATTCTTTGAGTACTCCTCCAGCGTGGAGACGCCGGCCGACACCCGATTCCAGTAGCTGGGGAAGTCCGTGGCCAGATTAGCCACCTGGTGCGTCACCGGCGGGACTAAGAGCACGATGACCAAACTGACGAGAGCCAAAACTACGATATAAATAATCACCACGCTCAAGAGCCGCGGGATATTGCGCCGGCGGAACCAATTGACCATCGGGTCTATGGCGGACGCCAAAATAATCGCCACGAAGAGAATAGCGATGACCGCTTTGATCAGGTACAAAAACCACAGCGCCAGCGCCAGCGCCACCACCTTGAGGAGGGAGAGGGTGGAAATTTCAATTTTTACGACCGATTTAGGCATAGACAGTAATGCTTAAAGTATACTAAAAATTGGCTAAAGAGACAATGATTGCAGATTGTATTGCAGATTGTAGATTGTAGATTTTAGATTGCAGATTGGGCCAGCACTCAACGTTACTCCTGCATAAATCTGCGATCTGAAATCTACAATCTGCAATCAATTAAATCTGCGATCTCATTGACAACCACCCTGGATTCGTCCTAATCTATCTGCAGCAGATCAGATCATCCAACAACCCTGAGGGACGGCTCATGGAGAACGATCGGTTCACGTGGACTATTGTGGCCTTGATGGCGGCGGCAGTCGGTCTCATCTGGATGGTGGGACCAAACTATTACCCGACCGTCAACAACGAAGAGGCGGACGACGACTCGGAAACGGAGGACCTGGATACGGAGGACGATTCTGAGACCATGCCGCTCGAGAACGAGACCGATTCCCAGCAACAGCTTGGGGATCAGGCAACCACCATCTCGAGCTATTGGCTCGAACCCAATGACGAAGAAGACTGGGATGACACCGAGGATTGGGGCACCTCCTCGATCGATCACCCACATGTCTGGGCTGCCACTCGGGCCAGTCCAACCGGCGGCTGCGACGGAGATGACGACAGTGAGCCGCCGGATGACAGCGACAGCGAACTCAGCCTCATCATCCCCGAGATCGACTGGTGCGATCTCTACATGTCTACTGTCTATGAGGACTGCTGGCTGGATTTCCGGGAAGCGACCGGTCAGCCACTGACGCTCGATGACGCTCGGGCCAGCTGCGAAGCGGAGGACCCCTACGTCACCTGCGCCATCCACTGCCTCTGGGAGAGCCCGACCTGTTGGGATCTCCAACACTGCACTAGAGACTCCTGCGGCTCAGCCGCAGACATTGATCCAGAGACGGCCCCGGAGCCGTCTCTCTTCTATTTGTATATAGAGACTATTCTCACTAAATTAACAATTGACAACTGAACGGTAAATATACTAAGGTCAGTCTATGCCAATTCCGGCATACCATACTAGGGGGCGCGCATGGCGCTTGATCGTTTCAGAATAGTCGGGGTCGTATTGATCCTAGGCATGGCCATCACCGCCGTCCTGGCGGGAATCGCTGGCAAGCTGGCTGATGAGCACCAAGCGGCCCAAGAGGACTCGGCCGACGACGACAGTGAGGACAACACCGTTGACGACAGCGGTGACGACGACACCACCTGCGCCGAAGCGCTCGAGCAGTTGCCTGAAAACTGCTTCGGCGTATCGACCGAGAACTTCTGTGCCAGTCCCAACGTAGACTGCATCCTCGAGTGTGCCCAGAAGATGGACGCGGCTGACCGTGGCTGCGGCTACCTGGCGCAGTGTCTCAACCACAACTGCTCCATGACCGTCACGGTCGTGGACGAATAACCGGAGGAGACGTCAATGCTGGAGTCATCGGCAAAGATCATCGTGATTGGTTTCTTGGTCATGGTCGTCGCTCTCATCGCCGTCCTGTTCGTGGTCAACACTCCCCAGCGGGAAACCGTGGCCGCCAACCATAACTCCGGGAGGGTCAACATCGGCTACTGCGACGAAGCCATGGACGAGATCTACAGCTTCTGCCCCCTGACACTCCTCGACGAAGAGGGTTGTCCTCTGACTCAGGAGGCGGCTGTCGCCTCCTGCCAAAAAGAGATGTTCCCACTGGACGATCACGGTCGGTTCTCGTGCTCGTGCAACTGGGGGCATCCGACCTTCGACGCGCTGGCACAGCGTGAGCCCGGAACGCCCAGCTCGTTCACCGCCAACGAAGCCGACCCGCTGGAGGGCGACCGTGCCTCGTGAGCCCCGCTATCAAACCCAGATCCAAAGGGAGTCCACCGACTCCCTTTTCGCCTTTTAAAAACATTAAAACAAAAAAGTGTTTTTATGTTCTCGTGTTTTAATGTTTTAATGTTTTTATGTTCTCGTGTTTTAATGCTATAATCCCCCTGTCTTCATCTGTTCCCATCTGTGTAATCTGTGTCTTAATCTGTGCCATCTGTGATCTTAGGAGAAAATAAAAAAGCTCACCACGACTATAGTATCCTCCAAACCTGGGAGGCGGGGTTAGCCTTACTCGGCCATGAGGTTAAGTCCGTCCGCGCGCAAAACATCAGTCTGAAAGAAGCCTACGTCACCATTACCCTGAATCCTACGAGCAAAAAGCCGCAAGCCTCGCTCCTCAACTGTCACATCGGCCGCTACCCCAAAGCCGGCCCCCTGCCCGACTATGACCCGCGACGCAGCCGCCGCCTGCTTCTGCACCAGCAAGAAATCAATTCAATCTACGGTAAAATTGGGCAAAAAGGCTTGACAGTCATCCCCTTAAAAGTGTATACTAAGGGCACTAAAATTAAAGTCGCTCTTGGTCTGGGACGCGGCAAACAGCAGTTTGATAAACGTCGCGAGATAAAAAAGCGTGATCTGGATCGAGAAGTCAAAAGAAAATTAAAGTCCCGCTGATCTCTCAAACAACGCGGGGACCTGTCCCCCCACCTCAGCGCATCTAACAGTTTTAGAACGGTGAAGTAAGGCGCAGCCGCCTCTTTAAAAATGTCAAAATCCAAAGTTCAAATCAAGTTCAAAGTTTTAAGTTCAAATGCCAAATCAGCGCATTGTTTGAACTTTGTTATTGGACATTGATTTGTCATTTGGATTTTGAACTTTAAAATAGGTTATAGAAAATTAAGGGGACTTGTCCCCCACTTTCGGCGCATCAATAGTCAGCATATCCGCTGAAGTAAGGCGCAGCCGCTCTTACCTCAATCGGGAATAGAATAACTATAAGTGAATGGAAAGTGGGGGATGATGGGTTTCGCTAGTGAGGTTACAGAGCTCTTTTGCAAGTCGAGCACCCGGCATCGTCTCGTTAATCCGTTTCCGGAAATCTATAAGTGCCAACTTATATCAGAGAGCCAAGAGTGTGATCGCTTCGGCCTTCGCTACTCCGGCTTTCGCTCCAGTCGCCGCCTAACTGCGTGTGACTCATCGGCCCTCTGACACCTCATAGGGGATCGGCCGGTGTTATTCATGAGGTTAGATTAAGAGACTGCCTGGGCTCTTGATTGAACCATACAGGCTAGGCGGTGAAAGATTTTTTCTGTTTTCTACTTCCACCGCTGAAAACAAACAAACAGAATATACTTGTAGAAAAAATAGTTTTGTCTTGCTAGACGCGGGTTCAACTCCCGCCATCTCCACCACGTAAAATCCCGCCGAAGGCGGGATCACGTGGCGAAGCCACGAGGCCATGAGCGAAGCGAGTGGCTTTACGTGGTGCCCCGTGGTTGAGCCGAAGGCGAAACTTTACGGGGCCAATAAATATGTACTACACTGTCTACATCCTAGAAAATCAACATGACAAAACCTGGTATACCGGCATGTCTAGCAATTTAAAACAAAGAATAAAACAACACTTAGCTGGTCAGTCTACATACACCGCGAAAAAGCCCGGCTGGAAACTCATCTACGCTGAACTATATCTCACAAAGCAAGATGCTTCAGGTAGAGAAAAATTTCTTAAAAGTGGCGCCGGGAAAAAATTTATCAGAAAACAATTAACGCATTACTTTAGCGATCATGCGAAAAAGTCATAAACGTCGACCCGAACCAATCCTGGTGCCGCAGTTTCGCGCCAACCACCGGATTCGCGCTACCCAAGTGCGCCTGATTGATGAAAATGGCGAAATGGTCGGCGTGGTGGATCTGACGGAAGCGCTCCGCCGCGCTGAAGAAGCCGAGCTGGATCTGGTGGAAGTCTCACCTAAAGCGGCGCCGCCAGTCTGTAAAATTATGAGTTTTGGTTCATTTAAATACAAAAAAGAGAAGGAGGCTAAAGCGCAGAAGCAGAAACAAAAAGTGGTGGAAATGAAAGGCATCCGGCTGTCACTGCGCATCGGCGCCCATGATCTGGAAGTCAGAGCGACGCAAGCCAAAAAATTTTTGGATAACAATAATAAAGTAAAAATTGAAATGATCCTCAAAGGCCGCGAACGGCAGTATAGTGATCAGGCCCGAGAGGTCATGCAGAGTTTTATTCGCCAGCTCGGCGAAGTAAAAATTGAACAGCCATTCACCAAACAGGGCGGCAAACTTAGCATGATCGTCGCTCCCGGTAAATAATTATAACTTTCTAAAAACGAACGATATGCCAAAATTGAAAAGTCACAAAAGTATCGTCAAGCGCATCAAGATGACCAAAACCGGTAAACTCTTGAAGCGCAAGGGCGGCCAGGATCACTTTAATGCCCACGAATCCGGCAAAAAGATGCGCCGCAAACGTCGCGATATTCAGAGCTCTAAAACTGAAGAGAGCACCATCCGGCGGGCGCTACTTAAATAATTTAATCTAAAACCCATCTCAAAAATAGTTTCGTACCGAAATTGAGCGAATTTTGAGCGAACAGTGTGAAAAACGAGGAGTCATAATGGTGTTATGACGACGAGTTTTGAACACTGTGCAGCCAAAATTCGCCAATTGCAGGAGAAAATTATTTTTGAGATAGGTTCTAACTACTATAGCGTAATTCTATGCCAAGAGTGAAACGCGGCGTCATGCACCAAAAGAAAAAGCGAGCGCTCCGCCGAGCCACCAAAGGATTTAGCGGCAACCGCAGAAACACCCTCAAGTTGGGTAAGACGGCCATCAAAAAAGCCGGCGTCTACGCTTACGTCGGACGTAAATTAAAAAAACGGGATTACCGCGGCCTATGGCAAACGCGCATCAGCGCGGCCGCTGCCACCGAGGGTTTCAGCTACAGCCGCTTGATCGGCGCGCTCCATCAGAAAGGCATCGCGCTGGATCGCAAAGTCCTGGCTCAACTGGCGACCGACTATCCAAAAATTTTCTCCGCCATCGTCGCGGAAGTCAAAAAATAAACCCTTGCTCTAAAAAACTACCCTGGTAGACCAAGGGTAGTTTTGTCTATTAGCTTTGTTGAAAATCCTGATGGTTAAAAAGTTCAAAATTCAAAGTTCAAACAGCGCGTTGATTTGACATTTGGACTTTGAACTTGATTTGAACTTTGAACTTAGAATTTTGGATTTTGTGGTTATATTGACAGGAGATAAAAAGTAAAATATAATTGGCAACAGTTTTAGATTTTCAACGAATCTTAAAAACAGCAGAGTGGACCCGTGGTGTAGCGGTTAACATGTCTCCCTGTCACGGAGAAGATCGCCGGTTCGAATCCGGTCGGGTCCGCCAGATTACCAAGTTAGAACCATGTATAAATACAAACATCCAAAACCAATAGTAATAAAGCTCACTGACGAGCTTGGTTTTCGGTTGCGGCAAAAAGCGGCAGAGTATATTAGCGCAAATCAAAATAGAACTGGAGCAGAGCGAGGAAGCCCAGCCGAACAAAGTTTTGGCGCGCTTGCGGAAATGGTTATACGGAACAAGTTAGGTATGCCGGAAATAAATCTCGAGGATCATCCTTAAAGTTGATGTTAAATGCCGTGGCGGCGCATTGCCATTCAAAGAGGAATACGAAAGCAGTGATGGCATTGCAAGAGAAGCAAAACATAATTTCTTTGCGCGACAAATGCATGACGAACGACTGGACGCTGATATTTATGTTATGACCCACCTCGAAACTCCCAGCAAAAGAGAGCTTCCGGGTACGACCAGACAAAGGAAGTGGATACTTTATATTTGTGGCTGGGTATCAAAAGAACGGGTAGCAAGCGAAGGTGTTTATCTGCCACGCGGTTCTCTTACCGAACAAGGAAGAACCTGGTTTACTTATCGTGGACAAGAAATAGAGTATTATAACCGCAATCTCAATGGATTAGAGACAGTTGAGGACTTATTAAGTATTGATCCGCCAGATGTTGAGAAAGATAGGAACCACAAAGGCGATCTGAATTTGACCTCCGTTGATGCAGTAAGAATCGCCTACGACCTTATTGGTCGGGGTGTGCTTTCTGAAAAACACCTTGCTTTCGTTCAAAAAGAAACTGGCATAAATAAAATCGTGAAGCCGGTTTTACACTCAAACCAGTATTTCCATCTGCTGTACTGGCTCAAAGAAAAGGGCGCGTTGACTGACAGTGAGATTGAAAAAGCCCGAAAAATTCTCCAAGAGGAACCTTATAGCGGGATCTAAAATAATTTTAGCTTGTTGCTTTCTGCTCTGTATTGAGTTTCAGCATCTTTGATACGTTTTTTTGAAACCTCGACATAATCAACCTTATGCTTTTTGAACAGATAGACATCTTCGTTTTTCTCAATCCCAATAAATTTTCTTCCCTCTAAAACTGCCGAAACAAGAAAGCTACCGCTTCCACAAGTATTGTCTAACACCACATCACCCTCCTTCGTGAAGGTACGAACTAGATAGCGGCCAAGCTCCACTGGTTTTTGCGTCGGATGATAAACTTCGCCTTCACTCTCGGCGGTTTTGAAATAGACAACATCAGTAGGATATCTCTCACCATTACTTTTTACTTCAACAGTCTTAAAGTCGCCATAACTTCCGGTTAACTGATCTTTTCTGAAACCTTTATTATATGGCTCTCCATAGGTCATTTGCGGGTTGTATGCTGGCTGGTTTTTGTAGAAGATACAAACATCCTCATGCTTTCGAAGTGGCTGCTTCTTAGCATTTAAAAAGTTAGTTGGTTTTGATTTTACCCAAGTTATTTTGTACTTAAACAATCTAGGGTTAGAGAGCATTAAGTTGGCAGTAAAAAGTCCTTGCCCTGTTAGAGCAATAACACCGTTATCTTTAATAATGCGCTCATAGTGTGCCCAAAGCTGATCAAGTGGGATAACACTATCCCAATGATTTTGTGTTGTACCATAAGGCAGATCGCACAAAATCATGTCTATCGATCTTGTAGGAATGTCGGTCATTACTTTTAAACAGTCTCCCTCAAGAACTTTATTTTCAAAGTGAGCGATTGGCTTATTACTTTTGGTTATTTTAACTTCCTGATCCTCAACATCAAGATTTTTTCGTAAATACCAAAGACAATAAGTGTTGACCGGCAGTCCCTCCCGTTGAGCACGTTGTTCTAGCTCACGATAAGAGTCTGTCCCGAGTAAATTGCGCAACTCATTACTTCCAAGATCGGCTATGCTTTTATACAAATCTATATTTCTCTCACCAAAAGCCAAAACAACACCCTTTGCTTTCGGGTTTATTTCTTTGTAGTCAGAAAAGTAGACTGCTTTGAAAATCTGATTGCTTGCCATATGTATATTATAACCAATCGTGCTAATTAATTTATCTTAAATTAAGCAAAATTTATCATTTGATTAAGGTAGAATAACTAAAATAGCTGTTTAGGTTTGAATATAAAACGGTTTTTGACTTTTAATTAGCATAATTGGTATATTATAGTATGATACCTATATAAAAAGAAGTAAATTTATCCACATGGGCAACAATAAAATTAATTTCTTTATCTGGTTATTTTATAAAGCGGGTAATAAGTTCCGCAATTTTGTCTTTCGTAAACGTTTAGGAAGGAAGCCATGGTCGGCAAAACTCATTTTTTCAATAATGAGTTTCTTTGATTATTTTGAATCAAGGGTGTACCTGAATACTGGCGAGACAGGGATATTTGATCATTATGTTCCTAGACTCTTATTGAAAAGGTGGCGAGTAGCTGAAACAGGAACAGATAAAGGTAATATATTCTGTTGGTCAAAAAGCAAAAACTCTATTGAGAAAGTGGCAATCAATGGTATAGCCGGGGAAACAGATTGGGATATTGGAAAAACAAAAGGGTTGCCTAGCGATTTCGTGCGTAAAAAAATATTTGCTGAAGTATTAGAGAGTAAGGCATCGGATGTTATCAAGTTAATCAACGCATCTTCATCTCCAGACTTAACTTTCTTGGAAGAAAGTATCCTCGCGATTTTTATAGGGCATCAAATCACAAGAGTGCCACTATTCCATAATTATCTTTTACGCTTTTTTTCGATTGGGTATTCCAATAAACTTATAAATTATTCTGATTTTGGCAATAAAGAAGTTTTAGTCAGAAAAGTTGTTTATAATGATATTGGTATTACATATGATCAATTACAAAATGGTACCACAAGCACAAAAATAAAAGGTGGCAAACCACAACAATTGCTACTATCCTTGATTATTGCATCTGATATTGGCGAAAAAATTTATAGGGGCAATTTACATATTCTTGAAGTCCCAGCAAACAGCACCGATGAGTTTGTGGTGTCTGATAATCCAGTAGTATTCCTAGATTTTGAACGGCAAACTATCTTACACTTTGTCCCTTGGTGGGAAATAGGGAAGAAAGATTTTTGGATATTTATGCCAATTTCACCAAAGAAAGCGATTTTTTGCAAATTAAGAAAAAAAGATGGTCCAATTGAGAAAAACAACAATGATCTTGTGCAACTTATGAATTTTGGTCAATATCTTTGCTGTACTGATGGTGTTTTCTCTCGCAAGAAAGATATTTTAGAAAATCACCTTAAGCTTTACGAGAATGAGTTGCTAACGTCAATAAAGGGTATTAAACCCTAGGGCAGAGACCCTAGACCTCATCATCCTTACTCTGCTGTTTTTTGTTTAATAAATTTCCACAAGGTAACCACGACAATCACCATCATAATCACCAAAGACAGCAGCTGCGCCCAGCGCAAATCCAACCAGACCGGCGAATAATCCGTCCTGAAGAACTCCATCAAGAACCGAATGAATGAATACCCAAACAAAAATACTAACGTAACATTCCCTGCTCCATACCCCCTACCCTCTCCCTGCTTGCTCTGCAACCGACGCCGATGCATCAAGAGTAACAGCGCAAACAAACATAAATCAAGGAGTGACTCATAGAGAAACGTCGGATGAAATCGACTGAAATTTACATATTGCTCTGGCCGGTTCGCCAGGTCAATGGGAATGCCCCAGGGCAAGTCGGTCGGCGTGCCAAACAGCTCCTGATTGAAGTAGTTGCCCCAGCGGCCGAGCGCCATGGCAATCGGCACGCCGGTAGCCACTAGGTCAGTAATCTTCCAAGGATTCCAGCCTTTCCGCTGGCTGTAAAAATATACCGTCAGCACGGCGGCGATAATGGCGCCGTGGATAGCCAGCCCGCCCTGCCAAATTTTGACAATATCAGTTGGGTGCGTAGCGTAGTAGCTCCAAGCATACGCCACATAGTAAATCCGCGCACCCAGGAGGCCAAAGAGAATGGTATAAAAAAATAGGTCGTAGGCTTCGTCCACCGGCAATTTGTATTTTTTGAATAACTGCACTAAGACCAAGAGGCCGAGAAAAAATCCAGCGACTACTAACAAGCCATACCAATGGATGCTGATGACGCCCAGGTCCAGAAGAATTTTGTTGGGTGGGGTGGAGAACATAGGGTTATATTGCTGCAATGTTACATTGAGGTCATCTCAAAACCCTCTTTCGTAACGAAATTTCTAAATTTTGAGCGAAAATTATGAAGAACGAGGAGGTTTATCGCGGGATAAGCTGACGAGTTCTGAATAATGTGCAGCCAAAATTTAGAAATTGCAGGAGA
>JACRDY010000058.1 GCA_016218485.1 Candidatus Falkowiibacteriota bacterium
AAAACCCCGTTTTCTCCTGCAATTTCTAAATTTTGGCTGCACATTATTCAGAACTCGTCAGCTTATCCCGCGATAAACCTCCTCGTTCTTCATAATTTTCGCTCAAAATTTAGAAATTTCGTTACGAAAGAGGGTTTTGAGCTGACCTCTATACCTATGAAAATATTTTTCGGGCTCTTGATCATCGGCTTTAGCTTCCTGATTACCTGGAAAGCCGAGTGGATTCTGCAGAATTTCGGGGGGAATGCCTGGGCCGAGGCTAAGCTCGGCTCATCCGGCGGCAGCCGGCTGTTCTACAAGCTGATTGGTGTGGTGGGTATCTTCCTTGGTTTACTGGTGATGACCGGTCTGATTCAGGATATTATTTTCAGTTTCATGCGGACTTTTTTCCACGTTAGCGTATAATTTCTATGGCGAATTTAAGCGGCGGCCATCAGCTCCTGGACGCTATGAAAATTTTGCAAGACATCGGCATTGGTAATGGCCAGCGCGTGGCCGACCTCGGCTGCGGGGCGGTGGCGCATTTTACTTTTCCTGCCGCCGCCTTAGTCGGTAAGGGCGGCATGGTCTACGCCGTGGACATTCGCCGGATTGTTTTGGAGGGTGTGACCAATCGCTGCCGGGTGGATGGCATTAAGAACATCCAGACCATTTGGTCCAATTTGGAAATTCCCAAAGCCACCGGCATTGCCGACAACAGTTTGGACGTGGCGCTTCTCATCACCGTGCTGTTCCAGAACAATGATCATGAGCCGATTATCGCCGAGGCGGTGCGGATGACGAGGCCCGGCGGGCACGTCGTGATTATTGACTGGCGTCGCCAGCAATCTACCTTTGGTCCGCCGCTGGATCACCGGCTGGATGTTGAAAAAATTCTGCGGCTCTGTCAGAATAGCGGCATTACCTTGGAGCGGGAGTTTGTCCCCGGTCCGTTCCATTTTGGCTTAATTTTTAAGAAGCAATAAGTATGATTGACTGGTCCGTACTTACCTCAACGCACTTTTGGTTTAGCGCCACTCCGGGGCCGTTCTTGCCCTTGGCGACGAAAGTATTATTGGCGCTGTTTATATTGTTTATCCTCGTCGGTATTGTGCTGCAGTTTATCGCGAATGCCAAGCGCGCCAACCGGCCGCTGGCGCACCTGCTCAAGAAAATGCAGAGCCTGACGGTGACTATGGGTTTCGCCGGCTTGTTTATCCTGTTCTGTTTTTGGCAGCAGATTCCGTACCTCTCCAGCCGCTACTGGCTGGCGGTGTGGCTGCTCGGCGCCGGGGTCTGGAAAGGCTTTATTCTCAAATTCATGATCGTGGATATGCCGCGGCAGCGGCAAGCCATGCTCGAGCAGCAGAAGCGCGAGCAGTATTTGCCGAAGAAAAAGAGGAAGTAGGGGTAACCCTAGGGTTGTCCTTATTTGACAATTTTTCCAAATACTGTATACTGTGTATATTAAAGATCACTCTTGAATAGAGTGGTTTTTTTGTTGACAAATCAGCCCCTACGAATTACGAATCCGTACCTGCCTGCGCGAAGCCGAAGGGCTTTGCTTCGGCGAAGGCAGGCGAAGGTACGAATAAAACGTGCTAGACGGTCTCCTCCCCTGCCAAGGGGAGGCCAGGTGGGGTGTTCGAACTGCTCTCCCACCCCCTCTCGCCTCCGTAAGCTTCGGCTTCGTCCGCCGCGGCGGACTCATCCTCAGCAACGGAGGCGTCTCCCCCTCGGGCAGGGGGAGTCACGGTGGGTATTTTTATCTCTGTATCTCTCTATCTCGCCCGTAGGGCTTATCTCTGCTTTATTCGTACATTCGTACGGATTCGTAATTCGTAGGGGTTCTGCATTGTTTATTCCCCCCATTTAATTTATAATACTAATACTATGGCCCAATCTCCCATCATGGCAGCCATTCAGCAGATCTGCCAGGAAAAGAACATTTCGCCGGAGTCGGTACTGGCAACGATCGAGGCGGCGCTGGCGGCGGCCTACCGCAAGGACTACGGCCAGAAAAATCAGAATATTAAAGTAGAATATGATCCGGAGAGCGGCGGGTCACGGGTTTTTGATGTAAAAACAGTTGTTGAAGATGAATTGAAAGCTAAAGCCGAAGCCGAAGCCGAAGAGCGCAGAGCCGCGCTGGAGCGCGGGGAAGCCCTGCCCGAGCCGCTGGAAGCGCCCGAACTGGCCGAGGGTGAGGAAGCGGAACTGCGCTATAACCCAAAACTGCACATTGCCCTGACGGACGCCAAAGAAATTAAGTCTGACGCGGCTGTCGGTGAAGAGCTGCGGGTGGAATTGGCTCAACCGTCCGGCTACGGCCGCATGGCCGCGCAGACCGCCAAGCAGGTGATCATCCAGCGGATTCGCGAGGCGGAACGTTCCACCATCTACGAAGATTTCAAAGACAAGCAGGGCGTGGTGATGCTGGGCACGGTCCAGCGACGCGAAGGGCCAAACGTGCTCTTTGACCTGGGCAAAGCCACAGGCGTGCTGCCGAGCGAAGAGGCGATAGAGCGCGAACGCTACAGCATCGGTGAGCGGTTCAAAGTCTACATCAAGTCAGTGGCTATGGGTAGTAAAGGCCCGGAAATCATCCTCTCGCGCCGCAATCCGGAAATCGTCCGCGAGCTTTTTGCCATGGAGATCCCGGAAGTGGCCAATGGCGCTATTGAAATCAAGGGTATTGTCCGCGAGGCGGGCTTCCGCAGCAAGGTGGCGGTGGACACCGATGACGAGAATATTGATCCGATCGGCTCGTGCGTCGGTCAGCGCGCTTCACGCGTCCAGACCATCACCGCTGAACTCGGCGGCGAGCGCATTGACGTCATTCGCTGGGTGGACAGCCCCAAGCAGTTTGTGGCCAACGCCATGTCGCCGGCCAAGGTGTTGAGCGTGGAGATAGATGACGACAAGAAAACCGCCACGGTGCAGGTGGACAGCGAACAGCTGTCAGTGGCTATCGGCCGCAATGGTCAGAATGTGCGCCTGGCGAGTAAACTGGCCGGCTACCAGATCAGCATCGTGGAAGTCAAAAACGGCGAAACGCGCGTGGTCAATGTTGATGAGGTGGATCCGTTGAGCGGGATCGCGCCAGCCGAAGCTGAAGCGGTCGCCGCAGAAGAGCCAATCGCCGCAGCAGAGCCGGCAGCCGATGCTCAACCGACTGCGCCGGCAGCTTCTCCCGCCGAGCCGGCACCAGAAGAATAAATAATAATCGTTCGCTGTCATGCTAGCCACGATTTATAATGCCATTCTCTATCAGCCGCTGTTTAACCTCCTGGTCTGGCTGTACAACGTTATTCCCGGCCATGATATTGGCCTGGCGATTATTGCTTTGACTGTTATTATCAAACTTATCCTCTACCCGTTTACCTTGCAGTCTATCCGCGCGCAGAAAGCCATGCAGGAACTCCAGCCCAAACTGGAAGCCATCAAGAAAAAGTACAAGGACAACAAAGAAAAATTGTCCCTGGAAATGATGAACCTGTACAAGAACAACAAGGTCAATCCCTTGTCGTCCTGTCTGCCGCTCTTGATCCAATTGCCCTTCCTGATCGCGGTCTACCAGGTCTTCCGCCAGGGCTTGAGCAATGGCAGCTTTGATCTGCTTTATCCGTTTGTGGCCAATCCGGGCGCCATTGATCCCCACTTTTTAGGCTCTATTGACTTGGCCGCGCCGCAGATCGTCTTGGCAATACTGGCCGGCGCCGGCCAGTTCTGGCAAGCTAAGATGCTGCAAGCCAAGCGGCCGCCGACTACCCCGTCAGGTAAGCTCATTCCCGGCGCTAAGGACGAAAGTATGATGGCGACGATGAACAAGCAGATGATGTACATGATGCCCCTGATGACCGTGATCATCGGTATGCGCCTGCCGGGCGGGCTGACCCTGTACTGGCTGGTGACGACGGTCCTGACCGGCGTGATGCAGCTGTGGCTGTTTAGGAAAAAAGATAATAAAGCTGACGGCGGTTCTGCCAGCACGCCGGCGGTGATTGAGGGGGAAGTGGTTAAGTAAGTTTATAAGTAGACCTACTGCTTAAAGACCGTCGATATGATATAATCAAGCTATGAATATCTTAAAACTCAAACAAAGACCAAAAGCGTTTTCCAGAATCTTCGGCCTGGCGCCCGATAAGTTCGACGAATTAGTCTTAAAGATCAAGCCCTTGTGGCAGAAAGCCGAGGCTAAACGGCTTAAACATCCCAGAAAAATCAAAAAGGGCAGTGGTCGTCCA
>JACRDY010000064.1 GCA_016218485.1 Candidatus Falkowiibacteriota bacterium
GCGCGGGCAACGATAAGGAACTCCCTAATTTCGTTTGACTAAATGATAAAAATTTCATATACTAACTATTGATGATAAAGGTTTTATATCCTCACTAACTATCATAGTAAAACTATACGAATATGTCAAACGAAAAATCCACAATCGGCGAGAACATAAAAAAATACCGAAACAAGCTCGGTATTTCGCAAGATATCTTATCAAAAAAGGCGAATTTGGCTTTTCATACCATTGCAAAAATTGAAGCCGGAGCAACCCCAAACCCGACTATTGATACAGTTAAAAAAATTGCGGACGCATTGGGCGTTTCTGTTGATATTTTACTTAAATAAATTTATGAATCTTTTTATCTCTAGAATACGCAATATCCTTGACAAAATACGCCTTTTTGCTATAAAATACAAAATCAAGCCAGAGCGTTCTGGTGAGCACATTGACAACCAAAAACCTAAGGAGGATACAGAAATGAAAGAGTGCAAATTGGAACAGTTTCTTCATGATCCCCAAGCGGATCTCGGAACTGGATTGCTGGCAACACGCGGCTTCGGCTTTTGCTTCACTTTGAAGCAACCCCACCGTTGGGGCAAGACCGAAGAGGGTATCTTGATCCTGCCTTTTGGCGGGATTGGCGGAAAACTGGAACCGAACGAATTGCCGGGTGCTTCGTTGCACCGGGAGGCGATTGAGGAAGTTGGGTCAGATGTGAACATTACAGATCATCATGGCAATGGAACAATTTTGATGGACTCAGAGTCCATTGAAAAAATATCTCTTGCTACTGATCTGCCGAATGAACCGTTGCCCATCATCATCTTTCGCAGTCCGCGCGCCGAAGCCGGCCGCAAACCGTTCACCAATGTCTTGATCTATGCCGGAAGATTTACCTCCGGCGAGATTAGGCCGATCGACGACCCTGCTCTCATTGAGCTGGAAGCAGAACTGCTTTTGCAGCTGGCGGAAAAACCAATGTCAGTCAAAGAATTCCAAAAAGCAGGCGGAAAAATCACCTCAAGGATTGATCTGCCCGATGACGGAATTCTCAAGCCGATTGGCACGGCCATTGCCGCCGCTCGTTGCCTGAAAGCAGGTTTACTGGCTTCCCGAATTCTCGACTGAAAAGGAGGAAAAACCATGAAGATCATAAGGCTGGAAAACACCAGCTTCGGCTTTTCCTCCTTACGAGAGGATGAAGTCGATAAACTGGTGGAGTTTGATTCCGACAGCGGAGCATTGAAAATTCATGCTTTGCAATCACCGCAGCGAATTCCTTTCGGTTCGGCACAGCCCGGTCTGATAGGACAGCTTGCTGGACAGAAGTTAGGCGATGGAGCAGTGCGGATTATCCACAATTCGCCTGTCCCGAACGCCTATTCGGCTTCGTTCAAGGTTTACCTTGACATCACGCTGGCTTGTTCGTTCCAATGCCCGTTTTGTCTCTCCGGAGCGGGGCGCGGTCAGAAAGCATCTTTGCCTGTGATGATAATTGAGAAGCTTGCAACAGAAATTCAGGAGTTAGGTGTGATGTACGTCAAAATCGGCGGTGGTGATCCTTTTCTTCATCCCGATTTTGAAACCATCATTAACCTGCTCCGTTCAGCCGGATGCTTTCTCACTATCAGCACTAACAGCGCAGTGGTAACGCCGCAGATAGTTGGCTTGCTCGCGAAAGCCGGAGTGCGTACCTCGGTAAGCATTGAAGGTATGGAAGTGGTCAATGACAGCTTGCGCGGTTCCGGTCATTTCCGGAAAGCACTCGCCGCTCTTGAAACGCTCAAGAAAGGCGGTGTCAATGTGCTTTTACGGACTACGCTGTTGCGACAGAACCTGGACGATGTTCCGGAGTTAGTAGCCCTAGCCAGAAGCAGAGGAGTAAAAATCAAATTCTCCTACTGTCGGCCGGCTGGCAGGGCTGTGCATAATCAAACAATGCTAAGCCCTCAAGACTCCCCGCGCTATCTTAAGGTGCTGGAATACCTTAATAGCCCGGAAGTGCTGCCGCACGTGTTAATGGACGAAGGCATGATGTTCAGCCAGCCAGCTGAGGTGTTGCAGAAACTCTTGTGCGGACGAATGTGCGGAGCGGCTAACCGATCTATGCACATTGATGCCAACGGCAAGGTAAGTCCCTGTGTTTTCTTCGGCCCAACTTTCTCTTTTGGAAAAATCTACCAAGATGGAACCATCAGAGATTTTTGGCAAGGAAAAGTTGGGAACAAATTCCAAACCGTTCGGGCGATTCGTCAGCCCCGTGAATGCGACAGTTGCAGTCGTTTCTGCAAAAACGAATGTCCGGCCAATCGCTTTTACTTCTGGGGCAACTACGATCAGCAGGATCCCAACTGCCTCTATGAGGCGATGCGGAAAGGCGGTAGTTCAACCATCTGAGGCGACGGGATGTATTTCTTGCCGCCTCTTTTTCTGAAAAGGAGGAAGAACCATGAAACGAAAGATAGAGAGGTTTGTTGTTGTAACACCTCGCGCGGTCTCTCCAGTCGGAACTTCGCCCCGCATTCACTCGCCGTTGGGAGCCATTTCTGTTTTGGCGGAAGCTAAAAGAAATGGCTACGAGGCGCTTCTCTTTGATGCGGCGGCTGAGGGATTGAAAAAGGGCATCCTTGATTCTTCCTATAGTCCGGTAGTGATTGAGGAACTTGACGGGATTCCTTATTGGAAAACTGGACTGCGGATCGAGGAGATCGTAGCTGAGGTGGTCAAGCTCGCGCCTGACGTAATCGGAATGAGCTGCTGTACGGTGGTTGATCGCGGCGAAGTGGCAAAAACAGCCAAGGCTCTAAAGGAAGCATTTCCTGCAACACCCATTATTCTGGGCGGACACGAAGCTTCGCAGTGGTACGAAGAAATCCTCGGCAATACTCCGTTTCCTATCGGAGAGATTCCGGCCGTTGACTATGTCGTTGTTGGTCCGGGTCAGCCGGTGATAACTTCTCTACTGCGCTGTCTTGACGAACCAGCTATGGGTAATTTGCCGCAAGGAGTGGCTCGCAGATTCAATGGTCGGGTTGAATTTTCCGGTCTGCCCGAGTTCCAACTTGACCATTTCGCAATTCCCGACTACAGCTTGCTTCCGCGAGTGGAAGTTGCTGGGCGGGAAAAAGCGTTGGATCTTTACTCCTTTGTCGGTAATCCTCACGCCGGACGAATCGGTACCATCCTTGGTATTCAGGGGCCTGTTGCCTACCTGCCGCTTCTGACGTCATACGGCTGCGGTTTTGACTGCAGTTTTTGCGACACAGACAAGCGGCTCGTAAGGTACGCTGTCGAGAACACCATGAAAATCATCAATGAGTTTGATCGCCTTTTCGGCATCAACTACATTGACTTCATGGACAACAATTTCGGCGGCGGAAACAACGCCTCTCATGACTTGGCTTTTGAGATTCTTTCTCAAGTATCCGGTGCAGGATACCAGATCGGATTTTCCAACGGCCTTACTTTCGAGTCAATGGCTAGGGAAAACTTCCGGTTGCTCCGGCAATTCAGTCACGACGGTAATGTGCGGCACATCGCGTTTCCATGCGAGAACGGAAACGACAGAGTGCTTCGCATGATAAGAAAGCCGCATACATTGTCTGTGGTGCGGAAAGTTCTCGAGTTTGCCAAGGAGAATCTGCAAACGACCAATCGCGAGGGCTTTTTCATCGGCGGTTTTCCCGAAACAAACGGACAGCCCGCCGAAAGGCCGTGCGAATTGGAAGAAACTTTCCGATTCATCGCGGAGTGTCTTGAGCAGCAGCTCTTGCACCAAGCGATCTTTCTGACCCTCTCTCCTGTCACGCGAGAATATCGGCACTCGTGGCGTCAGCTTTACCCGACCGCGCCGTTCGAGCACTGTTTATTCTCTCGAAAGACGGGGGTGTGGCCATACCCGAATGCGCTACTTGATGAAATGCACCGCAAGGTGAAATCCATCAATGAGCGCTTGGGAAGGTCTGTAACACGCAGACTTTAAATCCAGGAGCGGCAATCCGAAAAGGAAGCCGCTCCTTTTTCTTGATTTTTTACCAAAAAGAATGTAATATAATAACCAGAAACTTAATTTAAAATTATTGCTTGTATCGCGTAATGCGATAAAATAATGTTGAATTTTATGAAAGAAATAATTTTCAAAAGAAGTGCTATCCATAACCTTGTTATTACTAATTGCAGAAATACTTTTAAGCGGGGCGAAATTGTCGAGGGTTTGGTAATCCCTAAAAACATTTTAAGAAAAAGCGATATTTTGCCATGGGAACAGGTAATAGTCACGAAAATTAACGGTAATAATTGGATAAACAGGATAAAGACATTTGTAATTGAGGGAGAGAATAATGGTAAAGTTGAGGCAAGAGGAAGTTTAGCTAAATTTTTGAAAAAGGGAGATCTGACCTGTTTGATCACGAGGACATTGCTTAACGAAAAAGAAGTCGTTTTATTTAAATTTCCAATTTTTGATTTAGGATTTGATCCTGACAAAAATAAGGATAATACAATTGAAAACAGGTTGGATATTGAATATGGAAATAAAAAAATAAGAGGTGTTAAGGATTTTAAAACTTTAGTAGGAGATCGTAAAGAAATAAAACACTTTTTTCTTTCATCGTTGATTTTAGGATTAAAAATCAATAAAACACATCCCGACTGTTTGCAAGGAAGCGCTGAATTACCCGGAAATATTATGACCAAAGCTAGTGTTGAAAAATATCAATCGGTTTCTGTTTATAATTCTTCGAAGGGCGGAGTTGCTGATACTTATGCAGTTCCTATGCCACCGAAAGTAGTGATGACGACTGGCGCAATGGCTCAATTTGCTAAAAAGGGAGAAATAGTAAATGTGGCAACATATGTTATTGGAATAAAAGGTGTTGTCCCAGTCATAATTTCCACGAACGGATCAGAAGTAATAAAAAAATTATAAAGCAGCGCGCCAACTTCGTTGGCACAAATTCCGTCGGCGTCCAAAGCGAGGGCGAGGCGGAAAGGGGGTGTGGGGGGAATTCCGCCTCGCCCGAGCCGAAGCGAAGCCCCGCCGCCCTGATCGTTGAGAGCAGAACCCAGCAAAAAAGTTTTCTTTTCCTTTTACCTGCCCGCCGAAGCCTCGGCGCAGGCGGGGAAGAAAAAATCGGTCGCGCGCCAAATCAAAAAATGCGAAGAAAACTTTTTTGCTGGGTGGCGAGCGTTAGCGAGCGGCGGCGGGGCGGAGCGTCAGCTTCGCTCAAAGAAGGTTCGCGCAAAGTTTAGAATATCCCACCAAAGAGGACATCATCGATAAAACGATGGTGTTTTTTTTAATCACAGATTACACAGATGGCACAGATTAAGACAGATCGTAGGGATGATTTTTTCAATAATGCCATTATGATTTAGCCCAACCCCACCCTGTCCCTCCCCTTACTTCGGTCGCCCCGCACCCCGCACAATGCGGGGCGGGGCGGGGCGAACCTCGCAAGGGGAGGAGACGCGCATTTCACCGTCCAGTGTGGCATTACGGTCTCTCCCCCTTATTCATAAGGGGGAGGACAGGTGGTGGTTTTCAGCCTAATCATAGCAACTGCTAATTAAAATATTTCTAAATTATTTTTTGACAATATAATGTGGAAATGGTTAGATGGAGTAAACAATCTGGAGGGTATAAGGATGATGTCGGAACGTCCTCATTTGGTCCGTAATTTGGTAATCACCGTCGTTGTGTGTTTGCTGCTCGCGGTGGTTGCCGCTGTTCTAGGCAGTAAGGAGAGAGCCAAGGCTCAAGCCGCGACTCCGCCGCCGGATCTGCTTACCGGCGTGGTGGATGACGGCGCCAGCACCGTTTTCATCCCGCAGGCGGGGAATCGCCGTCAGGAGTATATACTGGAGCTCATGGCGAAGAAGTTTCAATGGGAGAAGCACAACCCGGACAAGGAGATTGTCGCTTTCGCTATCATCCCTTGGGGTGATGGCAACGCTGGAGGCATGTTCATCCACTACCGGCGTTTGTCTTCACCAACGGCGACGCCATGAGCGTCATCCTGGTTCACACAGATAAGGCCTCTCGTCCTCGCGGGGGGCCTTGAACAATAATCACAGATTACCCCGAAGGGGCCCCTTTGGGGCACAGATGAAGACAGATAGGGACAGATGATGTACAGCTTGATTTTTAAGATATTCTGTGTAAGATAAGATGAGGTCAGGAGAATGCAACAACACAGCCACGGCCCATTGGCCACTGGAGGGGATATGCCGGGTCAGCAGAGGAAGCGGAAAAAGAGGTTGCGGATTTATCTGGCCGGTGGGTTGTTTAACAGTGCCGAGCGGGTGCGGAATATGATGCTGGCTGAAGCGCTGGAGGAGCTGGGCTACGTCGTCATTTTGCCGCAGGTGGCGGCGCTGAATCGTTTCAGCAATGGCAGATTTGATATTGCCGGCGTGGTGGTGGATTGCACGCAAGCTTCTACTGACCCGAAAAATATCACAGTCGCCTGTCTGGACGGCGCTGATGCTGACAGCGGCATGGCGGTGGAGTTCGGCATGGCGCTGACGGCCACCGGCAGAGCCATTGGCTACCGGACAGACTTTCGTACCGCGCTGGAACAAGAGGTCGGCATTAATGCCATGTTCCGCGGTAAAGGCGCGATCATCATCTACCATCCGTGCTTCATCACCACGCAGCGTGAAATGCGGCAGTTCTACCGCGAGCTGGCGCAGGAGATTGACGCGGCGATCCAGACAGCCACGTGAGCGAAATAGAACGCAATATTTTACCGAGTGATCGGTAGGGGCGGTGCCAAATGGCCGCCCTATTTATTTAGACACAGATTTTACAGATAGAGCTGGTTGCAAAACTGATTTTAAGCGAGATGTAGGACTGGTTGGCTACGGCGAGGAAAACAAGCGAAATGATTTGAGGCGTAATATATTACGGTGACAATCATTTCGCGCTCGTTTGACGAGGCCTCGGACGAAAAGGACGCTTCGCAGCAAAATCAGTTTTGCCACCAGCTCATAGTACAGATAATCACCGATCTGTGTAATCTGTGTCTATCTGTGCCATCTGTGTTGTCAGGCCTTCCAATTTTATCATCAATAGAGTACAATGTGATTTATGAAATTAAAGAAACCTCTGACAACAGGCGATCGCTGGGTGGTGATTGGCTTCAGCTGCTTGGTGGTGGCGCTCGGCGTTGTGGTCGGCCTCTGGCGTAGTCGGTCGGTCGTTGCGCCGGATACAGCAGACCAAGATCAGTGGCCGCGGTATACCAATGACGCCTACCACTATTCACTGGCTTACCCCGAGTATTTTGATTTGAGTGAAGACACCAAGAAGCTGGCGCAGCTGACGCCGCAGCAGGGCGATTCATATTTAGCCCAGTCTGAGACTTTCGGTTTGACGGGCTACAATCCCGATAACGTTAGGCAGTATTTGAGCCTGTATGTGTTTGCCGCTCCGCAGTCGGTGCGGGGCTGTCCGAGTTTGGCAGACTGTTTGGCGGCCTACAATACTACTCTGACCATGACCGATGGCTGGCAGATCGGCGACCAAGAGAAGACGACCGTGGATGGGCAGCCTGCCGTCCTGGAGCGGGTGGATCGGCCGGCGGACGGCTGGACGCATTTCTATACTTTTCTCTTCACCAATAATAATTTTTTGGTTTTGCGGTTCACCACCAATACCGACTGGTGGCAGTACGGTCAGCAGCTGAATCGGGAGATACTCTCAACCATGACGCTGGATTCTTCCCTATGAAATTTTTACTCATTTCACCGGTATACCGGTATCTTCGAGCGTTGCGCCGCTTGTCGCCAAGCGCTCAGAGAGTAGTGTCGGCGGTGACCGGTGTGGAGTCGCCGTTGTTTCTCTATTCGGCGCTGATTGATCGGTCACAAAAGCGGTTTATCCCCGCGGCTCGCGAGAAATTTCTCCGGCCCTTCCGTCAGCATACACTGCCGCTGACCGACGGGACGCACGGCGTGCGGCTGCACGGTTTTTTTGATTTTGCCCGCAGCGCCAAGAATGTCATTTACTACTCGGATGACGAGCAATTCAGCGTGGCGCTCTTGACCGAGCAGATCATGCTGACGCGTGAGCTGGCCAAAATCAGCGGAGTTGATGACACGGTATATCCATCGCTTTTTACCATTCACCTGGGTGACCGTCTGCGCCGGGAGCGGCGCGAGGCTTTAACGTTGGTGAGTCGGGTACTCCGGCAGGTACTGCCGCTGGCGGCTGAACAGCGGGTGATTATTTCGCTGGAAAATATGTGGAACTTCCGCTCTGATTGCTATGAGCTCGGGTCAGACCTGGAAAATTTTGCTGAAATTTTTGAGTCCCTCGGCGATCAGCCTCATCTTGGTATGACCTTTGACTTTGCGCACGCGCTGATACACTACCGGGGGAAGACGGCTGTCGTCAGTGCGCTCCTAGAGAAACATCATTTGCTGAAAAAAATTTACCATTTCCACTTTACCGCGCCAGCGGCTAACTACCTGCGCCTGGCTGAGCGGATGCTGCCGTCAGAACATTTGACCTTTATACGACTGATCACGACATTGCTGTTCCGCAACCCCGATAACCAGGGAGGTCTGCGCGCGTTTTTCAACAGCAGGCCTGAAGTCAAAGAAACCTATCTGGCGTGGGTGCGGCAGATTGTTGCCGACAGCGCCGCCGCCACTCCGCCCTATAACTGTGGTACACTAGAACTCGGCGTGCACTTTCCCCTGACCCGTCTCGGCGCGAGCGTGGGGGATGTTGAATACAGCTTGAACACGGTACAGGATATTTGTCATTAGAATAATAATGAAGTTCAAAGTTCAAAACCCAAAGTTCAAATCAAGTTCAAAATTCAAATACCAAAGGTCTAGACATTAAAGCATTTGAACTTGATTTGAACTTTGAACTTAGGATTTTGAACTTACGTCAATTATGTCTCTCTCCATCGGTATCGTCGGCTTGCCCAATGTTGGCAAGTCCACATTGTTTAAGGCGTTGACCAAAAATCCCATTGATATCGCCAACTATCCGTTTTGCACTATCGCGCCCAATGTCGGCGTGGTGGAAGTGCCGGATGATCGGTTACAGCAGTTAGCGGTTGTTTCAAAATCGGAAAAAATAATTCCGACGGTGATTGAGTTTGTAGACATTGCTGGATTAGTAAAAGGCGCGAGTGAGGGCGAAGGACTCGGTAATGAGTTTCTCGCGAACATTAGAGAGGTGGACGCCATCGCGCACGTGGTGCGGCAGTTTAGCGATCCGGACGTGGTGCATGTTGATGGCAAGGTGGATCCGGTGTCTGACATAGAGACGATCAATACCGAGCTTATCTTGAAAGACCTGGAAACCATCACCCGGCGGGCGGCAGATCTGAAGAGCAAGACCAAGTCCGGCGCGGACAAAGAGGCGCTGACCCGTTTAGCGGCCGTAGAGAAAGTCAAAGTCGGTTTGGCAGCGGGGACGTTGGCTGCCCGATTGGACTTAACGCACGATGAGAAAGTATTGATTCAGGATTTACATTTGTTGACTGCTAAACCGGTGATTACCGTCGTCAACGTCGATGAATCAGAAATTGGGGTTCGGCCCGCCCAAGGCGGGTCCGCCATTGGCGGAAAATTAGCCATTGAGGGCGTGCGCGCTGATGATATGGTGGTGATTTCCGCCAAGATTGAAGCGGAGCTGGCTGACTTGAGCGACAGTGACCGCCAAGAGTATCTGACCGAGCTGGGTATGAGCGCCAGTGGTCTTGATCGGCTGATTACTAAAGGCTATGAAGTTTTAAATTTGATTACTTTTTTTACCTCCGGCCAGCAGGAAACGCGCGCTTGGACGGTTACGCGCGGTAGCCTGGCGCCACAGGCGGCCGGTAAAATTCACACTGACTTTGAGCAAGGGTTCATCCGCGCTGAAGT
The DNA here is from genome assembly GCA_016218485.1 of Candidatus Falkowiibacteriota bacterium. GTDB lineage: Bacteria > Patescibacteriota > Patescibacteriia > JACRDY01 > JACRDY01 > JACRDY01. The sequence goes on from JACRDY010000064.1 coordinate 9,877, forward strand.
TATCAAATGGCAAGATTGCGTCCAGTACGGTGAACTTGGCTGTAAAGAAAAGGGGCTGCTGCGCACTGAAGGTAAAGAGTATATCGTACAGGATGGGGATGTGATGCATTTCAGGTTTAGTCCTTAGTCCTTAGTCCTTAGTCCTTAGTCCCTAGTCCCTAGCTTTTTAAGGAAGGCGTAAATGAGTTTTGAGGTTTCTATTAGAAGTTGATCTAGTTCAGCTGTATTGTAGTTTGGTATTAAATTTAATTTTTTGACGAGCAATAGTTGAGTTTCTAATTCAAACAGCGACCCTTTTGCTATTAATAAAAAACGGTTAAACTCGGCGTCTGATTTTCTCCCGTATCCTTCCGCGATATTGGATGGAATGGATACAGCGGAACGACGTAATTGTGATACGAGACCAAACATCTCGTTTTTTGGTAGCTGATTGGTTAAGGTATAGACTGCTACCACTAAGGCAAAGCCTTTTTGCCAGACAATTAAATCTTGATAACCTTTTTGAGTCATAAGATCTGTTTTATTTTTTATTACTTCAGAGTACCACAGTAGTCATTAAATTATTCTAAACTATTTCTAAACTATTATTAAAAAACCACCTAACCACTAAGGACTAGGGACTAAGTACTAGCCATTATTTATCCACTTTCCTTTTCCGGGCGTCTGTCTTATGCTACCTCTAGAGCAGGACAAGTCACTCTTAACGCGGGCGCGACCTGTCCCTATTACCCGGGAGGTATACATGGGGGACGTCTTGTTTGACAACATGGGGTTGTGGCTGGTGGTGGCGCCGGGTCTGACCCTGACGATCCTTTTTTTGCTGGGGGTGTGGTGGCTCCTCACCCACGCGGCTCAAAAGGGTTGGGCGGTGGCAAAAGTCGCCATGGTGCTCTTCATGGTGCCGTGGCTCAAGCCATGCTGCGGCGACTGAACAACGGGAAAGGAGGATCTGTTGCGCAAAGGGTTTAAGTCGGGGCGACACGCCGCTTGGCGGCGTCGCCAGCAGCATCGGAGCAACGCGCAGAACTTGAGCCGGTGATCATGCCCCAGCGCCGTCTCGGGAACAATTTCTCTGGGGGTTTCGGAGTGTGGATGGAAACGAAACTTTCTTGTTCGCTGCCGCAATTGGGATGTCCCCATCACGACAACAACACGAGAAAGTGAGGTGATCCATCTCCTCCCGGGGTGGTAGAGAGGCTCTGGGGAGAGCTTCAACGGTTAACCCCGGACGCATCTGAACGCGCAAACGGGCTGCCAATGGAGCCCGTTTTTAAATTATAAATCCAAAATTCTAAATCCTAAGCCTAAATTCTAAATTCTAAATTCAAAATTATAAATCCTAAATAAATCATAATGCCTAAATCCAAAATCTTAAACCCGCGGTTTATAATTTAAATTTTTGAATTTAGAATTTTTTATTTCGTTTTTCTAAAAATAAATATTTCCCGCTCAATCCTCCCGAGGTGGATTTCGCTTCGTTAGCGGTTTGGTAGTCTTTTATCTAGGAATAACGGTTTTATTTTATTTTTTTGAAGACGAATATTTCCCGCTCAATCCTCTGTCCGGGGCGAGAGTAGATGACGGAGTGACGTTTGGTCAGGAGCGGTCGGAGTAATTCCGGCACGTTCCAGGCTGGCGCCAAGCCGAGGGTTTTAATCTGCTCCAACTGTTGGTCACTGATTGACGGCCAGCTTTTGAGGATGGGGAAGATAATCACCACCCGGCCGTCAGGCTTCAGGATCTTTTTGAATTCGGCGAAAGCGCGGAGATACAGTGTTGACAATTCGCTGATAATTTTTTTGATCGCCTCGGTTGGTTCACTGCCGCGCAGCGGTGGGCCGAGGAAGGGTTCGGTGACGATGGCGTCAATAGAGTTTGGTTTGTGGGTGGTGGAGAGTTTGGTGGCGTCGAGAGTTGAGAGCTGATAGTTGAGAGTTGAGAGCTGGGGCAAGGATTTGGTTAAGAAAGCGAGATTTTGTTTGGTGTCGGCCATGGCTTTGGGTGAAAGGTCAGAGCCGATGGCGTTTTGGTAACCCAAGAGCGCGGCCTGCATCAGGATGGTGCCCGAGCCGCAGAATGGATCGAGCAGAACCCCCCTTAATCCCCCCTTAGAAAGGGGGGAGACGGTACTTAGGTTAATCATCATCTTGGCGAGTTTGGGTGGCAGCATGCCGGAGGCGCTGTCGCGGCCGGGACGGTCGTAATCAAACTTGGAGTACTGGCCGAATTTTTGTACGCTCTGGGTTTGTCCCAGGTGAATCGTGTTGCCGTCAACAATCAGGCAGATTTCGGCGCCGTGTTTGAGCAGGCGGTTTTGGCTACGGTGACTGATGACAGGTTGGGCTCGCGCGAGACGACCAGGCGCGCGGAAATATTTTTTTGCTGCAAGATTTTTTTGACCTCCAAGCCGAAGCGGTGGTGCAGCGTGAATGGGGGATCATTGAGTCTATAGGTAGAAAAACCAAAGTGAAATTTAGTCTCCCGCAGTTTTTGGCTCGCCAGCCAGTCAGCCACCAGGCGCGCCGTCAACGTCAGTCGTTTGACGGACTTAAAAATTTTGCCGATTTTAATAGTGCCGCCGAGGCTGTCCAGCAGCGACTCGGCATCAAGTTTGGCCGCACTGTCTATCAGCGCTACTTCAGGAGAAAATTTTTCAATAGTAAAATCAACGCCCTGGGCGTTTAAGACAGTGTAAATTTCCAGGAGCGACAGTTTTGGCGACTGGCCGAGGATGAAAAAGTAGCGCATAGGTAGGCCTATTGTAGCAATTGTTCGCTAAAAAAGAAAACGCCCCGGCAGCCGATGCGGCTTGTCGGGGACGTGGGAGAGCTTGCGAATTTAGAAGGCATTGTCCACGAGACTGATCAGACTGATGTCGAGGGTCTCCGGATCGGTGCAGTGCAGGATGTTGTCCAGCGCTTGGAGCCGTCGCTCTTGCCGGAAATAGCGGATCAGCTGATTGACCGCGCCCCGTTTGGTTCTGGTGTGTCGCCACCGGAGATTGCAGCCCCGAAAAAGCTCGTAGACGGCGGAGTTGCCGGCGGTGTGGAGCAGTATTTTTCGTCGTTCTTGGTCGGTCAGCGGTTTGGCCATGGTGTCCTCCTCTCACATTGTGTAGGCTGTGCTGACGGATGTTATCGCGGCAGTCCGGTGGGGAGCACGTGTCGGCATCGGCTGGATCGCTATGACAATATCACCGCAGAAGACCTGGAAAGTAACGGTGATCTCTGGTGGCACTATCAGTGGTTCCCCCAGAGCGATCGTTTGCCACTCGCCGCCATTGCCACGGACCTGAATTCTGTCTTTACTCGATGCTGCCGCGATCAGGTATGTCGTTGCGTGATCAGTCGCCGGAAACGTGAATTCCCCTGCCGGCATGAAGCAGAAGCCTTCTGTGTCGGCCTGCTGTGCCGCAGTCATTTCTACGATCACCAGCTGTGGTTCGCCGTTTTCAGCCGGAGCGTAGAGTATTGTTCGTCCCATTTTTCCCTCCAGAAGAAAGGTTTGTGGGTATTGCCTGCTTAGCGCCTATGGTAGTGGTTGAGACCGGAATAGTCAATAGGCTAGTAATAACGGAAAAGTTGACCTATAATTATTGAGGATATACCACATTCAACAGGATAAATAGACAAGAAACTAGATATTAGAAACTAGAAATTGCCGGAAAGCATGGTCTTTTCAGCCAAAAACTGATCCCCTCCCCAGGCGGGCAGGCCGCCTCGGGTGGAAATTTCTAATTTCCAATTTCTAATTTCCAGTTTCTCATTAATCATCCACCAATGAATGGAAATAAGTAATTTGTAGGAATTACAGCAATACGTGTTAAAATATACCTTCTTGATTTCCCACCGAACTCGTGATAAGCTAGCCATACACAATTATCCGGACCTTTTCCACATCCCGTCCCGCTTAGCGGGATTGAGGATAATTTAGCTAAATTAAGCTAAATTAAAGATGTCCGCCAGAGTTTTTCTTTTGAAATTCGGGCATCTTTTGCCCGCTTTTTAATTAAATTTAATAAATAGTTTAACTTCTTAATAATAAGACTATTGTACTATGGACACAGTGAATCCAGAGGCGCCTCTGCGTCACTACGAAATACTGTATATTATCCCCGCGGAATATACAGTGGATGAACTCCCGGGAGTTCAGAGTAAAATAAAAAACATCTTGGCTGAATACGGCTGCGTCCTTACCTATGAAGAAGATATGGGTAAGCGGAAGCTGACGTACCCGATTCGGCAGATTCATCACGGCTACTACTTCGTGGCTGAGTTTAATATGGATCCGGCACGGTTGAGTAAGCTCAATGAGTCGCTGCGGCTGTCTCCCGCAGCGCTGCGTCACCTGGTCGTCAGTAAGGTGGAGCGCACATCCGAGCAAATGGCGGCGGACAAAGCGCGCCAGGCCAAGCGTGAAGCGGAAGAGATTCAGCAGGCGACAACCGCTCGTCCCCGCGCGGACGTCAAAGTGCCGGTGGTGGCAGTAGAGCGACGGACGGCCAGTCCGGCGCCGGCACGCCCTGCCAGCAAAGTCAGCATGGAAGAGCTGGACAAGAAGTTGGATGAGCTGATTGATGAATCACTGCTCTAACTCATAAACTCCTACGAATTACACCCCTACGAATTACGAATCCGTACGAATGTACGAATAGCGTTCAAAACGTGGGTCAGCAGATTCGTACCTTCGTACGGATTCGTAATTCGTAGGATCTAAAGATAACTATATGGACTTAAATAAAGTGATGGTCATTGGCAACGTCACGCGCGATCCGGAACTGCGCACTACGCCAAATGGCGCTCAAGTGGCTTCCTTTGCCGTGGCGACTAATTTAGTTTGGACTGATCAATCAGGCCAGAAACAGGAAAAGGCCGAGTTCCATAATATCGTGGCCTGGAGAAAGCTGGCCGAAATCTGCGGACAGTATCTCAAGAAAGGCAGCAAGGTCTACATTGAAGGTCGCCTGCAGACGCACGACTGGGAAGGGAACGACGGCGTGCGCCGGTACCGCACCGAGATCGTGGCTAATAATATGATTATGCTCGGGCACCGTGGCGGCGGCAATGCCGGTGGCGCGGTCAGCGCTGCTGACAGCAGCCAGCCCGCACCGCACGACGAGCCGCCGGTAGAAGAAGAAATCAAAGTTGAAGATATTCCTTTTTAACCTTACTTCAACGCCTATGATGAAGCGATATAACAATAACCGTAGCAATAACCGCAGTAATACCCAATCAAGTATTCCCAAAGACAAGCAGTGCTATTTTTGCGCCAATAATTATGAGGCTATTGACTACAAAGACGCGCAGCTGTTGCGCCGGTTCATCTCCTCATACGGCAAGATCGCTCCGCGCAAGCGCAGCGGTGTCTGTGCCAAACATCAGCGCAAATTGGCCGAGGCCATCAAGCGCGCGCGTGTACTCGCGCTACTGCCCTTCATCTCTCGCTAGTCTCTGTGTACAGCCGCGGACGCTCTGATCGGTAACTAGAGTAGAGCGTTCGGGCTGTGAATAGAGTACACAAGAACATGAAAACACGAGAACATGAAAACAAAAGAATATGGGCGTAGATTATAAAATAGCGTTACAGAAAAAAATGGATGCGTTTGCTCATGCCGTTTACAGAGAAACTAAATCATTTCCCCGGGATGAACTGTATGGTGTGACCAACCAGATGCGTCGTGCGTCATTGTCAATAGTTTTGAATTACACCGAGGGGTTTGCGCGAGTACGTCGGCCGGTACAGTTACAGTTTTTTGAGATGGCGTACGGTTCGTTGAAAGAGACAAAGTATCTTCTCCATTTTTCTTTGATTGAAGAATACCTGTCATCAGAGCAGTATCAGGATATCCTTAAACTTGCAGAAGAAATTGGCGCAATGCTCTGGACTGAATTGCAAGCGTTGCGAACGGCCGTCTCTACCAAAAGATAGTATTTTGTTTTTATGTTTTTATGTTCTTGTGTTTTAATGTTTTAATAATTCCTATGTCAATAAACACCCTCAACGATATCAAGAAAGGCAAAGTTTTCAGCATTGATGGCGCGCCCTGGCTGGTGGTAGAGGCCAACTTTGTCCGGATGCAGCAGCGTAAACCGGTGATGCAGACCAAGCTGCGCAATTTGATCAATAATAAAGTATTGGAAGTCAACTATAATCCCGGCGACAGCATTGAAGAAGCCGATCTGTCGCATCAGGCGGCCGGTTTTCTGTACACGGCCGATGGACAGGCGCACTTCATGAACAATACGACCTATGAAGAGGTGGCTTTTGACCTTGATGTAGTGGGAGATGCGGCCCAGTATCTGCACGAGGGTCTGGCGGTTGATGTGCTGTACTTCAATGATCAGCCGGTGAGCTTGGCGGTGCCGCGCAAAGTGGAACTGCGGGTGACCCAGACGGTTGACGGCGCGCGTGGCGACACGGCCCAGGGTAAAGTTACTAAACCGGCCACGTTGGAAACCGGCATGGAGATCACGGTGCCGCTGTTTATCAAAGAGGATGACGTGGTGCGGATTAATACGGAGACCGGGGAATACGTGGAGCGGGTAAGCTAGTCAAGAAAGCAAAGAAACAAAGAAGCAAAGAAACAAGAGATAGAGATATAAAAGACAGGATAAACACGAATCATATGGTAAAAAACAAACCACCATTGATGACCTGGCAGGGATGATTAAGCAAGGTTTTGACGCTGTGGACCAGCAGTTTGAGAATATGGGACATCATATTGATAATCGTTTTACTGTCTTTGAAAAAGATATTCGTTATCTCAAGCAAGGCCAGGAAACGATTTCCCTGCGCCTGACCAATGTTGCGTACAAAGTTGGACGTTGATGATCCGGAGCAGCGGGTTTTCGTAGAGACGCAATGCTTTGCGTCTTCACTTAAAAAGTAGCTTAAATAGGCTATTTTTTGTTTTTTTTAAGTTTTAACATATTGACAATATTTTACATATATGTTATGATTGACTTAATCATGGAACAGTCGGTAAAAGCTGGCTTTGAGCCGGTTGCGGGTTTTTGAAAAGCGAGGCGAAAAATCAGACAATTCCTAGAAGGGGAGGACTTCATTATGACCCAAGATCAACGTCGTTCGCTCGTAATGGCGGGGACCATCGCCGCGATCTGGTTCTGCCTACTGGCCTTCATGGCCTGGGCAAACTTCACCGTGTGAATCACGAAAGGAGGCCGCGATGTCGTATCGGTTGGAAGATTTGGATCGGACGGCTGCGCGGCCGTCCAATGGTAATCCGATGGGAGCCGGGGAGATGATCCTGTGGGCTCTCGTGGCTCTTAGCTTCTTGGGGGTGCTGGTCCTAATCACCCTCCACTCTTTTTACTAGGGCTGACTTCACAAGAGTTCATGACGGCGCCGCCACGAGGTGGGGCCGTTTTCGTTTGAGTCATAAAAACATTAAAACACGCCGTTGTTTTAATGTTCTAGTGTTTTTATGTTTTAATGTTTTCTTTTAGATTGACAATACCCCGTTGTAATTATAAGATAACTTGAAGCCTAAACCGCTTCAAGAACCTTGAAAAACAGGGCCATCAGGCTGACTGATGGCTTGACACACGAACACCAAATCCACTTGGAGGGAATGAGCCATGTCTTTCAATCTGGACAAGTTCATCTGGAAAGAAGTTTGGAAGTATAGGATAACGGTATGGGCGTTCATCGCCATAGCCATCGCCGTGATCATCGGTATCATCGCTTTGGTTGGCGCCATCGTCAGCTATTGCGAAGATCAGGAGAGAGAAGAGCGCGCCGTTCAAGAGCGTGCTGATTGCCTAAAAGATCCGGTCTGCTCGCTCCAGACCAAGCAAGGTGAGCTGGAAAGTAACCGCCAGCGTTTGGAAAAACACCTTGTTGACATTAACCGAGAAATCAAAGGCCGTGAGACCAAGATCAGCGAACTAAAACAGCAGGTGAAGTGGATTAGAGTACTCATCACGTATGCTGAAGTGGGAGGTAGCCAAGATCAGGTAAGGAGCAAATGCTTACGACTAACGGAGGAGCTTGAGGGAATCAATGCCGAGAAAGAGCATCTTTGTGCTAGTGGTTTCGGTAGCTTTACAGCAGGGGAGAAGGCCATTAGACAAGAACAGTGTGAACAATTCATAAGAAAATACGACAAAAGGAAGCAGCGACTTAGTGCTTGCCAGGAACAATTGGATGAAATTGACAAGGCGGTGGCCATTGTTGATCCTGTTGGAGTTGGTCAGCTTACCATTGGTAATCTTCCGGCAAAGATAGAGGGCCTGATTGACTCCATCGCGACGAACATGATCTACCGCGACGATCTGCAGCAGCGGGTGGTTCTATTGGATTTGGCAATTCACAACCTTCGGATGGCTGAAGAGAAATTCTCGGCCGCTATTGCCTACCTCAACGTGACAGAGCCGGATGGTGGGCTGCCAGCCAACATCCAAGAGTTGCAAAACATTTATCAGGAGCTCGTCCCACAGGCCGATCAGTTGGTTTTTCGTGGTACGGAAATTAACCAGGAAAAACTAGCCAAGGTCAAGGATCAGCTGCGCGCGGAACTTTTAGGAACTTCCAAGAAAGGAAATGACCATGTCAAACGTACCAAGTGATTCCCGACTGCTCACCGCCGGCCCGCGGTCGGCTCATCAACGTCTTTGGGTGTTGATCGTGGGGTTGGCGTTGCTCGCCCTCGCCCTGGCGCTGATCATTGCCGGTCGCTCGTTGACCGGTGTCGGTCTGCTCGTGTTGCTGGCGGCGACGTTCGTTTTCGGCTGGATCATTCGGATGTTCCGGCAGCGCCATTTCAGCCGGTGGGGACGGATCGGGGCCATGCTCGGCCTGCTGGTGGGATTGGGCGGATTTGGGTTGCTGCTCTGGCGCAGCGCCGCTCTGCTCTTGTTCCTGCTGCTGTTCCCGAGTATTGCCGACCGCCTCCAAGAGACCGTCATGAACGGCTACCTGGCGGCGCTGATCGGAGTCATCGTCGCGGTGGCGCTGGCGATTGTCTGGACCCAGGCCATCCGCTTGATGCTGCGGGGCAAAGCCGCTGCCGCCTTGGTACTCCTCGGTCTGGGGTTGAGCGGCTACTACCTCAACTTCTTCCTCTTCGCGGAGGAACCATTCGTCAACTTCCAGGGGGAGCCGCTCAAGTGCTACTCGAACATGCCCCGGGGAGGAGTCGAGTTCATATCCTGCCGCTACCGTCGTCATCCGATTGTCCTGACCGAGGTCCAGCCAGTGACGCCCGAGCTGATGTACTGGCTGGAGAAATCGCGGCAAGGAGAAACCCTCCAACGGGTTACCCCTTGGGCAGAGATGGCTTTCTTCTCGCCGGTGGATGGTGCTCCCCGCTACTGGTACCATCGCCATGGTGATGGCCGGCTGGAGATTTTCAACGGGCCGGGGTATCATCCGCAGTTGCAGGCGCTCCTGCAGCCGGTTGATGCCGCAGTGGCGGCAGAAATTTTTGCCGCGGCCAAGCAAGAGGACAGCGAGAAATTCGTTCTCAGTCCAGGCATGGTCGTGCCCCCACCTCAACCGGCAGCATCGCTCACTAACGCTGGTGGGTTAGCGGAGGTGATTCAGCTCTACCATCAGTTGCTGGAGCGCCAGCAACGACGTTTTCCCTCTTCACCGAGGTAGTTCAATGGTATGTCTCGGTTCGCTCAAAGCGAGTTTGGGACCCAGCCGTCAGCATGACGGCACAAACTGGTTAGCCGCGCGAGGCGCCAGTTTTTTGTTTGAGATCATGAAAACATTAAAACATAAAAACACTAGAACATTAAAACAACGGCGTGTTTTAATGTTTTAGTGTTTTTATGTTTTAATGGTAGAATACTTCCATGATTACCCCCACTTTTAACTTAGAAAACGCCATTTTAGCGCAGGGCTACACCCTGATTGCCGGGATTGACGAGGCCGGACGCGGGCCCTGGGCCGGGCCGCTCTGTGCTGCGGCCGTGATTCTTGATATCAAAAATTTTGATAATGATGCCGTTCGCGACTCCAAAATGATACCAGCGAAAAAACGCACAGAGCTGAGTGGATGGCTTAAAGAAAACTGTTTAACTTGGTCGATCGGTGAAGTGAGTAGCGAGGAGATTGATAGTCTTGGTCTGCAGCTGGCTAATAAGACAGCGATGAAGCGGGCCATTACCAATTTAACTACCAAGCCGGACTTTATCCTGACTGATTATGTCGGGCGAATTGAGTTCCGGACGCCGTTCCAAGTGGTTAAGAGCGGGGATAAGTTATCTTTTTCCATTGCCGCGGCGTCTATTATTGCCAAAGTGTATCGTGATGCGTTGATGATGGAGTTAGCTAAGGTTTACCCTGAATATGGTTTTGAGCAGCATAAAGGCTACGGCACCAAACTACATTCAGAAATGATCAAGAAATACGGCCTTTGTCCGATTCACCGAACCAGTTTCGCGCCAATTAAAAGAGTTGCCAAAAGCGGGGTAACAGGCTAAAATAGGTACATGTTTTCGATTAAGCATACCCCTATGAAATTTGAACAATTACCCTCAAACAATAACAAAATGGATACCGAGGTGGCTCGTCAATTGGTTGATGTATTAATCACTCTCTGCGCTAAGCCCGATGTGACGACTGAAGAACTGGATAATGCCATTGTGGAGAATGGCGGGTCAGAGCTGCGTGAAGATATTTTGTGGGGTGTGCCCATGGGTAAGCTGGAGAAGGATGATCGGGAAAAAGTCTTGGCGCGCTTAATGGCCAAACGTAGAGAGCTCCATCAATCAGACCGTGCCGCCGCCGCATAACCTATGCAGGTTTACGATCACAGGAAAATTGAGAAAAAGAAAAATGGGATTTGTTTTGGGTTGAATGAAATGAAGTTTTGAGTATGTTTCTAAAACCCAACAATTATGCTTTTATTGATGGGAATAATTTATATCTAGGTCTTTCAGAAGATATTATCAATCAAAAAAATAATCAAAAAGTATACTCCGGCTGGAAATTGGATTACAAACGTTTTAGAGTATACCTGCATGATAAATATGGTGTGGCAAAGGCTTTTCTGTTTATTGGTTTTAAACCTGGGAACGAAGCAATGTATACTCAGATGCAGGAATGGGGCTATATCTGTGTATTTAAACCAACGTTACAATTATCAGATGGACGAGTGAAGGGTAATGTAGACGCTGAGTTAGTTTTACATTCCATGATTGAGTGGTTAAATTATAATAAGGCTATTATAGTTTCTGGTGACGGAGATTTTTATTGTTTAGCTGAATATTTGATGAGTCAAGATAAATTGGAAAAAATATTAGTGCCAAATCAGCTTCGGTATTCATCCTTATTGGATAAGTTGAGTACTCCAGAAAATGATGTTTTGAGTTTTCTTGGTGCTTTAAAAGATAAATTAGAGTATAAAAATTTTTCACATGAAAAAGGCTCTCGTCGGGACAAAACCCTTAGAGAACCCTTTTCGTCGTGATTATATTATTAGTGTATACTCTTATTTATAGAATGTCAATAGGGTCGTAAATATAGGGTCGTAAATTGCGGATATAGTGATTAATTATGGCTATTTATGATCACAAGAAAATAGAACCTCGTTGGTCCGCCCGAGGCGGATTTCGCTCCGCTCAACAGAGCGGTTGATTTAATATATGATGGTTTACGATCACAAAAAGATAGAGCCGAAATGGTCCGCCCGAGGCGGATTTCGCTCCGCTCAACAAGAAAGCTAATTAACTATGCAGGTTTACGATCATAAAAAAATAGAGAAGAAATGGCAGAAGTTTTGGGACGGCTCAGACCTGTACCAGGCTGAAGATTTTTCGGATAAGCCAAAATATTACTACTTGATTGAGTTTCCCTATCCGTCCGGCGAAGGCCTGCACGTGGGACACCCGCGCTCTTACACCGCGCTGGACATCATGGCGCGCAAAAAAAGAATGGAAGGGTACAATGTCCTTTACCCGATTGGCTTTGACGCCTTTGGACTGCCGGCCGAGAACTATGCCATCAAGCAGGGGATCCATCCGGCGATCACGACCAAGAAAAATATCGCGACCTTTACCCGTCAGCTCAAGAGTCTCGGCCTGTCTTTTGACTGGTCGCGCGCGGTTAATACCACTGACCCGAAGTACTACCGGTGGACGCAGTGGATTTTTGTAAAATTGTTTGAGCGCGGTCTGGCCTACAAAGCGAAAATGCCGATCAACTGGTGTCTATCGTGCAAGATTGGCCTGGCCAACGAAGAAGTGGTCAACGGTCGGTGTGAGCGCTGCGGCGGGCCCGTCGAGAAGCGCGAGAAAGAACAGTGGATGCTGCGGATCACCCAGTACGCCGACCGGCTGATTGATGACCTGGCGCAGACCGAATATTGGGACAAGATCAAGCAGCAACAGATCAACTGGATCGGGCGGAGCGAGGGGGCGGAGATAGAATTTCCCGTTGTTTTTACCGGCACTGTTAACCAGGGTTTTAAAACCCTGGTTAACAGTGCCGGTAAAAACAACGGGAAATTCTATCTCCGCCCCCTCGCTCCGCCCGATCC
>JACRDY010000061.1 GCA_016218485.1 Candidatus Falkowiibacteriota bacterium
ATGTCTTTTTGACTGTTTATTACAGTCTTGGGTATTTAAAACCCAAATTTTCCGGCGCTCCCTGTCGCTGACTGGCGGTGAGACCGTCAGGCATCAGCCGTCCTTTATTAGGACAAAGCTGATCTAGATGACGCGCTATATACTGATGGGTCGCCTCCGGTGTTAGCCCTCGTTGACGCATTTGTTCCGCCATCCGTAGAAACCACGAAGTGCCGTTCATATCTAGATCCTTTCGGGTGTGGTGGGTTGTTGGCACTGATAATTATTTTATGTACACTTTTTCCCCGAACCGCAGATCAATATAATGAATATTTTTATTTTGTAATTTTTCTTTAACAATTAAATTAAGATTAGCCAGCTGACGATTCAGGTCATCAGCACTATTGAAGTAAACTTCAAAACCACGCTGCGTCAGCACCCGTACTTCAGTCCCCTCTTGTTCTGGTAAGCTAAATTGTTTGATGGGCAGTTCCATAGCTGGCAGCCGCGTCTGTAACTGATTGATAAAAACGATACGCTCTGGTTCCAGTATTTTTTGACCAACAGTCACCGGCGTGTTAGAGAGATCATACACCAGCGGCAAACTGGCGTTTAACGCTCCCAGATCAATCAAATCTTGACCGCTCTCACCACTCACTTCATTACCAGCCTCATCAGGCGCTGCACCCTCAATCAGCTGCACGTTGGCTACGAGTATTTCCTGGATAGCTAAACCATTCGGGTCAAGGTAATAGTAATGATTACCACTGACTAGGGTAATTTGGCTGGATTTTTCCTGGAGCTCAATTTTGAGGGTTTTTAAGGGTCTTTTCTTGACTTTGACCCTATCCAGCACCAAGGCTTGATTAATGGCATCTACGGCTATTTTTGAGCTAAAAAACCATAGATTAGACTGGCTAAATAGGCCAAAACGCCGCTTCGTCATTTGATCCCTGGCTATTTGCTCTATTTGTGCCGCATTGACATTTTCTGCCCCGCTCACCGTGACATGTTCAATTTTAAATATCCCAGACCAGAATAAGAGGTAAAAAATAAATAACGCGGCGACACCAGCCAGTATGACGTAAATTTTAAAACTGCGCCGCTGCCAAAAATATTGCCGACGTTTAAACAAATCATTGCCGTTGGTGTAACGTCGGCCCATACTCCTGCCCGAAGGCTTTTTGTAGTGACCGCGAGATGAGAATATACGCATAAATAATATAAAATTTCTAATGTCAAATGACCAGTCAATTTCAAATGCTAAATGCCGAATGTCTAGACTTTTGGCATTGATTTAACATTTGGATTTTTGAATTTTGGATTTTATCCTTTGTACCAGTCACTGCCCGAAGAAAAGTCCGTACTCAGCTGTTGTTTCTCGTTATACCGTTCTAACGCCAAACGGATCAATTCATCTAAGAGACGCGCATATGATAGTCCAGAAACCTCCCAAAGTTTAGGGTAGATGCTGTGTGAAGTAAACCCCGGGATAGTGTTGACTTCATTGAGGTACAATTTTTTGCCGCTCAAGAAAAATTCTACCCGCGCCATGCCGGACATGTCGAGCGCCTGAAACGCTTTGATCGCTAGAGCTCGCGCCTCAGCAATTTGCTTCTTATTGAGATGTTGGGCGGGAAAGTAGTAGGCGGTCTTATCATCATAATACTTGGCGGCAAAATCGTAAAATTCATTCTGCGGCACTACTTCCCCGATGGCCGAGGCGGCCGGCTGGTCATTCCCGAGTACCGCGCACTGCAGCTCTCGCGGTTTTTTGATACCTGTCTCAACAATAATTTTGCGGTCAAACTTTGCCGCCAAATTAATTGCCTTGATCAATTCTTTCTGATTATTAACTTTAGAAATGCCAACTGATGAACCAAGGTTAGCTGGCTTTACAAACAGTGGATAGCGGAGTGTTTGTAAGCGTCGCAAAATATTAGAAGAACTCTTGCGCCATTCTGACTTGAGAAACCAATCAAACGGTCCGACCGGTAAGCCCGCTTCCCGCAAAATCTTTTTCTGTATCACTTTGTCCATGCCCACGGCTGAGCCCAGGACGCCGCAGCCAACATACGGCTTGTTCGCCATTTCCAAGAGACCCTGGATCGTACCATCTTCGCCGTACGTGCCGTGCAGAATAGGCATGAAGACATCAATGTTTTCTCCCGGCGTCAGACGCTCCACTCCCCTGCTCGTCTGCGTCGTGATGAGCTTTTTTTCCTGTGGATCGGGTAATAAAAAAGTCGCTTTGGCGTTCAGCGCCGGATGAGTCCTGGCGCTTAACCGCAATCCTTGTTGTAAAAATTTAATCGCGCCCGAGCCGGTCAGCCACTGGCCGGTCTTAGTAATGCCAATTGGCACGACAACGTATTTGGTCCTGTCCAGCGCCTTCATCACCGACTGCGCGGACGCGATCGAGACCTCATGTTCGCCAGAGCATCCGCCAAAAATAACGCCAACCGTTATTTTTTTGCTATTTAATTTCTTAGCCATAGGTTATTTTACAAACACCCGCGGCAGCGCGGCATTGATCCGGGTGGTAATTTCATTATGAATGGTGCTGGCTTTTTCTGCTGTCTCCGCTATGGTGATTTCTTCAGCGCCCTGCTGACCCAAGAGGACTGCTTCATCGCCCAGTCGAAGACCGCGTACGCTCGTGGCATCCACCATCATCATATTCATGCACACCCGGCCGCGCACTGGACAACGTCGTCCGCGGATCAGGACTTCACCCTGATTGGACAGGCTCCGATCATAGCCGTCCCAATACCCGACGGGCAGAATGGCGATTTTCAGTGTTTGTTTACTGCGATAGCTGGAGCCATACCCGATGAAAGTACTTTTTGGCACGGTTTTAATCACCATCACCCGAGTTTTCCAGGTCAATATTGGACGCAAGCTAAAGCGAGGGTATTTTTTTAAAGTTAACTTTTTGACCGCTGGCGACGGCCAGGAGCCGTACATACTGACCCCCAGACGGACTAAATCAAAACAGGCTTCAGGCAAAACAGTAACCGGCGCGCTGCAGGCCAGATGCATCAGTGGAATCTTCATACCCAGCGCTTCAGCTTCCTTGATAAAACTTTTAAAAACTTGCAGCTGCTGTTGTGAGTACGGCAGATTATTTTCCGAATCCGCAAAGTGGGAAAACAGCCCCTCAATTACTACATTATTTAAACTGGCGATTTTCTTTAATACCGCCAGGGCTTCCGTTTGACTATTCAAACCAAGCCGTGAGGTGCCGACATCAATTTTGAAATGAATTTTAGCTTTCTGGTGCAAGCTCCGAGCAGTGCGGTCAAGCGCTTGGGCCTGCTGCCAGCTGTACACTACCAGACTGATATTTTTCCGAATCGCTTGTTCCAGATTATCAAAATAATACGACAACACCAGAATCGGCTTCTTAATGCCGCTGTCTCGCAGTGTTAAGGCTTCAACTAAATCAGCGACGCACAGCCAATCCACCTCTTTGTGAATTACCCGGGCCACACCTAGCATGCCGTGCCCGTAGGCGTTGGCCTTGATCACCGCGGCGAGTTTGGTCCTCTGGGGAATCACCCGCCGAAATTGTCGGATGTTATGGAGTAAGGCAGAAGTGGAAATTTCTAGCCAGGAATTAACGTCTTCCATGTATATTTTTCTGTGTTCTTCTATGCCCGCCGCGGCGGGTCTGTGTTTTTCTGTGTGCGTTTTGAATGAATAGGACACAGATTACACTGACCCTTCGGGCACTGATGAACACAGACTTATTTTTTTGGTTTAATCACCTTGACCTTACCCATATACTTCTGCAGTACTTTGGGAATTTTTATTGAACCATCCTTTTGCTGAAATTGTTCCAAAATCGCCGGCACCAGTCGGCTGGTGGCGAGACCGGAGGCATTCAGGGTATGGACAAATTCATTCTTGCCTGTCGCGCTGTCTTTGTAGCGGATATTGCCGCGGCGGGCCTGATAATCAATGGCGCTGGAAGCGCTCGAGACTTCCTTGTACACGTTCATACTCGGAATCCACACTTCAATATCAATCGTCTTGTGCATGGCGGGACTGGCGTCTTCCGCGGCCAAGAGCACTGACTGGTAATGCAGGCCGAGTCCTTCAACCAATTTTTCAGCGCTGCGCGTCAGCTCCTCAAGCGCTGCGGGGCTGTCCTCCGGCCGGGTAAACTGGAACATTTCAATTTTGTTGAATTGGTGTCCGCGGACCATCCCCCGCTCTTCTTTGCGGTAGCTGCCGGCTTCACGGCGGAAACAGGCGGAATAGGCGTAATATTTCAGCGGCAACAATTTTTCATCAAGAATTTCATCCCGGTGATAATTGCCGAGCATCATTTCGCTGGTGGCATCCAAGCACAGGCCGTCCTGAACCCAAAAGAGGTCATCGCGGAATTTTGGCAGGTGTCCTGAAGTGTAAGCTGATTGCTCGGTCAAGAGATATGGCGGCCAAATAAACATGTAGCCGTTGCTACGATGAAAATCAACAAAGTAGTTGAGGAGCGCCCACTCTAGTTCCGCGCCCAGACCGCGGTAAATCCAAAATCCCGCGCCGGACATTTTAGCGGCTCGTTCGTAGTCAATGATATCTAGGCTGGTGGCCAACGCCATGTGATCTTTGGGGGTAAACTTGAATACCGGTTTTTTGCCCCAGGTTTTAATGACTTGATTGGCTTCTTTGTCCCCCGCTGGTACGTCATCAGCTGGAATGTTTGGCAACGCGGCCAGCGTCTCGGTAAATTGAGCTTCCACGGTTTTCAGCTGCTCATCCAGTATTTTAATCTGCTCACCGAGCTTTTTCATTTGCGCGATGACTTCAGGAGTCGGCTTGGTCTTGGAGTGAATGTTCCGCTCCGCTTTCAGGTCTTCCACCTGTTTAATCAGCGTGCGACGCTGCTCGTCTAGACTAATAACCGTATCAAAAATTTTTGTCACCGTAGCACGCTCCATCCGTTTAGCCAGCGCCATCTCAATTTCTTCCCGATGATTGATTATTTTATTGATGTCTAGCATATATCCAGTCTGTGTTCTTCTGTGCCCGCCGCGGCGGGTCTGTGTTTTTCTGTGTACGTTTTGAATGAATAGGACACAGATTACACTGACCCTTCGGGCACGGAAAAACACTGATAATAATTAATTTAATCTTCTCTGACTGATTTAGTTTGTAAAATTTTTAAGTCTACGCCGCTGGCCAAAATTTCTTCCGCTCGTATCAACTCTTCCTCAATACCGACGTGTGACAACTGCTGTAGCTCTGCCAGATTGACCCAGGCAAAAGCGGTAAAATCCTCGCTAATTTTTAAGCCCTCAGGATTACTAACCTGACACAAATAAGAAAATACTTTGACCGTCTGCCCGTCTGGCCGGACAAAGGCTTTGTCTTTAAGTAATACTTTGCCGGGCAGGAGATCCAAATTGGCTTCTTCTTGAGCCTCTTTCACCAGTGTTTCTTCAACCGTATCACTATCTTCCACTTTTCCGCCCGGGAAGGTGTACATGCCGGGGTACGCGATCTCGTCATCACGGCGCTTGAGCACCAAATATTTCCCCTGGTCATTTCTGATGACCGCGACTACGGCGACAATATGCAGTTTGTTAGTTTTTTCGTACGGCATAATTTTTCATTAACGAACTTTTATACTGTTTGGCTTTGTATGGCCGCAACCGCACTACCTTGACTTTCATGGCCAGCCGCTTCAGCTCCTGTTGTAATTGACTGACGGTTATCCGCTGGTCATACCCGAGACAAATCACCTGTGGCCGGACTTTCTTGATAATCGCGAAGATGCTCCCCTGCCCGCCCAGCAGCACCTGATTGACTGTTGCCACTGCTGCTACGTGCTGGAGCCGCACCCGTTCTTTATGTTTTGGCAGATGACCTTTTATCTTTTTAACATTCCGGTCACGCGCTACCACCACCACCAACCAGTCACCATACTTTTTAGCTTGCTTAAAAAAGTGCACATGCCCCGGATGCAGTAGATCAAATGTCCCGGCCACCATTACCTTTTTCATAATCCTAATTCTCCAGCAATGTCTTGCATCGCTTTCAAGCTAATAGCGAGAAATTCATCCAGCGGAATGCCAGCCAATTCGCATTCTTTAATGAGTTCCCTGTCTACTTTGGCGGCAAAAGATTTATCTTTCATTTTCTTCTTGACTGAACTCACTTCCACGCTGGCGAGTTTTTTGTCAGGGCGGACTAAGGCAGTAGCGTAGATCAAGCCGGTCAAAGTTTCCCCGGCGGCCAAACAGTATTGCACTGGCGTGGTGCGTTTCTGCGCGGCCAACTCCGGCCCCAATTCCGGTACGCCATAACCGTGTGAGACAACCGTCTCCACAAACGCTTCATCATACCCCGCGGCCGACAGAATCTCCCGACATTTGCGGCAGTGCGTCTCCACGCCGTATTCCCAGTCAATATCATGCAGGAGTCCAAGCTGCCCCCAGCGTTCTTCATCTTGCCCTAAGTGACGGGCCAACGCCCGCAGGATAACCTCTGACTCACGGCTGTGTGCCAAGTCAGCCGGATCTTTCATGTGTGCTTGGAGCAGTTGCCAGGCTTCAGCGCGAGTTTTCATACTTAACCTTTAATTTCCGTTAAAAAATCTTGAATCTCCCGGTCATACGTGGTTAACAACAATTTTAGATCAGCGGTAAAAGCAGCGGGAGATGCTTCTATTTCGGCGCGCAGCGTTTTCAAGTCATAGTACAGCACCCCGCTGGCTTCTTTGTCCACCGGTTTGGTACTGCCGCCGTAGACCCCAATAAACAGCTGTACTTTATTAGCGATGGTGATGGTATCACCCCCCTCTTTAAAAATTTTTGGCAGCTCTAAGAATGCTTCATCTAAAAACTTAACAATCGCGATTTGCCCTAAGTACCCCTCAAGTAATTTATACGTTTTACGGAATTCTTCAGGCGTGTGCAGAACGATCGACGGCACCCGCAGTTCCTGGACCGTTTCCACCATCAAGGTATAAAATGGAGAATCCCCATATTGAACGTGGCCGCCGATGGCTTTGTCAATCAGGCCGGGGTTATGATTCTTATGGTGAGCTCGCTTTTGCAGAACCATTTCGCCGTCAACAGTAAACAGCAGTAAACTAACAACTTCACACGCTCGAGTCGGCTGGCCGCTGGCTTGGAACGTCTTAATCTGTTCATCATAAAACTCGGCCCGATCCATTGGTAGGGGGATTCGTTTGTCCCGCAATTCATAAGTGGTAATCATTTCGGCCATAGGTATGTTACTTGGTTGCTTGACTTAAACGCTCTATAACAAATTCATGATCCAGTGAAGCCAGCAGCCAGCCGACCTGCGGCCCGGCATCTTTGCCCAAAAAAATCTGATACAGCGCCCCAAACAGCTCTTTTGGCTCTGCCGCTGATTGTTTTTTGACCTCATGAATCTGGACGTGCAGTTCTTCTCCGGACCATTCTTTTTGAGCGGAAAAAACTTTGAGCAGCGCCTGGAGAAAATCTTGCTGTGCCGCGGTCAGTGATACTGATGGCAATGTCGCCTGAACCACAAATTGGTAATTTTCCGGCGCGTACAGTTTCAGCCAGGTCTTGGCGTAGTCGGCGCGAGTTTGGAGTTCCGCTTGTTCAGCCGAATCCAACGGAGCGCCTTTTTCCGTTTCAGCGTATTGGGTAATGTCAGCGCGCGGCATCTGTAGTAAATAGGCGATTTTAGAAAAACGTAAACGGTACACCGGTGGAGCCGCGTCAGTCAAACGAGCGTACTCATAGGCTTGGCCTCGGTCAGACTGCGGGTCAGCGAGATACTCGTCAATACAGCGATCCAGCTCATCATACAGGCGCGGAATCGCTTCCCCTTCCAAGCTGAACTGAATACGGGTGCGAGCGCGCGTCCGCATCATCAGAAACCGCACCAGCTCGGCCGGCAGCGACTCGACGACGGCAGCAGCGGACACGCCGACGCCTGTGGACGAGCTCATTTTTTTGCCGCCATCAATCATCAGCCACTCATAGATGTGGCCATACGCTGGCTCAATTTTAAAAACTCTGCGAGCGATTTCTGCGGCCACATAGAAGGTGCCACCCTTGGTATAGTGATCCAGACCGGCCAGCTCCACCTGCGTGCCGCGGAAATACCAGCGCGCCACAATCGCCAGCTTGTACGGCAGTTTGGCATTGCCATCAAAAGGAGAAATAGTCCCAGTGTGTCCGCAGCCGGCCGCCCACTCTACCATCGCCGGCTCACAGCTGAACGTCACCAGTGTCCCATCCCAGCCAATGACCTTGGTAGTGCCGATCTTGCCACAGGCGGGACAGACTACCTGCAGCGGATGCCAGTCGTTAGTTTTGACCGAACCCGACACGTCTTTGTAGATCTGCCGAATGGCGGCCGCATTGTCCAGAATAATTCTGATTGATTCGTTATACTCCCCTGCTGTGTAGCTGTCTGAATCCCAAACAATGGTGGGGTGCACGCCGAGCGTATTAAATACTGCCAAAAAGTCTTTGGCATAATACTCGGCGAAACTCTTAAAACCGGACACGGGTGACGGAATGGCGCAGAGCGGCATGCCCATGTATTGGCGGTACACTGGCTCATCCAAATAAACCGGCATCCCGTCCATGGGGTCAAAATCATCAAAACCATACAGGTACTCACTTTGGACTCCGGCCTTCACCAGCCCCCGGTAAATAGCATCATGAATTAAAACACCGCGGAGCGCTCCGACATGGACTTTGCCCGAAGGAGTCTTATAATCCGTAACCAAATAGCGCTGTACCGAGCGCTGGAGAATAGTTTGAACCTCATCATTAACCCAGAACATAGTGAATGTATTTTAGCGGAAAATCCTCTTTGACGCAACCAAAAACGGGGTTTAGCCTACCCCGTTTGACGCTCCTGTTATTTAACCAATATCCACGATTTCGTACTCCATGGTGGTGCCGCGCGGGGTGGCGACCGATACTGTCTCACCCGACTTCTTGCCCAAGAGCGCCACGCCGAGCGGCGACTCGTTGGAAATTTTTCCCTTGGCCGGGTCAGACTCATTAAAACTGACCACCTGGAATTCTTTGAGCGTACCATTAACCCGAGCGGTGATCTTGGAGCCGAGCGAAATACCGGCTCCTTTAGCCGTGTCTTTGGCTTTGACCGTGCAGCGCTTGATCATATACTCCAGTTCGGCCACTCGTGATTCATTCTGCACTTGATCATCTTTAGCTTCTTGGTATTCAAAATTCTCGCTCAAGTCCCCGAGGTTCTTGGCGTATTCAATTTTGTCAGCAATGGTTATGCGTTTAACCAGCCTCTCGGTTAGCTCCTGCTGGAGTTTATCCAAGCCTTCTTGGGTAACAATAAATTCGTCAGTAGACATACTATACTAAGTGAATAAAAAAATCCCCGTTATATAATTCCGTGGAGATGGCTATTATTGTATGATAGCGTACAAACAATATTTGTCAAGCGCTGACGCTAAGCCGCCAATTTCTCCGTCAAATACGCCGATAATTCGGCGACTTTAATCCTATCTTGCTGCATGGTATCACGGTCCCGCACCGTCACGGCCTGGTCCGTGCCGGTTTCAAAATCCACGGTAATACAGTACGGCGTGCCGATCTCATCCTGGCGGCGGTAGCGCTTGCCGATTGAACCGGTTTCGTCATACTGGCACTGCCAGCGTGTTTTAAGGCGATCAAAGACAGCGCGCGCTTGTGCCGACAGCGGCTCTTTCTTGCTCAAGGGCAGCACCGCCGCTTTAATCGGCGCCAGGTCTTTGTGCAGCCGCAGCACCACTTCTGTTTCATGTTTAGCCTCATCATCGCCGCTGCGCGTTTCCACTTCTTCGTACGCGTTGACGAGAAACGCCAATGTCGCCCGGTCGGCGCCGTCAGACGTCTCCACAATATAGGGTATAAATTTCTCTTTAGTGACCTCATCGCGAACCGACAAGTCTGCGCCCGAAAATTTGCTATGCCGAGACAGATCCCAGTCGCCGCGATTGTGCACGCCCGCGACCTCCTTCCACTCGCCATCGCCAAACGGGAATTTCATCTCAATATCCCAGGCCGCTTTCGCGTAAAAAGCTCGTTCGCCAGCAGCGTGCTCGCGCCAGCGCAGCGCGTCTTTGTCCACCCCCAGCTTCAGATACCAGTTCATCCGGCGCGCGCGCCAATCTTCAAAATACTTCGCGGCGGTTTCTGGCTTACAGAACCACTGCATTTCCATTTGTTCAAATTCACGCGTGCGGAACGTGAAGTTTCCCGGGGTGATTTCATTGCGGAAGGCCTTGCCGATCTGGGCAATACCAAACGGCAGTTTCAAGCGCTGACTCTCAAGAACATTGGGGAAATTAACGTAAATCCCCTGGCAGGTCTCACCGCGTAGGTACGCTAGAGCGGACTCATCTTCCACCGGGCCAATGTATGTTTTCATCAGCAGGTTAAAAGTCCGCGGGGCTGTCAGCTCACCGCCGCACTCCGGACACTTAATAGTAGTCAGATCCAACGGCGCTTCACGCTGCACTTCCAGGTCCGGCTTTATGCCGCGCCCTTCCAACAGGTGATCGGCGCGGAACCGGCGCTTGCAGGACTTGCAGTCAACCAGCGGATCGGTAAAGCCCTCAATGTGTCCCGAGGCTTCCCAAATTTTCGGGTGCATCAAGATACTAGAGTCCAAACCAACCACATCGCTATTCTCCTGAACCATTGTCTTCCACCAGGCTTTTTTGACGTTATTCTTCAGCTCCACCCCCAGCGGGCCGTAGTCATAGCAGCTGGCAAAACCGCCGTAAATTTCGGAGGAAGGAAAAATAAAACCCCGCCGCTTGCAGAGCGAAACGATTTTTTCCATCTTGTTATCTTTAGTCTTGGACATAGTAATTATGTTCGTGTATGCAATAAATCCAACGCATTCCTGTCGGGGTAGTACACTCCGCAGGCATACGCTCTAACCATTCATCCCCGCAGAGCAAGCTGACGGAGTATTCTGGAAGGTGCTGGATAAAATGCTTTTAGGACATTCGGGGACAATGGCTGTCCCCGAGAATGGCTACACATGGAACAGTTTGACGGCCTGCTCACAGGTGGCTCGCAGTGAAGCGCAGACCACGATATCCAGACAATCTTGGCCAATCCTCCTTCTGATATATCTCTCGTTGGTGAATCCCGATTCAATGCCGACGGCCAACTTTACGCCATCACGCTCGTGACGTATTTTCCATTCGCCCAGCTCAAAACGCGAGGTCTGCGCGTATGCTCTGGCGCAAATATGCTCAAACTCTCTGGCCAACCAGAACATAATCACACCGGATCGACCAGCCTGTCTAAGGCAGTGCGTTTCCCAGTCAACCTGTGCGTTGTATTCAACTTGTCCAAATTCCTTTCTGATGGGGGCTGGCCGGCGCGGGCAAGCAATGTTTGGAGTGTCATCCAGTTCGTGAATGATCGTAATGGCCTCTGTCTGCCAACGGGCAGCGCCCTGAATCGGGCCGGCTAAAAAAATGGTGCCTCCTGGAATTTCCACTATGTTCGGCGGGTACAAGACGTGTCCCATGGTTATTCCCCTCTCTTGGTGAATTCAAGAACCTCCTAAAAGCATTTTGTGAAAGAGCGATATTTCCGATAACGACACCAGCTGTATTATCCAGTACACCACGAAACATTTTTTAATAACAATCATTACCAATAATCTCTCTTGGGAAATTGTACGGCTCAAAAACACTACAAGGGACACTATCTTGAGCCTCTTGAACAACTATCCATTCCCCATTCACTTTTGCTGCCCAATAGTGGGCACCTCCGCCTTCTGGAGCGCCAGCAAGACCTTCCACATAGAGATCATTATAATTGTTGTCTATTGTTATGGTGTAGTTTGAATAATCTCTATCCGGATACTTTTTGGAAAAAGCGGTTTGAATATCTTGAACGCTCACTTTAACTTCTGTTGGTTGAGTATCATTTTGTGGCGTACTGGAAGGTTGGATGAGAATAGAATCTTTAATAGTTTGTTGTTCTGTTTCAGCCGTTTTTGGTGAGTTTATATACCAATATACCACTCCGCCTGCCAAAACCGCTGTAATTACTACAGCAGAAACGATTACCCATGGGTTTGTTCTGTACTGTTCCATAAATATTTTGACTAATTATTATTTCGTTCTTTAAAAAACCACTCATAGATCCCATACGCCCAGATGCCCTCGTACACAAGGGAAAGGAGGAATATCCCCCACTGTTGGTTGATGAACGCGGTGGTGAGCCAGAATGGCTGCGACAGGAAACCGATGACAAAGCCCCATTTATTCTTGCGGGCGACTAAAATGATCGCCGCCAGGCCAAAGGTGGTAATACCAATTTGGCTAATCAAGTCCAACATAGCTAGACGGTCATGATTTCCGCCTCCTTACTCTCGGCGAGCGTCTTAATCTGATCGGTGTATGAGCTGACGAGCGTGTCCAGCTCTTTCTGCAGGCGGTAGCGCTCATCTTCGGTGATGGACTTGTCTTTTTCCGCCGCCGTAACGGTTTCCTTGATGGTATCCCGCAGTCCGCGCAGGCTGATCCGCGCCGTTTCCGCTTTCTGTTTGAGGAGCTTAGCTAATTCCTTGCGCGTTTCTTCAGTCATCGCTGGCACGTTGACGCGGATGTATGACCCCTGATCAGCGGTGCCAAGTCCGAGGTTGGCTTCCGCGATCCCCTTCTCCACTTCTTTGAGGAGACTCTTGTCCCACGGCTCAACCGTCAAACTATGCGCGTCAGCCACAGCAATGGCGCCCAGCTGCCGCAGCGGTGTTTTGGTGCCATAGGCATTGACCATGACGCTATCCAGGAGCGCCGGATGCGCCCGACCGGTCCGTAGCGACCCAAGCTCGGTCCTAAAGTGCTCAATGATTTTAAGACACTCGGGATTATGTTCACTGACAATACTCATAATTCGTCAAAAATTATTTCGCTAATTGAGTTACCCCCATATATACCACTGACGGTTCAGTAAAGTCAACTGCCAGTGCGGTAGCCGCGCGCGTGGTAGGAAGTTTTTGGGCAATCCAGTCACTGCCGCCATTGAGCGAGCGGTACAACGTATTCTCGGTGCTGTAGTACAGAGCACGACCATTGGTCGGGTCCACCGCCAGCGCCAGAATGTTGGCGCTACCCTGATCGGTGATTAGGGTGATAGGACTCCAGCTCACGCCGCCGTTGGCGCTTTTCAAAAGCCCATACCGAGAGGCGAAATAGAGGGTATTACGTTCCGCAACGCTAAAAGTAATATCACGGTAGTCGGTTGAACCTTTGTAATCTTTAAACTGATCGTTCAGCTGCTCCCAGGTTCCCCCTTTGTTGGTAGTCTTGAAAATGCCATTTTTATCAGTGACCAGGTAGACGATGCGACTGTCGTAGGGATCAACCATAATCTTCTTGATCTGATTATTAGGCCGCTCCACCGCCGTCCAGCTCCGACCGCCGTCGGCGCTCTGCAGCATATTGCCCTCGGACGTTCCGGCATAGACAATGGCCGGCTCGTACCAGTCTACCGCTAAACTCAAAATCACATCAGTAGGACGGGTACCATAATAAATTTCTTCCCAGGTACGGGAACAGTTGACGGACTTAAAGATGCGGTTGCCGGCGCCGGCATACAGGGTGCAGCTGTGCTGCGGGTCAATGGCCACGTCTTCCACCGTGCGCATGGCATCGGGCTGATTGCGCGGCACCTGCCAGTTATTACCCCCGTCGTAGCTGAAGAGCAGGCCGGTGCCGACGGTAGCGAGGTACACCGCCTGATGATCTTGCGGATCCATCACAATTCGTTTGACATTGACATTACTGATGCTGGCCGGCGTGCCGGTGCTGGTCGGTACAGTATTCTTAGTCTCCCAATTAGCCCCCTGATCAAGGGATTTAAAGATGCCCCCTTGGCTGGCCTCCGTTTGCTTGCCACTCCCGTCAGAATTAAAACTGATACCGCAGGCGGTCAGCAGCGGTATGGCGAGGAGCAGCAGACCGAGGAGCAAGAATTGTTTACGCATACAAATAAAAAATTAAAATTGTAAAACCAAACTTTCCAGCGCCAGCTGCGGGTTGACGTTACGGGCGCACAGACTTTTGGTATAGGCAATATGGTCTAGCCATTGGCTCAAAACTTGAGTCTCCGGTGTAGGCAGTGTAGCGGTTTTTAGAGATTTGAGCAACCAGCGGTTGGCCAGTCCCTCGGGAATTTCTTGACGGCTGCTCGAGAGGAGCAAGAGATCGCGCAGCAGGAGCGACCAGACATCAAGCACTTCAGACAAAAAAGCTACGTTACTCATGGCGTCATCGTCGTGTTTGGCGAGCTCCGCCACTACGGCAAAACGCTGACGCGGAGGAGCAAACAGTAAATCCAAAAATTCCTTGGCTCGTTCTTGGTAACGGTGCCAGGCGGTTTGATCCGTATAATAGCCCAGCGCCACCCCGGGACGGCCTTGAGAGAGCGCCGAGAGTTCTTCAGCCTGCTGACGGGTCGCTTCCAGAGCGATCAGACGTTCATAGATCATGGCCTGGCTAACAGTCTTTAAATGGAGCTGCTGACACCGAGACATAATCGTATCAGGCAAACGATCAGGCTGATTGGTTATCAGCACCACGACTACCTGCCGCGCTGGTTCTTCCAGGAGTTTCAGAAGCGCGCTGGCCGCTTCCAGGCTCAAGAGTTCCGCCTGCTCAATTACCGCAATATAGTAATGATTGAGAAACGACCCGCGGCTAAGGCGATCTTTGAGTGCGCGAATCTGCTCAATGCTGATATTTTTCTTGAGCGCGTTGGTCTTGGCATCACGTTCACGACTGATCCGCAAGAGATCCGGATGCACACCGCCGGCTAACTGCTGACAGTTGCTGCACTGGCCGCAGGCGCCACCAGTACCGCCCTGTGGTTTTTCACACAGCAACCGCGCCACAAAACGACGGGTCAGTGTGCGCTTGCCCACATGACCTTGACCGCTGATACAGTAGGCGTGCGCTACCTGACCGGCCAGACTGCTCTGGGACAAAAAATCAACCACCTGCTGATGGCCCACCAGCCCCCAATTATCACTGACGCGATACTTCGCCATAGGGTAAAAAAATTATACCGCCTGTTGTAACACCTGCCAGGTGCGCTCGGCCGTCTGGCGCCAGCTAAACTGCGCCGCGCGCGCCAAACCTTTGGCCCGCAACTGCCCTGCGTATACTGGATCAGCGGCAATCTGCTGCAACGCACGCGAGAGTGCACTGTCCGCAGCCGGATCAACGAGCAACGCCGCGCCGCCGGCCACTTCCGGGCAGGCCGTGGTGCTGGCGGTAATGACCGGACAGCCACAGGCCATGGCTTCCAAAATAGGAATGCCAAAGCCCTCATACCACGAGGGAAAGACAAAAGCGGTCGCCGCGTTCATCAGGTATGGTACGTCTGCTTCAGCCACCCAGCCCGGCATAATAATACTGTCCTGAACTTGAGACTGACGCAATGCGGCCTCAACTTGATTATACCATCGGCCCGGTTTACCCACCAAAACTAGTTGATAATCGGGCAGGGCCGCCGCGGCAAAGGCGCGAATCATACCATCGGTATTCTTCTTGACCTCCAAACGGCTGACGCTCAAAAAAAACGGCTGACGGATGCCATAGCGATTGAGAATTGTCCGAGTTTTCTCCGGTTCATCCAGAACGCGGTAGTGAGCAGCGTCATAGGCCAGTGGCACTACGGCAATCTTGCCCCGAGCACGGGGGTAAAATTTCTCAATATCTTTTTTTGAATATTCTGAAATAGTAATAATCGCCTTGGCTCGCCACGAGTCCAAGGTATTAAAAAAATTCAAGTAGAACTTACCCTGGCGCGAGTAGGCCTGCGGCATGGCCATGAAGGCCACGTCATGGATGGTGACCGCCAGACGGCGCGGGCTCCCGATCGGTCCCACATGCGCCGGCACGAACAACAGGTCAGGCGCGTGCCAGAGCATTTCCCAGCTTAGTCGGAAGTGCGTCCAGAGCAACCGTGGCGGCCAAGACAGTACTTTACTCTGCCAGTGGGGCGGCAGATCAGCTAAGGAACCGACCAACGGCGCAGCCGAATACAGCACCACCTCCGTTGATGGAGGGATGATAGTTTTAAATTCTTGAATAATGTGCCAAGCGTACCACTCCACGCCAGTCTTCTGAACGCGGTTAGCGCGCGAGGCGTCAATACCGATGCGCATACGAAGATTTAAGAGATAAGATTAAAGATTTAAGATTTAAGAATAACTACGAACGCACCTCTTAAATCTTTAATCCTAAATCTTAAATCTATTTCGTGGCTAAAATACTACGCTTATAGCTCTCCAGATTTTCCAAGGCAATGCCGGTGCCTTTGACGACACAAAGCAACGGCTCGTCCGCCACGTACGCGGCCACGCCGGTGGCGCGGGAGATCAGCTGATCAATATTGCGCAGTAGGCTCGAGCCACCCGAGAGAATAATGCCTTTATCAATGACGTCGGCGGACAGCTCCGGCGGCGTCTTGTGCAGCACATCCTTGACCGCGGCGATAATCCCCTCCAGTTCGTTCTGAATCGCGTCAGTCACGTCGTTGGAGGTGACGGTGATGGTTTTGGGCAAACCCGAGACCATGTCGCGTCCGCGAATTTCCATCTGCAGAACGTCTTCCATGTACAGCGCCGAGCCGATCTCAATCTTTATTTCTTCGGATGTTCGCTCGCCAATGGCCAAGCCATACTTCTTGCGCACGTGATTGGCAACAGCTGCGTCAAACTTATTACCGCCGATACGGACAGAGGTTGAGGTGACGATACCGCCAAGTGAAATCACCGCCATTTCCGAGGTGCCACCGCCGATATCAATAATCATGTGCCCTGAAGCTGAACCAATCGGAATGTTCGCGCCAATCGCCGCGACGATCGGCTCTTTAATAATATAGGCCGCGCGGGCGCCAGCGGCAATAGTCGCGTCAATCACCGCGCGTTTTTCCGTTGAAGTAATGCCGGCGGGCACCGCCACCATGACTTCTGGACGGAAGAGGTGGACGCCACCGAGCGCTTTGTTGATGAAATAGCGCAGCATGGCTTCAGTCGTCCGGTAGTCGGCAATGACGCCGTCTTTGAGCGGCCGGCGGGCAATAATCGTGTCCGGCGTGCGCCCCAACATTTCCTTGGCTTCCCTGCCTACGGCCAAAATTTTCTTATCAATACGAGAAGTGGCCACCACCGATGGCTCATTGATAATCACGCCCCGCTTCGGCACGTGCACGAGCACGTTGGTCGTGCCGAGGTCAATGCCGATTTTTTTGATTAACATAGGAAAGGTAAACAAGAAATTGGAAATTAAAGACCCTGCTTTTGGTGGTTAACCAGGGTTTTAAAACCCTGGTTAACAAAGACACTGCTCAACATACAATTGCCAATCCACTTCGCCCGTCCCGCACCCCGCACCCCGCATTGTGCGGGGCGTGGCGGGGCGAGTATCTAATTTCCAATTTCTATTATTCTATCAACCGTTAAATCCGTCTGAAACTGTTTTTCAAAGTTATCCAATTTTACATCAATTATCAGCGGGTGTCCAGCGGTGCCCGCTTGCTTCTGCACCAAAAGCGTATAGGCATTCGCCAACGACAGACTGTCCGGCAGCTGGTATTCCAGAATCGCCGTTCGGCTCTCTCCTGGATTGATATACCAAAACCAGCCAAAAACGGTTTTGCCGAGTTCACTGCCGACGGTCACCCTGCCTGGCTGATCAGCTGTCTCCCCCCGGTCATTCTGCATTGCTCCGGTGGCATTGAGCAGTATACTGCCCGCCGGCACATAGACGCGAGTATAGTCGCGCATACGGCTGGTGCGGTAGTCATACTCCCCGGTATTGGTATAGCGCAGAGTCAAAATCGCCAGCAGGTGATTGCCACGCTGGCGCAGCTGATACGACAGGGTACGATTCATCACCCAGTCGGTCTTACGCGCCACCATATTGGCATCCGCCACCATCAGGTAATCGCCGTCAAACGACTGCACCACGCCGGCCCAGCGGTGATCAATCAGCTGCTGCTGCAGCTTTGGGTCCGTGCTATAGACTAATAAATGCTTCTGTTCCAAATTTTTCAAGACCACAGTAACGACTTTGAGTATGGTCAATGGTTTGGCTTGATCCAGACGATCCATCAATTGACTGGCCAGCTTACCAATAATGTCTTTGCGATTAGTCTTGGGAATGCCCTGCTCCAGGTAAGCCTGCTCTACCTGGTACTGCAGATCATCAATGAAATTGTCGGCGTTAAACTCCAAGCCATCCACACTCAAAGGGCCGAGAATGTCCACCACGTCAGTAATCAACGTGGGATCCAGCGCCACCACCCCGTCAAGCTTTTCCCGGCCGCCTTCTTGGCCATAGAGCGACATCAGCTGCACGGCGCTGGTCGGCCAATCAGGCGACCAATTAGCGTCACGGAACCACCAGTAATCCGTGATGTACTCTTTGATCGGCGGCGGTGGTTCTATTCGTAGGTAGCGCTCAGCCGCCTTATCCAGCCCATACGAGTCATCCAGCCGCCAATTGACAATCTTGCCATCCTCCACGGTCATAATACCATAGGCGCCGACAAATCCCCCACTGGGACGCAGCTCATGGTTGTTTTGGAGTACAATCAAATAGTTCTTTTGGCCATCAGGGCCGCCCAGCGCGCGCGTCAGTGACCAAAGGTCCGCGGCAGAACTTTTCGGATTAACCGCCAGTTGCGCCAACGCGCTAAAATCAGTCTTTAGGTCAACGTCCTGAATGCGCCAATAGTACCAGCCCCCCAGCGCCAAACCAGCTAAGAGTAGAAAAACAATACTGATGGTCAAAAATATTTTTTTGATCATACTGATTGAGCGCGCCAGGGATGTCTGGCGCCAAAGTATTTAGCGAAATACTTAAGCCAGCTCTTGATATGCTCCCGCGCCACTTTATTGAAGAGACCGAACAGCCACCAGGTTTCGGCGCTGGTGCGCTGGTGGTAGTGCACCACTTCGGCCGGCGCAAAGTAGACTACGGGGAAACCGGCTTCCCAAAATCGCCGGCAGTAATCCACGTCATCAAAGTACATCCAAAATCGCTCGTCCAGAAGACCCACCCGCTCCATTGCCTCTCGGCGGATCAAAAGACAGCCACCGAGTAGCCAGTCAACTTCGCGGCTCTCCGCGTGATCCCAATCAACCATTAGATATTGCCGAACTTTCTTTTTGAACCACGGCAGTTTGCCCAAAAATGTCCGACGGTAAAACGGCATGAAAAAACTGGGGAAATGATAACATGACATCTGCGTCGAGCCGTCGGGATTGATCAGCTTGGGCCCGAGCATCCCGACCCGCGGGTGCGCGTCCAAGTAGCTAATCATTTTCTCCAGCTCATTGGTCACCATCAGAATATCCGGATTGACAATCATGACATAACGGCCGGCTGAACGCTTGAGTCCGAGATTGTTACCGCCGGCGTAGCCTAAATTTTTGTCTGACTGAATAAAAATCGTCCCGGGGAAATCACGCGCCACCATTTCAGCTGAACCGTCAAACGAAGCATTGTCCACGACAATCACTTCATAGGGAAATGACAAACGCAAAAGACGGATGGCCTTGAGGCATTGGCGCATCAGACCCTTAGACTTGTACTTGAGAATAACGATTGAGAGCTCCATAAAATATTAGACCTACTGATTAAAGATTTACGCCACTTCGCAAATTCCCCAATCCCCAAAGAATTAGGCTCTGGCGAAGTTGCACAAACCGCAGACTATTAAAAAGTATTGATTGTAATTTTCAAGGTGTCCACGGAAACGATCA
>JACRDY010000062.1 GCA_016218485.1 Candidatus Falkowiibacteriota bacterium
TGACAAAGCTGTGTGACAACTGCTTTAAGCTTTTTGAAGATTAAGAGCTTCATAGACTTAGACAGTTCTAAAAAGACACCTTAGGGTGTCATTTTTAGTATATCAAATCTTAGTTGATTAAGGGAGTTTCGTAATCCACAGTTTCGTAATCCACAGTATAGAGAGAAATAATAACAACACCTACGATAATGAAACTAATCGCCAGACTCTTCATCACGAGCGAGCCGCGGCGCAGTTCTTCTTTCAAAATCTGTGGCAGCCAGAGACTTAGGAGAATTGACCAAATAAAAATCCAAACATAGTGACTGGCGTTCACCGCGCTAACCAGCGCCGCCGGCCCAGTCACCAGAGCCGCGATATAGAGGACGCCAGCGATCACTGTTAATGTTTCGGACAATGCGGAGAAAGTGTAGACCCGCCAGCTCTCCTGTCGCATGGTCCGGAAACGCCAGATGAAATACACGAACAAAATAACGCCGGAGAAGAGCCGGCCATAGGCAAACACCGGCCAGTAATCATAAAAACCGACTAAATACTTAGAAATAATACCGCCCGAGCTGTACAAAATAGTCCCGGCGATCATGAGCGGCAGCACTTGGCCCTTCAGGCGCCAAAAATCCTTGCTGTAGGAGATGAAAAAGCAACCCAAAAAAATAAACGCCACCCCAATATAAATCACCCAGCTGAAAATTTCACCCAAAAAGACCGTGGCCAGGAGCACTGCCCAGATTTGGTTCAGGCTCAAAGCCGGGGCCACGCGGGAGGCCTCGCCGATTTTCATCGCTTTAAAATAAAACCAGGTCCCGCCGAGATAGCTGATGCTGGTAATCAGGCTCCAGAGCAGTAAATGCAGCGACGGAAATGAAACGCTAGCACCAGTACCGAGCCAATTAAACCCAAGACTCCCCACATGGTGAGGGGAAAGTAAACATCCTTGACCAGCTTGGAAACAACGTTCTTGTCCACCACATTCACCCACGACCACAGAAAGGCGGCTGATAATGACAACACAATCCACGTCATAAAGTATTTTAATTTCTAGTTTCCAATTTCTAATTTCTAACCTCTATTCATACCGCAGCGCCTCAATCGGATTCAGGCCCGCCGCCCGGCGCGCCGGGTAGTAGCCAAACGTTACCCCGATCCCGATACAGACCACACAGGCGATTAAGATAGAGTCTAGGGACACGACAAAATCCCAGCTGTACCCAAGGTACTGGGCCACGCTGGCGATCAGAAACGCGATCAGCGCGCCAATGACAATCCCGATCACCCCGGCGGAAAATGTCAGCATAACTGCTTCGACCAAAAATTGGCTAAGGATATTTTCCCGCGTGGCGCCGACGGCTTTGCGTAGGCCGATCTCGCGCGTCCGCTCCGTCACCGCCGCGAGCATAATATTCATGATCCCCACGCCGCCGACAAAGAGCGCGATGGCCGCGATCGCCGTCAGGAAATATTTGAGCGCGTCGGTAATGCTGGTCAGCGTCTTAATCGCGTCAGCAATTGAGCGAACCGAGAAATCATCATCAGCCGGCTCGTCAATGTCGTGCTGCTCACGTAGTATCGACCGGACGTCTTCCATGCTGCTCTCCACATTCTCGGGCGAGTCAACCTTGGCCCGGGCAAACCCCAGGTGGTCGATGCCCAGGAGTAGCTTCTGCGCCGAGGAAACAGGAATCACAATGACGTCGCTCGGGTCATCCAGACCGCTGACGTCTTTCTGTTTCATTGTCCCAATGACCGTAAAATTCTCTTTGTTAATTTTAATTTTCTCGCCAATCGGATCCGCCTCCACAAACAGGTCCTCCACCACCCCCGGCCCCAGTATGGCCACGCGCGCCAAGCTCCGCTCTTCTTCTTCGGTCAAAAACCGGCCAGCCGCAAGATCGATCCCCTCAACGTCCAAATACTGGTAGCCCGAGCCGACAAACGTCCCGTCAATACTCCGATTCTGCCAGACGACGCTGCCGACCCCGCGTGAATACGGCGCGGCCGCCACGATGTGCGGCGCTCGGGCTTTGTTCAAGAGCTCACGGTAATCATCATACTTCAGCGTGGTGACTAAAATTCCCATGGCTGAAGCGGGCGGGCCGGCATCGTCAGCGGCGCCCGGCAGCACGCCAATGAGGTTGGCACCCTGGCCTTCGAGCTGATTAATGATCAGACTCTGCGCCCCCGCGCCCACCGACATAATCACAATCACCGCGGTAATCCCAATAATCACGCCGAGCATTGTTAGTAAGGCGCGTTTCTTGTTTGATCGGAGCGACCGGTCCGCCGTACGGTAAATATCCAATAGGTACATAAATTACGAATTACGAATTACGAATTACGAATGATACTTGACCAATTCGTAATTCGTAATTATTAATTCGTAATTATTTCTTAAGCTCTCCCCCGTCTTTAGCGACAATCCGATTACTGACCCGTTCATCAGAGACTAACAAACCATCCTTCGTGCGGAGAATGCGCTGCGCGTGTTCAGCGGTATACTTCTCATGGGTCACGAGAATAATCGTCTTGCCCTGCTCATTCAAATCTTCGAGAATCTCCATCACCTGCGCGCCGGACTTAGAGTCTAGGTTGCCGGTCGGCTCGTCCGCGAAAATCACGTCAGGGTTATTGACGAGTGAGCGGGCAATCGCCACGCGCTGTTTCTCACCGCCGGACAATTTGTTCGAGAGGTAATCCAGCCGGTGACCCAGGCCGACCGCTGCCAGCGCTTTACTGGCAATGACGCGACGATCATTTTCCTTGACCGCGCGGTTATACACCAGCGGCAGCATCACATTGTCAAGCACGCTGGTTCGCGCCAGCAAGTTGAATGACTGGAAAATAAAGCCAATCTCCCGCAGCCGCGTCTGCGCCATTTCCGCCTCGGTCAATTGACTAACATCCCTGCCTTTAAATAAATACTGCCCGCTGGTTAACGTATCCAAAAAACCCAAGATATGCATCAAGGTTGATTTACCCGAACCGGACGGCCCCATAATCGCCACGAATTCACCGGGCATGACATCAAAACTAACGCCGTGCAGGACCTTGGTCACGACCTCATCGTTGGCGAATTCTTTAGTCAGGTTTGTTATTTTGATGATTGGATCCATACAATTAGTTGAAAGTTATAAAGTTAAAAGCAGGAGTTACGCACTTTTAATAAAAATTGGCTAAAATTAGCTGTTAATAATTTTTATTGTTACTCTAAAATTAGCTGAAAATTTTAGAAGTGCGTAACTCCTGTTAAAAGTTAGAAAGTTCTACAACTTTTAACTTTATAACTTTATAACTTTCAACTTTCTAACTTCTATTTACTGCCGTTCTTCACAAATGTCACCACGTTCTCGCCCTCACTCAAACCAGAAACGACTTCCACGAGACCGTCATCGCCCTTCAAGCCAGTCTGCACCGCACGATCTGCCACCTGGTTAGCCTCGGCATCGGTCAACACCTGTACCTTCCCCTCCACCACCGCGCGCTGAGGAATAACCAACACGCCGGTACGGCTATCGGTCAGCACATCAACGTTGGCGGTCATGCCCGGCTTGATGTCGTATTCTGTTTCATCAATATTCACTTTGACTTTATAGTACACTACACCGGAAATTTCCGTCTCGGCCGGTTCAATCAAAATAATATGACCGGTAAATAGCGCCTCGTCGCCAAAGGCATCCAACGTCACCTTGGCTTCATCGCCAACGGAAATCTTGGCAATATCAGACTCAGGCACGTCCACCTCAATTTCAAACTGCTGGTCGCCCAGCATCACCACCACCGGCGTTGTTAAACTAGCGTACTCACCAATGGAGTTGTTAACTTTGGTAACCACCCCGGCCACCGGCGCCGTGATGACCCGATCCGACATTTTCTGCTGAATAGCAGCGACCTGCGCTGCCGCCTGATCCACCAGCGCGCTGTAATAGGCCACATCGCTCTTCTTCGGATCAGCCGCCGTCACCGCGTACTGCGCTTTGGCTAAATCCCAGGCTTGCTGCTTGATCTCAAGCGTATCTTCAGCGCTCGCCACCGCATTATCATAGTAGAGTCGCTTGGTCTGCAGATTGGACGCGTCAGTCTGTAAAGTATTAATGCCAGTACTGATAGTCGTCTGTTCGGTCCGAATGGTCGTCTTGAGCGTATCCAGACTGGCTTCGGGGAATGAGGCGGAGGTGATGGACGCCAACAGCGCGTTGTACATTGAATCAAGCGCCAGCGCCACCTGATTGAGTGACAACTTGACATTATTGAGCGCTGCCAAGATTTGTTGCTGATCGCCGCTCGCCTTGGCATTGACGAGCACCTGATCACTGGCCGAGAGTATCGTCAGCGCATCCTCACGCTGTACTTTGGTGTTAATTAAATATTGAGGGTTCTTAATGCTGATGTAATCTTTGCCGGCCGGATCGTTATATACCGTCTGGATAACATCCAGCGATGCCCTGGCTTTAAAAAGATAATTACGGATATCATTAAGCGCGGTATCACGGTAAATCGTCATATTCTCATCACGATCTTTCTGTGTATTATGCAGACTGGTCAGCGCGGCGTTATAGGCCGCTGCCGCATTCTCGACTTGAGATTCGGCCACCTGCAGTTCCGGCTCCGTAGCGCCATCCAGTACTTTCTGAAGGTTAGCCTGCGCTGATGCCAGAGTAGCCTGGTACTGCCGCAACTGCACCGCCAGATCACCGGCATCCAAACGAGCCAGCACCTGCCGGGCCGTCACTGGCTGGCCGACGACTGCTGTCATACCAGTAATCCGCCCGCTGGCCGCGAAATTAAGTTCAATTTCTTCAGCGCTCTTGATCTGCCCGGTGGCGGAAACCGTCTGGGTCAGATCCTGACGGACGACTGGCGTGGTAGTATATTCCACACTCTGCTTATCACCTCCGCGAAAATAGAGCGCGGCGCCGATCACCACGACCACTGCTCCAATAATAATGATTCTTTTTTTCGTCATATGATGGATTACCCTATGATATAAAATTACCCATAGATTTTCTAAATTCCGTATATACTATACTCGGTAATTGATAAATAATCAAGTTAAAATACAGGCAAGCATAGAAATTATTAAACATTAAAAATCCCAAATCCCAATACCCCAGGCAATGACAAATTCCTAATGACAAATGACCAGTCAATGCTTAATGTCTAATGTCAAATATCCAAACTTTTGGCATTAGAGCTTTGATATTTGGCATTGATTTGTCATTTGGATTTTAAACTTTGGCATTATGAGATATTGGGATTTGGGATTTTAGTCATTCGTAATTAGCCCTAAAGGGGCTCTTTCGGGGTAATTCGTAATTCTTGCATTATTTCAAACTCTATGCTATAGTACGGGCATTCTGTATTAAATATTGTTTATGAAAAAGGATATTCACCCGGAATACTACAAAGAGGCCAAGGTCACCTGCGCCTGCGGCAATAGCTTCACGGTCGGCTCCACCGTCAAGGAAATTGAGACGGAGCTGTGTTTTATGTGTCATCCGTTCTACACCGGCACCCAAAAACTGGTTGACACCGCGCGTCGCGTCGATAAATTCAAACAAAAATTGGAAAAAGCCAGCGCCGCCGCGTTCGCCAGTCGGGGCAAAAAAGTCAAGCGCGCTAAACGAGCCGCGACTAAACAGGCTAAAGCTAAAGCCAAGAAAACCGTCTCTGCTGAAGAGTAACTTTTGAAGCCCGCTTCGTCTATTGCCAAATCTTTTGGTATAATGGCAAAGCGGGTTTTTGAATTTTACGGGCTGCTCAAGTCCGCCGCGGCGGGCGCAGAGCAGACCAAGGTAAAATTCATCCGCCATGTCCCGTCTGGCGGGACGAAGACGGATCAATCACTCTGACTACCAACACTATCCAGCGATAAGAAACATCCTGGCAAGGGCGGGGTAATGGTTGAGATGGTTACCAAACATCTAACACTATGAATATCCAAGAAGTACAGCAAGAGTACGCCGATCTGGAACAGCAACTCCAGGATGTTTCAGTTACCGCCAATCCCCAAAAGTTAAAAACTCTGTCACAGCGCTACAATGAACTGAAAGAAACCATGACCGCGGTCAGCGAGCTGGAAATGGTTGAGCGGCAAATCAGCGATAACCAGTTAACCCTGCAGGATAACGACCCTGAACTGCGCGAACTGGCCGAAGTGGAAGCGCTGGAACTGCAGACGCGCCGTGAGCAGCTACAGCGCACGGTCAACGATCTGCTCAATCCGGCCGATCCGCTGGACAAAAAAAATGTCATCATGGAAATCCGCGCCGGCACCGGCGGAGACGAGTCCGCGCTGTTTGCCGCTGAACTGTTTCGCCTGTACTCCCGCTACGCCGAAAACCAAGGCTGGAAAACTAAAATCATTGATGCCAATCGCACCGGCATTGGCGGCTTTAAAGAAGTTATTTTCTCCGTTACCGGTGGCAAAGTCTATGGTGATTTGAAATACGAGAGCGGGACGCATCGCGTCCAGCGCGTACCGGAAACTGAAAAGAGCGGCCGTATTCATACTTCGGCCGTCACGGTGGCAGTATTGCCGGAAGCAGAGGAAGTGGATATAGAAATCAAACCAGAAGATCTACGTATTGATGTCTTTCGCGCCGGTGGCAAAGGCGGCCAGGGTGTCAACACCACCGACTCGGCGGTCCGCATCACCCACCTGCCGACCGGTCTGGTCGTCGCCTGCCAGGATGAGCGCAGCCAGCTGCAAAACAAGACCAAAGCCCTGCAGGTGCTGCGCTCGCGGCTGCTAGCGGCCGTGGAAGAAAAAAACCGCGCCCAGCGAGCCGCCAACCGCAAAAGTCAAATTGGCAGCGGCGACCGCAGTGAAAAAATCCGCACCTACAATTTCCCCCAAGATCGGGTGACGGATCACCGCGTCAAAGAAAACTGGTTCGGTATTGACAGTATCATCAACGGCAATATTGAGCCGATCATCGCCGCGCTTAAACAAGCAGACAAAGGATAATTACGAATTACGAATTAAAAATTACGAATTGTTTGATATTTA
The DNA here is from genome assembly GCA_016218485.1 of Candidatus Falkowiibacteriota bacterium. Classification (GTDB taxonomy): domain Bacteria; phylum Patescibacteriota; class Patescibacteriia; order JACRDY01; family JACRDY01; genus JACRDY01. The sequence goes on from JACRDY010000062.1 coordinate 7,007, forward strand.
TTCGTAATTCGTAATTTGTAATTCGTAATTTTTATGCTCTCTCTCCGTCAAACGCTCACATTAGCTGTCCAACAATTACAGCCATCAAAGACGAAAATCGCCACACTTGACGCGGAGATTTTATTATCTCATATACTTAAAAAACCAAAAGAATACCTCTACACTCATCCGGAAAAAATACTGACCAGACGACAACACGCTGCTTTTCAAAAACTGATTGCGCGACGAACCAAAGGTGAACCAATCGCCTACCTTGTCGGGCATAAAGAATTTTTTGGTCTGGACTTTACCATCAACAAAAACGCCCTCATCCCCCGCCCCGAAACTGAACTCTTGGTTGAAGAAACTTTAAACCAACTACCAACTACCAGCTCTCAGCTCTCAGCCATCGCGGACATCGGCACCGGTTCCGGCTGTATTGCCGTTGCGATCGCCAAACACGCACCAAAAACTAAAATCTACGGCACGGACGTATCAGCTAAAACGCTGGCACTAGCCAAAACCAATGCCCATAGACACCAGGTGAGTCATCGTATTACCTTTCTGCCAGGCTCGCTCTTGGCACCACTCAAAAATATCAAACTGGATGCGCTCGTCGCCAACCTGCCCTATGGCTGGTCAAATTGGAAAAATAACACCTCGGCCGAAACCATTGGCCTACGTTTTGAGCCGCCAAGGGCACTGTTTACCGGCGAACGAGGACTGAAACTCTACCGCCAATTCTTAAAGCAAATGGCCAAACGCCAACAGCAGCCGCGGCTGATGCTCTTAGAATTTGACCCGCGACAAACCAAGGCCTTCACTAAATTGATTAAACAAATCCTCCCCCACTATTCTCTGGAAATAAAAAAAGACCTCTTGGGCCATAATCGGCTGATAATCCTAAATTTACAACAAAAATGTGGATAATTGTTTAAACATTGCAATTCTTTAATACTTATACTATAATGACATTGGCACTTGTGAGGGCTTTGGCCCTCTCGCGGTCAATACATAAACCGCAGACAGGTGCTTTTTTATTTAAATAGACTCCAAATCTCCGGAATAAAAAACTCTACGTTTTTTACCGGAACTATCAGACTCAATCTTCCAAGAAGGATAAACACTCCAAAAGAACGGTTGACTACCATAACTTCTTTTACGACTACCTTGAGTCGTACGCCTTGATTTGGCATAACGGCAATAAAAACATAATACCGTACTAATTTCATTCTCTTCTCCCAGCGAGAATTAATTTTCTGCCTGACCAACATATTTCGTTCGCAATATTCTTGGAGAGTAGCAGATTTCTTAATAATTCTTACAGCCAAAGGTAACAGACGTAACCTTATATACTGTTCATCCTGAGAACGAGTTGTATTCCATGATTTAAAAATTAAATGTTGTAATCCCTCTGTATTAAAATGGACATCCTTACTTAAATAAGGACAAAAAACTTTACCTACCTCGCTATAGAATCGAGTGGCATCATTCTTAGCGGAATTAAATTTTTCTTCGTCAGTACTCATGGGTTTAGTATAGAACACTACGGCATTTATTTTCAATACTCTACCTCATACCCAATCGGCATAGCCGTAATCCAGGTGGTACCGCGGTTAAACCGTACGGCACTGCCGTCAGCATTGAGAAACAAAGTACGTTCACCCTTCACCGTTTTCTCCCACGTACCCTCCGTCACTCCCCCGTTCTGGAACAGGAGTATTCTGCCGCTGCCAAAGGTATCTATATCCTGGCGGCCAATACGGTCTATCACATAGGTCGGAATGTATTGAAAAATAATATTCTTGGCGCTGACCTGCTCGCCATTACTATCCAGATGCGCCTGCCCGCCCTGAAACCGATAGTACCGATTTTCCTGTTTATTATATTGCCACTCGGTAAAGTAATTATTATACGGTGAGTAATTAAAGCTGAAATGAGTAGCGATGTCTTGGCGCGCTGAGAGCTCTGGATCATCCACAAACGTCCACGGCTGATACACGCCGGTGGTCTTGGCCTCAATCTTGGTTTGATATTTTTGAATACGCTCACTCGAGGTAAACAGATTGTGTGGCCGGTTCAGACTGCTGTCACGCCAGAAGAAGGCGCCGCGAGAAAACTCATTGACGTCATAGACACGATTGGTGGCAGCTAAATACGTCAGCGCCTGCGGACTGCCGCCGCTGTGCCAGTACATAGCGCGCAGTTCTTCGGCCCACTCTACGAAATAGGGTCTAGCGGAACGGATCGGACCAATCTCATCAATCGGCTCGTCAGTCGCGTAGACCGCCAACAGCCGCGGAATGCCGCCTTCAGTCACCGCCTCATAGACCAGCTGCGCCCGCGTCAAATTGTGGGGCGGGCGGGCCTCAAAATAATTCTCAATCATCACGCCAACAGGCAAGAGATTAGCGGCGGCCGCATCAGTCAAGCAGACGCCGTCCAGGGAACGGTAAGCCTGACACACTGCTGCTGCGGCCGGAAATACCGGCAGATCGGACTGTGGCACTGGTGTGACTTTAACCAACAAAAAGATGGCTGCCAGAGCGACAACCATCGAGAAAAAATAAATAATATACTGACCCGTACGTCGCGGAGCGACCCCGGCCGATTGTTTGGCGACCGATGATTTTTTGTTTTTACTTTTTGCCATAATGAAAAAACAAGATTTAAGATTAAAGATTAAAGAAAGCCGTCTTAAATCTTTAATCTTAAATCTTAAATCTTATTTCTTCATACTTATTACTAACCCTACTCTTTCTTAGCTTCCTTAACTTCGGGCACAGCCTCTTCAGCCCCGTCCTTACCTTCCTGACCCACCACTTCGGGCAAAACACCTTCCACTGGCGCTTCAACGGTCACCACTTCCTCTTCTCGCGGCGCGGTCACCATGGCAACCATAGTATCGGCGCTCGCCAGCACTTCCACTTTGTCACCCACCGGCAGATCTCTGACCACGATCTTGTCGGAAAAATTCTTAAGACCGGACAGGTCCACGGTCAGCTCATGGGGCAGGTCAGCCGGGAAACATTTAATGTCAATCTCTGCCAAACCGGTAATCAACACACCGCCCTGCTCTTTGACCGCCGGCGCACTACCGACAAAACGCACGTGCACCGTGGCGGTAATCTTCTCGTCCATCCGTACCTGATAAAAATCAATATGGATAATGTTGTGCTGCAGCGTGCCATACTGCACGTCATAAATCAAAGCTTTGACCGGGGCGGCTGCCCCGACCTGCAGATCAATCAACGTGCTCTCGCCGGCCGCGGCCAGAATTTTACCAAATTCAACATCCTGAACCATTAAATTGGCATTGTCGGTCTTCTTACCATAGAGCACCGCCGGGATGAAACCGCTCTGCCGCAAGGTCGCGACCTGCTTACCAAGTTCTTCTCGTTTAACCGCTTTCAAGAGGAGTGAATCCATAAGTTTTGGCTAAAATAAAAAAGATTTTTTAATAAATCTTGATACTCACAGTACTAAAATAACTTAGCCTAACAATTCTACCACAGTATCGATTTTTTGCAAGTACTGGTAGCTCCAGAGCACATCGTCCTCGGCCACCTCACCGGCCGAACGGTAACGCAGCACTTCTTCGGGATTCAGGTCAGTCACCAGGCCGACCGAGCTGACGCCCATGTGATTATTGAAAATAAGGGCCAAAATGGAACTCTGACACTTACGGCAGCGGATGTAAATCAAACTCGCGCCCTCCTGTTCTTCCAGAATGCGTGCCTCAAGCAAGTTGTAATGACTGTCACAGAGCGGACAGTACGATACCAGCTTAAGGTTCTCATCAAAAAAAGGATGGTATCGTCGGGAAGAATTGTTCGGCAGTATTGGCATAGATTCACTATATCATCTCTGCAACCATTAGTCAAAAAATTATCCTCTAGTTCTGACGCTATGCGCCAAGCCGAGCGCAAACAACATAAACAGGAGTGAGCTGCCGCCGTAGCTGACCAGCGGCAAGGTGATACCGGTGACGGGCGCCATACCCAAATTCATCCCGATGTTCATGAGGAGCTGCGAGAGTAAGAGTACCATCACCCCGAGAATAAGAAAAAGGGGGAAATCATCACGGCAACGGCGAGCGATTTTGTACAAACGGTACATCATGACCGTGAACAACCCCAGTAGCAAAAGCACGCCCAAGAGGCCAAACTCTTCGGCGATCACCGCAAAAACAAAGTCAGTCTGCGCTTCAGGTAAAAATTTGAGCTGTGACTGCGAGCCAAAGGACAAACCGCGCCCCACCAGACCACCCGAACCGATAGCAATAACGGACTGGGTCACATTGTAGCCTGACCCGAGCGGATCGGCCTGCGGATTGATAAATGTCCGGAGGCGGTCTTGCTGATATGGCGCGAACACAAAATTCCACAGCACGACAAACGCCACCACCCCCACCGCCGCGAAGCTCAAGAGCTGACGCGGACGCGGACCGATGATCAGGAGCAGCCCCAGCCAAATAAAAAATAGCATCAGGCCAGAACCGAAATCGGGCTGGAGAATGACGAGGGCAAACAAGACAAAAACAAGAAGTCCGCTGACGAGAAAATACCGCATCTGGTTGAAGGGGCGAGTTCGCCGGGAAAAATAGTACGCCAGCATGATAATCACCGCTATTTTCACGAATTCCACCGGTTGGAAATTGAAACCCGCCAGACTGAACCAACCGCGCGTACCGCGAATAGTCACCCCGAAAATAAGCACCGCGCTCAACAGCGCCACGGACAAGCCATAGAACCAGTAGACCAAACGGTACAGGAGGGTGTAATCCAGGAGGGAAAACAGGAAAAACAGGACAAACCCCAGCACGGCAGCGATGCCCTGCTTCTGCAAATTACTCCAATCCGGAACCTCGCGCGACAACGTCACTCCGTAGACCACGGCTAGACCGAAAGACACTAATAAAAAGGCGCTCCCCATCAGCACCCAATCAAAATTCTTTAATCGCGCCAACAGTCCATGCATAGAAAGACAATTTGCTCAAAAAAGCATCGGGTCAATAATGAAGAAGTAAGATTAGGATTAAAGATTTAGGATTTAAGAATTAAGATTTAAGTGAAAACAGAGAAAAGGAAGCATTCTTAAATCTTACTTCTTAAATCTTTAATCTTACTTCTTCATTATGGCAAAAGAGTAAAACAAAAAAGTCTCACTTCAGCTCGCCGGAGCCGGCCTCAATCGGACGAAAAATACCAGGATTAAACAGGTTAATATCCGGAACCACTTCCACCCGATCGGGTGTTGACACATGCTGGTACCAGCTGACATCCATATTGACTGCCGCGCCAGAATCAAGGTACTGCTGGACCAGATAGTTGATGCCGACTAAACCCGGCCCGCGGTACAAGAGAATGTAAAAGCCGCCTTCCCAGTAATTATAGGGGCTGTTGTTCTTGACCGTAAAACGAGTTTTGCTCACCGGCAGATTCTGCGATTTCAATTCACCGGCAGACACAAACTTGACGTCACTGATGGCGAAATCAAGAGCGGAAGCTTGGTAAGCGGCAAAGTCAGCAGCCACGCGACGCCAGGTCAGATCCTCAATCACCAGCCGCACGTCACCCACCCGGGAGAGCGATTCCACACCCAGGTCAATCAGGTATTTATGCTGACCGGGCAAAACAAAGGTTTCCTTGACCTGACGCTCTGCCTGTCCGCTAAAAGTAAAAACGTACCGCAGTGAACTAATCGCCCACTCCGTATTGGGATTGCTCATCTCGGCGGCAAAATCATAGCGGTTGTTGCCCAGCGGCAACACCTGCACGCCGGAGATCTCGACTGCGCGCGGCGCGTGCTTCTGCCGGAAGTAGCCGTAATTAATCAGTGGCGTGGCCAACTCTTGCTGCTGCTGCTGATACGGCGCCCAATCAATTAACCAATACCGAACGAGCCCCCAGAGTGTTAGGCCCCAGAGCGCCAAACAAATAACCACCAGCGCCACCACGACCACACGGTGTAAGAGCGCGCGGTGGGTCACCCACCAGTAGGCTTCGTGCAGCTCAATGCCGGTAAACCCGCTGATTTCTTGATTGGGATTATCCATAAAACGTGTAACATGTAGCGTGTAGCTTGTAGCTTGTAACTCACAACTATTTAAGCTACATGTTACACGCTACATGTTACAAAATTATACCACAAAATGATTAAAACTTTAAATTTAAACAATTTCTGCTTGGGAGAAAAAAGGCCTTGTCCACAAGATAAATAATGGCTAAAATTGAATAATAAAATTGACCATAAAAAGTGGAAAAAAATTAACAAATATGCTAAAATAGAAACAGTTTTTTAGCCAGGTTAACCGGGGTTTTAAAACCCCGGTTAACAAAAAAGGTCTCAAAACCTGGATTTTAAAATCACGGTTATAATAAAAAAGGACTCAAATACTTATGAGTAAAGCAAGTAAAAAGCCAGCTGCCAGCAGCTATGGCGCGGAACAAATCACTGTCCTGGAAGGCCTGGACCCGGTGCGCAAGCGCCCGGGCATGTACATCGGCAACACCGCCACTGAAGGGCTGCACCACCTGCTCTGGGAAGTGGTGGACAACGGCATTGACGAAGCCATGGGCGGCTACGCCAATACCATCATCGTGCGCCTGACGCGCGACGCGGACGGCACGGACATCGCCTCGGTCAGCGACAACGGCCGCGGCATTCCGGTAGACATCCACCAGACGACTAAAGTTTCGGCCCTGGAAACGGTCCTGACCAAGCTGCACGCCGGCGGTAAATTCGGCCAGGGCGGCTACAAAGTCTCCGGCGGTCTGCACGGTGTCGGCGTCTCGGTGGTCAACGCGCTGTCCGAGTGGACACGCGCGGAAGTGCGCCGTGACGGCAAGCTGTGGATGCAGGAGTACAAGCGCGGCAAACCGGTCAAGAAAGCCGCGCCCATTGGCAAAACCAAAGATACGGGTACAACGGTAACCTTCAAACCAGATAAAGAAATTTTTTCGGTGACTGTTTTTACCCTGCCAACCATCCTGGACCACTTCCGCCAGCAGGCCTACCTGACCAAAGGCATCACCATCACCGTCATTGACGAGCGGGAGACCATCAGCTACCACTCCAAACGGTTCAACAAGAACATTACCCTGCCCGCTCTGGAGTACACCTTTCACTTTGAGGGCGGGATTGCCTCGTACGTCAAACACCTCAATATCAATAAAGAATCTAAACACGACAATGTCTTCTACGTGAATAAAGACTTTGAGGGCACGCAGGTGGAAGTGGCCGTGCGCTACGCCGAGGACTACCAGGAGATCGTCCTGCCCTTTGCCAACAATATCTACAACCCCGAAGGCGGCATGCACCTGATGGGCTTCCGGACCGCGCTGACGCGAACGATCAACACCTACGCCCGGGCCAAAGGCTACCTCAAAGAAAAAGACGACAACCTGACCGGCGAAGACGTCCGCGAGGGCCTGACCGCCGTCATCTCGGTAAAATTAACCGATCCGCAGTTTGAGGGTCAGACCAAGGCCAAGCTCGGTAACGTGGAAGCGCGCACCGCCGTGGAGAGCGTCATGAACGAGCAATTTTCAATTTTCCTGGAAGAAAGCCCCAAAGACGCGGAGGCGATTATTGGTAAGTGTCTCCTGGCCTCCCGCGCTCGTCTGGCCGCCCGAGCCGCCCGCGACACTGTCCTGCGTAAAGGCGCGCTGGAAGGCATGACCCTGCCGGGCAAGCTGGCCGACTGCTCCAGCCGCAAGACTGAAGAATGCGAGCTCTATATCGTGGAGGGCGACAGCGCCGGCGGCTCGGCCAAACAGGGCCGTAATCGCGAGTTCCAAGCGATCCTCCCCTTGCGGGGTAAGATCCTTAATGTGGAGCGGGCGCGGATTGATAAGATGCTGGCCAATAACGAGCTGAAGTCGCTGATCATCGCGCTGGGCACTAACTTCGGCGAACAGTTTGACCTGGAGCGGCTGCGCTACAACCGCATCATCATCATGACTGATGCTGACGTGGACGGCGCCCACATCCGCACGCTGCTCCTGACCCTCTTCTACCGCTACTTCCCGGACATCATCCGCGGCGGACACCTCTATGTGGCCCAGCCGCCGCTTTATTCTATTAAGATCGGCAAAGACATCACCTGGGTCTACACTGATGAGGAGAAAGAAAAGCTCGTCAGCGAGCTGACCAAAGGCAAGGGTATGGAAATCGTGGAAGGCATGGCAGACGGAGCTGATGAAACAGTAGGGGCGATTCAGGAATCGCCCATGTATGAATCGCCCGAAAAGGCCGCCGCCGAAAAAACTGAAAAATCCGCCGGACCAAAGATCAACATCCAGCGCTACAAAGGCTTAGGCGAAATGAACCCCGAACAGCTGTGGAGCACGACCATGAACCCGGACACCCGGCTGATGAAGCGCGTGACGATCGCTGACGCGGCCAAAGCTGATGAAATCTTTGACATTCTCATGGGCGCTGAAGTGGCCCCGCGCAAACGGTTCATCCAGACGCACGCCAAGAGCGTGAAGAATTTGGATATATAATCTACCGTTCCCCTCCTTAGGGAGAGAGACTATTCAGCCTCTTTTGGGTAGAGACGCAGCATGCTGCGTCTCTACAGATTCACCCCCACCCAACACCTCGGCAACCCCACCTTGAAGTACACCCCCAGCGGAGTGAGCAGCCGTACCGTAGCTATGGCCTCCTCAATCGTAGCGAAGTCCAGGGCCACGAACAGACGTTGTGCCGGTGTCAATGACTGTCGCATCTTTGTCAGCCCTCCTGTGGGTAGTCGGCGGTCAGGGCCGCCCAGTTGGCCTTGGGTCGCACCGCTTCCGAGCCCTGCGCGCAGAGCGGACAGGTACCCCACTGTTGCACCTTCCACTCGTTGAGCGGATGATGGACGAGCGAGATGATCGGCCGGCCATCCAGCGCGGTCATCCTTGACCGATTGAACACGACCAGCACCAGACGCAGTACCGCGCCACCGGCAGCCTGCACCGCCTCAATGATGGAGCGAGTAGTCGCGCCGCTCGTCATCACATCTTCCACCACGAGCACGCACTGACCTCTCACGTCAAAACGTTTGAGTAGCATACTGCCGTCGGACTGCGGCTCGGTCCAGCCGATCTTGCAGCCCATCATCCGGCCGAGCTCAACGGCCAGCGGCGTAGCGCCATGAGCCGACCCAATGACCCGATCGGGCAGGACCGTGCCCTCCTCCCGGCAGTACGCGGCGAAGAAAGCGGTCACGACATGACACAACATTGTGGGATCCTCAACGATCCGGGATCCGTTGAAAAACCCGTCGCTGTGCCCGCCGGCGGTCAAGAGCGCGTGCGGCCGCTTAGGTTCGCCGTCATGCACCCACAAGGCTCCGAGCTGCTTGAACCGATTCATCCAATCGTCCATTTCTAACCTCTCTTTCCCTATATTTCCGTTGAAATAAAAAGAGCAATCCCCCCATAGGACAGCCCCTCTTCTGACCTGTCGTCACTATAGTGCCAACCGGCAAAAAAAGCAAACAAACTCATTCCTCCAAATCAAGACTACGAATATACTGGGACTACGAATTTACGAATAGTTACGAATATACGAATCAGGAAATTAAGGGTTAGGGCCTAACCACAGCTTACCAGTGAGGATATTCGTATATTAGTAACTATTCGTACATTCGTAGTTGTATTCGTAGTCTTAATCTTACACCTCATACCCCCTCCCCTCCCTCGGCACAATGGCGTTGAGCTTTAATTTCTGCGCTAAACCGTCGGCGATGCGCTGACTGGCCTGTTCTTCACCATGCACCACAAAGACGTGCCCTGGCCGCGGCCGCTTCATGGGCAGGACCCAACGCAGGAGCTTAGGTTGGTCGGCGTGCGCCGAGTAGGCGCCGATGGCGGAGACTTTGGCACGCACCCGCACCCGCTCACCGGCAACGAACACGCTCTTGGCGCCTTCCAGGAGCTGCCGGCCCAGGCCGCCTTTGGGCTGCCAGGAAATGATTAAAAGATGACTTTTAGGATCGGGCAGATTAAATTTGAGGTGGTAGCCGATGCGCCCGCCGGCGAGCATACCGCTGCCCGCCAGGATGACTTTGGGTGCCGGCGTAGTATTAATCTTCTTGGACTGGGCTGGAGTGGCGGTATACCGCAACCCCGGAAAATTAAACAGGTCATCGCCGGCATTCATCAGCGCGCGCGACTCGGCGTCATACATGCTGGTGTATTTTTTGTACACTTCAGTCGCCTTGATCGCCAAGGGACTATCCACAAAAATCGGTATCGGCGGAATTTTCTTGTTTTCCACCAAACTATTGAGTTCATACAAAATCTCTTGGGTGCGTTCCAAAGCAAAGGCCGGGATCATCAGGGTACCGCCCTGACCAACCGATTCAATAATTGCCTGGGTTAAAAGTTTCAATCGCAGAGCCGCTGACTCGTGCTGGCGTCCGCCATAGGTGGACTCCATCACCAGGACATCAGCCCCATCAACGAACTCGGTGTCTTCAATGATTGGCGCCGGCGGGTTTCCCAGGTCGCCGGAAAAAACTAGCTTCCGCTCTCGCCCCGCTGCCTTAACCCAGATCTCAAAAAAGGCTGAACCAAGAATATGCCCGGCATCGCGCAGCTTAATCTTGACGTCCGGCGCCACCCGTTTTTCTCGCCGATACGGCAGCGCAATACACTGGCTGATCGCCTGATTAACGTCTTTGTCTAAGTACAAGGGTAACCGATCTTCTGCCAGGGCTTCATTAAAAATAACCCGCGCCGAGTCCAAAAGCATCACCCGGGCAAAGTCGCGGGTCGGGGCCGTACAGTAAACAGGGCCGCGGAAACCCTCTTTACACAGCTTGGGTAGCCGGCCACAGTGGTCCGTATGCGCGTGCGTCAGCAGTACAAAATCAAGACTCTTGGGGTCAAAGCCAAACTGCCCAATATTACGCTCTTCCGAAAACTTGGTGCCCTGGAACATCCCGCAGTCAACCAAAAACCGGCTCTGCTCGGTCTGGACCAGAAAACAAGAGCCGGTGACGGTCCGACAGGCGCCATGGAAGGATATCTTCATAGTTACTTATGGAATAAATGCTTGAATCGCTCCCACAGGCTTGGCTGACCGGCCAGCTGCAACAGTTTAAACACGGCCGCGCCGGTAAAAAAACTCTGGAGCGCCATAAAAATAACATCGCCGAGGTAAATACTGTAAGTCAGGAGCAGTGCCCCGCCAACAATAAACAGCAGATGCTGACGTTGTTCCTGTTTGGCCAGCACCCCAAAAATGATGCTGATGAGACCAAGTACGCCGATGGCTCTGAATATGATGTCCATAGAAATCACTTAATAATCTTAAAGCTATTATATCAAACTCTTAGTCAAGACACTATTCCCCACGGTAGTGGGCGGGCGGAAGCAACAACAGAAGCAGGTAGTAACAATTAAATCATAAATCCAAAATTTTAAATCCTAAATCATAAATTCCAAATCCAAAACCGTGAGTTTATTTAAGATTTAAGACATTAGAATTTATTTAGGACTTAGGATTTTGGATTTGGAATTTTATGTTTGTAGAGACAGTTCACGACCCATCCCTGCTTGCCCTAATCAATACCTCATGGTAGAGTCTACTATTGGTATAGAGACAAACCACACACGGGCGGCCTGCCATAGCCGCTCTCACACCAAGGGGGATAATCATGGCCACCGCGCGCACCTGCACCACTCCGGAACAAGGCTGGGCGCTCTACAGTCATTTCCTCGGTAACTGCCTGGCGGTCTTCCAAATGCAGCAACCGAGTGGAGACGAGGAAAATGAAGAGAGAAGGGACAGGCGAGAGCACACTATCTCCAGCACCTGGGCATACCTGACTGGCAATCTCTACATGGTCATGCGGCGGATGCAACTCCACGGTCACGAAGACACCGCGGCCAAGATGCAGCAGATCATTGATATGGTGGTCGAGCAGGATCTCACCGACCCGGCAGTGTGTGGGGCGATTGAGGCCAAACACCGGGAACTTGACCCTGGTGAACAAGCTTTCAGCGATATCCTCGCCAGACTCGAAGCCGAACGCGCCGCCAAACCCGATGTGCCGTGACATCACGCGAACCGCCCGAACGAAACCGCAAAGTCGCCCTTGGACTGGTTTCGTCGGGCGGCTTTCATTTTCTGGATTCAAAAAACCCCGTCCCCGCAACGCGGGACGAGGTTTTTCGTAATTACTAGGTTAGTTTGGGTTTTAAAACCCAAACTCGTGAACCACCTATGGGTTACCGTTTATGATTAAAGAGATACTTGATGAACGCGGCAATGCCCAGTCCCAAGAACACTACCACGAGGAGCGACACGAGCCAGCCCCACACCATCATGGTGCCGCCCCAGCCGCCATGCATGGCATAGCCAAGGCGAGATAGGCCAGACCCACCACCCCAGTTCATCATACCACCACCCATCATCCCCCAGCCGGTATTCTGCCCGCAGTACAACTGCTTGGCCATGACGAGATGGGTGAGCGCCACATTGTCAGAATCATCACCGCCCATCATCTGCTCCATCCACTGGTGCTGACTACCGGGATGAATCTGCTCCATGTAATAGTCCCCAATGGTTTCCAGTTGTTCATTAGACAGCTGGCTGCAGGGCGTCTTGGCATCCACCAAGGCTTTGGCTGACGCGAAGTCTTCTCCACTGTCAGCCAGAGCGACCACTGGAGACAACACTAAAATGAACGCTAGTAAACCTAGAATTAGTTTAAGCATAGCGTGATTAGTTAAGAGTTAATAAATCCAGCATCTTCCTGTCGGGGTATTGCACCCCACGGGAAGATGTATAGTAAGCTATCCATCCCCGCAGCAAGTTATAGGGTATTCTGCAAGGTGCTGGATTAAATACCACAACCGCCACCGCCGCTGCCCCCAGATACCGGCGTAGTCACCTTAGACATAATAGCACGGAAACCCGGACCGCTGGAATACGCGGCGCTCAACAAATCTTTGGGATTGGCTTGCGACCAGCTGCTGCCCTGCGTATCCAAAAACTTAGCAATGGTCAGATAGGTATCAGGGAACCAGTAGGTGTTGACCGCTAACGCCACCTTATACATATCCGCTTCACTCACCCCCTGGGAAGCCATGAGCTCCAAGAGTCCCAGCATGGCCATCCCGTGATTGCAATCCGGAAAATAAGTGGAATTGCCGCAGCAAGGACGATAGATATTCTTGGACACGTCGGCAACGAGCTTTTGTTGCTCCGGGGTGAGACTAAAGAGCCTGTGCTTGCTGTAGTGCTCCATCACCGGACCGCTGGCCAGTGTCCAGCCGCCGGTAGAGGCAAACCCCCCGGCGCCACCATACTTCTTATCCTGCATCGGCCCAGCATCAAGTATATCATTCTGCTGACCCAAGCCTAAAGCCCACAGTAGATTCAGGATAAAAGCAGAGTTAGCCCGAGTCATCACCAGATGGCCATTATCCGTTCCTGCCAGGAGCGCTGTTTCAGCCGGACTAAGTCCCCCACGATCCTGGTACAGGGCCAAAAACTTCGCCTGATCAATCACGCCTGCGTCCACCAGCTGTTTCCCTAAGTCGCCCCAGGTCACCGGCAGGGTCGTACTGTCTGCCGGAAAGACGACACGCGAATAATCGGTCTCGGGCGCCGAAGCCTTGACCGCTGCGGCAGGCTGGGATCCAACGTTAGCGCCTGGATTACTGACCCGGGTAACAGAAATCCGAAAGCTGGAAAATATCCAGAAAAACACACCAATCGCCATCACCAGTACGAGGGCGATAGCCACACCACGCCACAGCTCCATTGAATTCAGATAGTCTTGCGGCGACTTCTTCTGTTCTTGATCCATAGTATTGAATGAGATGAATTAATTTTACCAATCACGACAACAGGCGACGATTCGCTCAAATGTCTGGCGCAGACGCGTACTGTCACGGTAATAGTAGAGCCCCGTCGTCAGGAGCCAGACCGCGGCCAGTACCGCCAACGGCCAGAACCACAACCGCACCAGACCCAATGCGGCATAGGCCAGCACGGTCAGACTAAGCAGAAACGGCAAGCGCCAAATCTGCCAGTCTGCGGGCAGACGTTTCTCAGCCAGATAGTACAGGCCAACCACGCTCTGCCCCATCAGTACCGCGATCAGTTCACGGTAAGGAAACAAACCGAGCCAATACGCTCCGAGTAAGCCGAGCCACGTCGCGCTGACGCTGACACAGAGCACACAAAATTTCCAGCGGCTGAACTGTTTAACGAACAGTAACAGCACGAACAGCGCCACGATAGCCACGATGATTATCAGCACTGGGTTTGTCATATGATCACGAGTTCAATGAACGCCGCTAAGACTAAGAGTACGATAAAGGTCAGGATTATACCCTGCCACGACCAACGTTTCCCCTGGCGCCAGCGGCTGACCGCACTACTGAGGTATGGACTCAGTACCATCACCAACGCGCCCAAGAGACTGCCCACTACGAAGTGATCTACCAGATACGTCCGGTTAAAGAACGAACCATAGTCGCCGAACCAGAAAAGCGAAATGGAACCATACTGCGAGAGAATAATCCGCAATGGCCAGACGGTCAGGATGAATGACGCGCCGGCCAGCCACCATTTTTGGTAAGGAATGATCTGCCGTTTGATCAAACGATCAAACCACAGTCCCATCGCCACTGCAAACGCGCCAATCATCAGGCCAACGGAGACGCTGCTAATCCCGAAATAGAGAGCGAGCAGCGCCGCCGCTCCGGCTCCGGCCGTACAGAGCGGACAGTGCGCGCTGGACACCTGGGGTACCAGCAGTCCACCGACGATCAGCAGCGCACTGAATGTGAATATTCTGTTCTTCATAATTACAATTCCATGAAGACCTGGCTGGAACCATCTTTGGCGATACTGTAGATGGTGAAAACATCGGTCTTTTGCCCCGGCATTCCAGGCGAACCGGCGGGCATACCGGCGAGCGCGATACCCAGAATATCCGGTTTTTCAGTCAGCAGTTTATCAATCGCTTCAATCGGTACGTGTCCTTCCACGACATAATCACCAATGACGCTGGTGTGACAGCTGGATAAACCGGCCGGGATACTATACTCCGCCTTCACCGTGTTGATATCATCCACGTTCTTGATCTCTATATCATACTTTTTAGACTTCAAGTAGCCAACATAATTACCGCAGCAGCCACAGGTTGGCGACTTGTAGAGCACTACTTTCATGGCAGCGTTTGCCTGATTGCCGTCTGCCGGCGGGCCGCCCAAGCCGTTGGCCAGCGCCCAGCCGGCGAAGACGACAAACAGCAGGAGGAGAACTCCCCACCACCATTTTTTAGAGGTAACTGACATATGAATATACCTATTATTTAACTTGACAGTCTCTGGAGCGGCTGAGGTGACCGGCTGACCAATACAAGCTCAAGCAGAGCAGCGCCACACTCACGGCGCTGAATTCCAGACCGGCCAACGGCAGCCACCCGATGAGGACGGTCGCCGCCCCAATGCCAAACAGAGCTGACAGAATGACCGAACCGCAGGAGGCACAGCCAATACCGACGAGACTGAATAAAACGCCGATCACGCTGCCGCCCGCGCCTGCCACCAGAAACAGCCTTTGCCTGATTTGATAGACTAGAGACGCTCCATTCAAACCGACTAAGACTGCAATCACGACAGCCAACACGAGAGAGGGACGTGTCAATTGATCAATACCAGCCAGCGCTATCGCGCCGGTCAGTTGTAATTTCTGCACACCAGAGAAAAAACCAGAAGTCCAGATAAAACCGAGAAAACTTCTCTGCGACAGGAGCATAACTCCTGAAGCAAACAGCAGCGCCCCCACTGTCGTCACCACCATCAACGATGGCGTCACGAGGAGCTGTCGGATAAAGCGCAGCCGCAGAGCGATGTGATGTTTGATGATGAACCAGTAGCTAAGCATCCTGATACTTTTTTATGTATAAGATACTTAAAAAGACCTGCCGCATACGGCCAAGGCCTGACCGTGCTCCTAAAAAATTTTTGGGTGCAATATACCCTGAGAAAATAAACTGGCGAGATTATTAAAAACCGTCAATTGTCCAAAATGATCACGAATGCTCCGAATATAATACAACGCCCGGTCCACCCACCACCCTCGTGACAAAACCACCAAGAGCATCAGCACGAGCAAGCAGAGCATGAACAGCACAAACGAACTCGTCATCGCCGGCATCATGACCGCAGTACTCAAACAAATCGTACCCCTATGAGCGCTGGCAGCGCCGCAGTGAGCGCTACTCATAGCCGGCGTTGGGCTAAAAAAAATGCTCTGCCAGGCAGCGGCACAGCAAAAAGCAAAAGAAACAATCAAGATAACGGCTAATAGATTACGGCTTTTGAGAGCTAGCATAGGGATACTGACAGTATGCCGCAAAAAATTAAAAAAGTCAAAGATTTCCCAACACTCAATACTTTAATCCCCACAAATTACTCATTTCAATCAATGGAGTAGCTGATTAAAGAGAAATTGGAAATTGGAAATTAAAAACACGGCTTTTGGTCGTTAACCAGGGTTTTAAAACCCTGGTTAACGGACAATTTCTAATTTCCAATTTCTCTTTATCTATCCCCTTAATCAGGGTACATTATAGATGCCCAGAAATCAATTTCCCCCTTATTCATTGCTGCTTCCCGCGCACTATTGGAAAGGCAAAACTCACCATCAGACGGGAATTTTGCTGTCACCACTATAATTATTCCGTACAAAATTGGGCCGGCAGGATTCGAACCCGCGAATGCCGGGACCAAAACCCGGTGCCTTACCACTTGGCTACGGCCCAATACTATGCGGGATAAAAAAGTTGCGCAGCGCCATTCTACGAAGTTTTAGATGAAAAGTCAATTAAAACGTCTTGAGAAGAAAGATAGTTAAATTGTCACATTGCTAAATTGCCACATTGCTATATTGTTAAATTGTCAAATGGCTACATTACCAAATAGTTATATTGCCATACTGTTACCGGCGCTACTCAATGATGCAACAATATAACCATATAACAATATGACGATGTAGCAATGTGGCAATTTAGCAATGTAGCCATACAACCATCTTCACCTAAACTTTCAAATACTTCCGCGTCGCCACCATGCTGGAAACTATGTTGACGAGCATAATCACCACCAATTCTGTCAGGAAAATCATGAAAAAACGAGCAGTAAAATAATCGGTCAGATTAAAACTATCAGCGCCAAAAAATCCCGCCACATACGGCTGGACGAACGCCAGTAACGGATAAACTATGACAATAGTGATGAGACAGGCCGCCAGCGCATAAAAGACGCTCTCCAGGATAAACGGCAGACTGACAAACCAATTAGTGGCGCCGACCAGCTTCTCAATACCAATCTCCTCACGGTGGGTGTAGATAGCCACCCGGATGGTATTAAAGACAATCAACGCCGAAATGAGTATAAAAAAGATAATGAAAACAAAGGCGATTTTTTCGCCGGTGTCGGTCCAGCCCGACACTTTACTGATCATCGTCTGCCGGTTGTAGTAATCACGGCTGGCGACCAGCGGCGTAATTTCCGGCTTATCCAGCGCTGACAGAATAGTGGCATAGCTGTCCAAATTCCGTGCCTTCACGCGTAAGCTCGCCCCCAGCGGATTGTCACTCAACTCACTGACGACATCCAGAATAGTCTGATTGGCGCTATGACGTTCTTTAAACCGAGCCAGCGCCTCATCGCGAGAGATATACTCAATATCCGCCACCTCCGGTAAACCGAGCAAATAGGTCTTGACGGTATTGATCTCTGCTGCCGTCACCGTCGGCTTAAAGTCCACGCTAATGTCCACTTTATTTTGAATGGCGGTAATAGCCGTAGCGGTCACGGCGTGAAAAGCCACCAACACATTGATAGACACGAGCGTCAGAACCAAAATACTGATGGTCACGATGGATAACCAAATGTTACGGTAAAAATCCTGCAGGGAAAATTTGATGGTGCGAATGAGATAGGACATAGGAGAGTTAGAAAGTTAAAAGTTATAAAGTTGAAAGTACGAGACTTAGAACTTTCAACTTTATAACTTTCAACTTTCAACTTATAGTACATACTTACCGCTCTTCTGATCGCCGACAACCTTACCCCCATCCATAGTCACCACGCGCTTTTTGACATAATTAACCAAATCCTTGTCGTGGGTTACCAAGAGTACCGTCGTGCCGAACTCATTGATTTTCAACAATAAATCGGCAATTTCACGAGAAGTAATGGTGTCTAGGTTACCCGTCGGCTCATCCGCCACCAGAATCTTCGGCCGGTGTACCAGCGAGCGCGCAATCGCCACCCGCTGCTGCTCGCCGCCGGACAGCTGCTTGGGGTAGCGGTGT
Source organism: Candidatus Falkowiibacteriota bacterium (assembly GCA_016218485.1). Taxonomy (GTDB): domain Bacteria; phylum Patescibacteriota; class Patescibacteriia; order JACRDY01; family JACRDY01; genus JACRDY01. Next base: position 25,329 of record JACRDY010000062.1, read on the forward strand.
TCCTTACCCTGCAAACCCACAATTTTAAGCACTTGAGATACTACGGCTTCAATCCGTTTACTGGTCGCGCCACAGACTTCTAAGGCAAAGGCCACATTCTCATAGGCCGTTTTCTGGGGTAAGAGTTTAAAATCCTGGAAGACGACACCGATCTGCCGGCGCAAAAACGGCACCTCGCTCGGTTTGATGTCAGTGATATCCCAGCCTCCCACCACGATCTCGCCGGCGTCTAAACGTTCTTCAGCAATCAGCAGCCGCACGAGCGTCGTCTTGCCGGTGCCGCTCTGCCCGACAATGGAACAAAACTCTTTCGGTTTGATGTGTAAGAGCACCCCATCAACCGCCTTGGTGTCTGGAGGGTAAACTTTGTGAACATTTTTAAAATGAATCATAGATGGCGATGCTGACATTGCTACATTGAGATGGTTACAAAACTGTTTTTAAGCGAGACGCAGGACTTTTTGGCCAAGGCGAGGAAAACCAGTGAAATGATTTGAGGCGTAATATCATTACGGTGAAAATCATTTCGCGCTAGTTTGACGAAGCCTTGGACGAAAAGGACCAGTCGCAGCAAAAAGAGTTTTGTAACCATCTCATTGTTATTCAGAGCAACGAACAGTGCGGCAATTTGGCAATGTAGCAATTTAGCAATTTAACAATGTAGCAATGTAGCAATGTAACCATCCCTTGTTATTTCACTGGTTCCACAATGACCGGCGCCACCCCCTCGCTCTTAACGGCAATTTTTTTGAAAGCCGTCACGTCAAGATCGATCACTCGCTCGGGGTGTACGGCTCTGTCCGGCCCATAGTCATTGACCCGCACCACCACCGACCGCTGATCCAAGCTGTTCGTCACCCGCAGCAGCGTCCCCTTGGGATAATCAGGTGAGGCGGCGCAATCACAACCCTGATAGCGATACCATGACGCCGTACCTTCAGACATCACGGTGGCGGAACCGAGCACTAGGAAACGGGCGTACGGTAAATGGAAATAAACGCGAATAATACGGTTCACCGGGTCAATCACCATACTTGGCAAGGTCTGCCAAGCAGTACCGTTCCAAAAAACGACTGTTTTGAGGTTCACATTCGGCTGGTACTGCAGCTGGACAACGATCGGCTGCTGACCATCATAGGCAGCCTTGTTGACCACATCAAATTCCCAATAATCACTCAAGGGCATCTGGTCGGCCGGCAACGGATGATCAACAATAGTCCGTTTCTTTAAAACAAATTCACTAGGCGCGGACAGCACCTTGGGGAAAATCCCCAAACGAAAGTCATTACTGGGCGAAGCGACGGTGTACCCCTTGGCAATCAATGATTGATTAAAGGGTATGGTATACGTATCCACTCCATCAACGGCCACGGCAGTATCCGCCCCGGCCCACTGCGGCCACAACAGGCCAAACAACACGCTGCCGCATAATATTGATTTTTTCATCATTCTTCTCTATAATCGTAGTACTTTTGTGCGGGATTAGCACAGTGGCAGTGCGCTAGCTTCCCAAGCTAGACACGCGGGTTCGATTCCCGTATCCCGCTATTGAACGCCGTAACAGCGGGCTTGTCCCGCAGAGCCGAAGCGGAGCGAAGGCTTGTGCGGATTTCCCGAAGGGATCCCTTTGGGACGAATCCCGTCACCCGCTATTAACCCACCCGCCACGACCTAAGCCGATATAGCTCAACTGGTAGAGCAATCCCTTCGTAAGGGAGAGGTTGTCGGTTCAATTCCGACTATCGGCTAAGGTCATGGCAGGCATGCCCTGCTCCACCAAACAAGGTCACGCCGCTGGCTATTCAGTACCGGCGAATTTTACATACTTCTTCACCTGGTTACCATCTTTAGCCTTAGCCAAGTAGCTATTCAAATCAAATCCTTTAATGAGAATATGTTCAGCGCGCACCTCTTCCGGCTGCGCTCCGTCAGCTGACGGCTCTTTTTTCTCCAGCACTTTGATGATGTGGTAACCGAAAATAGTTTTGACCAGCTGACTCGTTTCTCCCGGTGACAGCGCAAAAGCCGCTTGCTCAAACTCCGCCACCATGACTCCGCGGCCAAACCAGCCCAAATCCCCACCCTGGGCAGCAGTGGTGGTATCTTCGCTGTACTGCTTGGCCAAATCCTCAAAACTCTTGTCCCCCGCACTGACCGCCGCCAGTACCTCATCGGCTTTCTTTTTAACATCAGCCTGGAGCGCATCATCAAACCCAATTGATTCAGACAATTTATTCACCAGCAGGTTATCACGCACCACCTTAGCTTTGAACTGCTCAACACTCATACCGTACGCCGTGCTGATAGCGGTGGCGGCCTCGTCAGCGCTGGCAAAACTCGGCAGGACTTCTTTCTGCCAAGCGGTCTCCACCTCAATATCACTGACGACCAAGCCATAGGTACCGGCCAGATGATCAATCAAGGCTTTGTTAACCAGCTGACTGACGATATTAGCCCGCAATTCAGCATCCGATGGCACATCAGCGGCGGATAGCGCCCCTTGAGCCACTCCGTTCGTATAGTAATGGACAATGATGGTGTAATCTTCGTGGAAAGCGCGGTAGCCGATCAGCTGGCCGTTGACTGAACCGATCGGCATATTGACCCACTGCGCCAGCCGATCCACCATGGGCGCGAGTACTGGCTGGGTATAAAACAAAATGGAAAAAATAATTGCCAGCACAATAACCGCTCCTCCGACACCGAAAAGTATGCCCCACAAAAATTTCTTGCGGTTAAACCCCCCAGTTGGGGTAACTTCCGGACTGGTCATTTCCTCATCCATATCTTGAGAAGGTACGAGCGCGGCAGACGATTGACGCTGATGCATAGTAAGCATAACAATAGATTATTACTTAGTGGTTAATTTTTGTTCCAATATTTCATATTTCATGTTTCAAGTTTTTAAGTATTGCTCTTTAAATGGATAAGGGGAAACTTGAAACGTGAAACTTGGAGCCCAGAAAGCTGCCGAGGGGCTAATGAAGGAAATAATACCACCATTTAGCCGGATTGGAAAGTTGCTCTGCCATTTCTCCATTGGCTGACGCGCCGCCTGATCCGTTCTGCGTGATCACGACCACTGCCTCCCCCGGCTTCTTCAGGCCCAGCTTGAGCCGAGCCTCTGCTTCGGTAAAATTCTCGGTATCAAAATAGCCAATCATTTGCTGGAATTCCTGATTCTTGCTCTCCAGACCATTGATATCCGTCTGGAGACTCTTGACCTGCTGTTCCAGGGCATAGCGCTGGGAGAACCCGCGGCCAAAGGCCGCTATGAGAAAAATCAAAACCGTGCCGCCGATCACCAGAAATAATTTTGAATGTAAGAGGCGAGACAAACGTAACGACATATAGCCTAGTATAGCACAAAATCAAGCGCCGCTGTACGGGCAGTGATTATCCGTGTTCTTCGTGCTCCCCCGATGGCCATCGGGCACGGATCAACACGGATAATTACTGTTTCAACTCCTTAATCTTACATATCCAAAAAATTCTCTATCTGCCGGCTGCGGTCCTGCGGCAGTGGTCGTTTGATGGCCACCTCGCGCACGACCCGATCAAACTGTTCAACGCCAAGCTGATCCCGCATGTCCGACAGCAGCTGCTTCAGATCATCAACGGTAGTAATCTGCTGTTCTGCTGCTCCTCGCCGTGTCGGCGTGACGCCATCAAGGAGCCGCGCCAGCTGCTGGCAAACTGCCGCCGGATGCTTGACACCCCGGATGATAATTTTGGTTTTGCCGGGCGCAATATAGTACTGAATACTGCCATAGCGGAAGAGTGACTGCAGCAGTCCCTGACGGCGGTAATTCAAGTCTTCAATTTTTTCCAATGCCGCTTCCGAAACCACCCGATCAAAGAATCCCCGCTGATCAATATCAATGAAGCGCCGGTTGGTGGCCACCAGACAATTATACCGCCAGCTGATATACAGCTTGAGCGCGCAGAGGAGACCGACCAGGAGCAATAGGCTAAAAATCAACGGCCCCCAAGTTGGCCACTGGAATAACGGGTACAGTAGAAAGAACGGCAACAGGAAGAGCAACAGCACGAGGAGCAGCCGCCAAAAATATACTAAAAGTGAACGACGAACCACGAGCGCTGCCCGCTCCCCCGCGACCAGATCGAGCTTACGAATGAGCCGACGATCAATCATATAAAAAGATTATTGTGATGATGAATGTTATTTTTGAGTATAAAAATTTTCTTAGTCAGCTCAATGACCAGGAGATTAAACAGCCCGATACTCAAAAGTATCAGCCAATCCTGCCAGGGCAAAGCGGTAGTATGGAGCAAGCGCTGCAAGAGCGGCCAATAGACGGCGAGCGCCAGCAAGAACAGGCCGAAGAGCAGCGAAACATTGAGGTAATGATTGCCAAACGGATTGTAGCTCCCGATGGCGCTCCGGAGCGAACGACAGGCGTAAATATACAACAGTGACGTCATAGCCAGTGAAGCAAAGATAAATGTCCGCAGCGCCATAATATCTGCCCCCGACTGGTAAAAATAGTAAAAGATCCCAAAAAGAATGGCGCTCGTCAGGATGCCGGAGAAAAAAATCAACGCTTTCATTTGCCCGTCAAAGATCGTCTGTCGCCGCCCGCTGGGCGCCTCTGCCATAATACCACGCTCCTCCGGATCAGCGGAGAGCGCGAACACCGGCCAGCTGTCCTGCACAATATTAATCCACAGAATCTGCGTGGCCAGGAGCGGCAGCGGCAGATCCAGCACAATGGCGCCGCCGATTAAAATAATTTCGGAGAACCCGGAAAAGAGTAAATAGAGAATAACCTTTTTGATGTTATCAAAGATCACCCGCCCGCCGCGCACCGCTGCGACAATAGTCGCAAAGTTATCATCCAGGAGCACGATGTCGGCGGTCTCTTTGGCCACGTCGGTGCCCGAGCCGAGCGCGATGCCGATATCCGCCGCTTTAATGGCCGGCGCGTCATTGACGCCATCCCCCGCCATGGCCACCACTTCACCCTGACGCTGCAGCTCCTCAACGATACGAATCTTGTGCCGCGGCTCCACCCGAGCATAGACATTGATGGTTTTAACTTTTTGGGCAAAAGCCGCGTCACCCAGCGCGTCCAGATCTTTACCCTCCAGCACACTCTCTTGACCAGTGGCAATACTCGCTTCAGCGGCGACACTCCGCGCGGTCAAGCGATGATCGCCGGTAATCAAGATCGGCCGAATACCGGCCTGCCGGCATAGCGCGATCGTCTGTCGCGCGTCAGAACGGAGCGGATCTTTCAGCACCATCACGCCGGCGAAGATGAGGTCATTGACCAGATCGGTTAAATGGTGAACTGGTTTGGCGGTCAGCGGTTTATAGGCTACCGCCAAGAGACGCAAACCCTTACTGGTCAGAGCATCAAACCGACTCAATAACTGCTGTCGTTGAGCCGCCGTCAGCGCCTGTTTGGAACCATTCTGCTGCCACCAAGCCGAACGTGCCAGCAGCACCTCCGGCGCGCCCTTAACCAAGAGCCCATAGGCGCCAACGAAATTTTCATTGACGGTCGCCATATACATTTCTTCCGAGGAAAACGGCGCTTCGGCCACGCGCCGATGAGCGGCCGTCAATTGTTCAGGCTGCAGTTCAGCCGACAGGCCCGCCATCAAGAGCGCCTGCTCCATCGGATCGCCGACAAACCGAGCGGGCGTGTTTGGCTCATCGGGATTGAGCATGAAACTGTCATTACAGAGCATACCGATACGGAGCGCCAGATCAACCGCATCGGAAATTTTGTCCACCCGGCGCCGCACTCCCAGCGCGAAGTCTTCCTGATCAGCTAAAACGGACACCACCCGCATGGCGCCCTCCGTCAGCGTGCCGGTCTTGTCGCTGCAGATCACCGTGGTGCTGCCCAGCGTCTCGGCCGCCACCAGCCGCCGCACCAAGGCTTTTTTCTTGAGAATTTTCTGCATGCCAATGACCAGAATAACGGTCAGGGCCACCACCAGCCCTTCCGGGATGGCCGCGACCGCCACCGCCACGCTGACGAGGAACATCTCTGTCGGATCGCGACCGCGGAGTAATCCAATGATAAACAGCGTCAAGGTGAGTAAAAGAATAGACAGGGCGATAAATCTGGCCAGTCGGCCGATTTTTTCCTGCAGCGGCGTGATTTCCTCGGCCGTATTTTTGACAAGGGTGGCGATGGCGCCGATTTCCGTAGCGCGACCGGTCGCCACCGCCACAGCTAGGGCTTTACCCCGCACCACCGCGGTACCCATATACGCCATATTTTCCCGATCAGCCACCACCGTATCGGCAGACACCACCGACGAGGACTTCACGGAGGCGTCTGATTCTCCGGTCAGCGCCGCCTCCACCACCTGCAGATCATTGACCTCCAGGAGACGACAATCCGCCGGCACCTTCATACCGGCTTCCAGCATGACAATGTCCCCCGGCACCACAGCGACGGTATCAACGAGCGTCGGCGCGCCAGCGCGGATGACTTTGGCCTGGTACTGAATAACCGCCTGCAGACGGGTGATGGCCTGATTGGCCTTATTCTCCTGAATGAAACCGATGACCGTATTGATAACCACAATCACCACGATCACCGCGGCATCCACCAGCTGATTGAGGAGCAGTGAGAGGACGGCCGCCAAAATCAAAATGTACACCAGCGGGCTTTTGACCTGGCGCAATATGATTTGCAGGCCGGTTAATTTTTTTTCTGCCGGTAAACGGTTGTGGCCGAACTTTTTCAGCCGCTTATTCGCCTCACCAGACGTCAAACCGCCCCGATCGACATTGAGCTGCTTGAGCGTCTCTTGAACCGTCAGGGCATGCCACAGTATTTCTCTAGTCATAGCTATGGAGCAGTATACCAAAAAACTCCCCCGTTGGGGAGTTTTTTGTTGTTTCACTGAAACCATTTAATACCCATAGCCAAAACCACCACCATAGGACAGTGCCCCACCGAAAATTGGCAGAGAACGAGTCAACGTAGAATCAACCTGGTTACCGGAATTATTCTGCCATATCACGCCGCTGATTGTTTTACCCCCGCCCTTGACGTTCATTTGCAGCGTCCCGCTGCTGCATCCCGTTGTATCACCAAAGATATGAAGAGTTTTACTCATTAACCTTGGGATTACCAGCTGATTATTCCAAGTCCCAAAATTAGTCACATCAAAGCGAGAACCAGGACGTAGCCACGCCTGCCCTGCCGGGAGTGTCGCGTACGTAGTGGAATCATCACCCTTGATGGTCACCGGACCGGTGCCCGTAATCCGGCAGCTCCCCACTACGGTGAATTCTAAATTATCAACCGTGATATCATCATTATCCGCTATGAGGGTTAAGGTCAACACCTCTTTATTAACCCCGGGAGTCGCAGAACCCCGCGGTGAAGCGCTATTGAGCGACACCCGCAGCACTCCATCCATCAAATAGTAGACCGACGATCCCGCTATACTACCATTACCATCACCGAAGCTGTCAATCGTAGTAGCCACGACCAAAACCCCGGAATTCACCCCTGTCGCCTCCATCAGGTAACTCCCCGCACCGGGGTTGCCATTCGCGCCCCATTCACTCCCGTCACCATCGCTATCTCCCAAACCGATTTCCAGCATACTGCCGTCAATCAGCTGGGTTTTATCAACTAATTCAACTTTGATGTTCAACTTTGGATATGGATAAGTTGTTGACGCCACAAAAGCATCCGGCGGTAATTGAACTAATACCTTCCCGTTCTGATCCAAGACATACCCAGTGGCTAAACCAATCGGACTAGAATCACGGAATAGATAAATCTTCTTTACATTAACGGCAGCGTTCGCTCCCTTGACGGCGATCCATAGTTTGGTTACCGCTACCGGTTCATTCAGTGCGATAAACATATAACTCGTAACTGAATGCGTTCTGCCAGCGACCAATTGACCACCAACATCCCCAGCCTTCCGCACTTCCAGCCCCGGAGGTATGGCTGGAGGAGGCAGCGGCGGAGTGAAGGTCATAGTCGGTCCGATATAATTCTGGTTTTGCAGCGCCCGCATACCAAGTGGCCTAAGAATGACGATCTGGCCCCGAGGATTGATGGATAGATTCAAGCTTTCCGTCTGCGTCAGCGCGGCCACATCAATCTGAACCTTAAAATTTCTCTGCGTAGTCAAAAAAATATCGTTATCAAAAACGAGCTGGCGGTTATAGCTGTCAACTACTCCGGCGAAAGACCGCCCATCACTCACCTTGAGGACGGGGTTAGAGATTTTACTGATAGGCAGACTGCCATTGAGCGAGAAAGCTACCCGGTCAATCACCACACTGGGTGTACCGAGCGGACGAACGGTAAGACCAATCACCGGCGCTTGCGTCACGGCAGTGGTGAATGTCTGGCTGCTCGGGTCGCTATTTAAAAATACGGACAAACCTTTAACGGGTGAGAGGCCGCCCGCCACCGACATGGCAAAGGCCGAAATAGCGGCCAGCGACGCCGTCACCACCGTCACCGCCAATAATACTTTCATGGCCGTGGCGGTCTTGGTGGTGGTCAGCACCGCCGTTGCTGGAGATTGATTAAACATAGATTTCGCTTGAGTGAATTAATTATGAAAAATTAAATACTACTATAACCCGGCCTGCAAACTCTCATCCCACTCTTTAGCCACCAGGAGTACATCATCTTTACCCACCACCGGCGTGGTTGAGACATTACCCACTTTATCCAGACTGACCTTGGCGGCCGCCTCATCAACCAGATCAATGGCTTTATCGGGAAATGACTTGAGCGTATTTTTCTTGGCTGATTCCACAGCCTGCGCCAGCGCCTCCTCGCTAATACTGACCCCGTGATGTTCTTCGTACTCTGATTTGATGCCGCGTAAAATTTGCAACGTTTCTTCCGGGCTCGGTTCATCCACCAAAATCGGCTCAAAGCGACGATCTAGCGTGGTATCGGGTTTGATAAATTTTTGGTACTCTATGATGGTGGTAGCGCCAACCATTTGCAGATCGCCCCGCGCCAGCGCCGGCTTGAGGATATCGGAAGCGTCAATCGCCCCGCTGGCTTCTCCAGCCTCGGCAATGATATGCACCTCATCAACGAACAAAATGATTTTCCGTTTAGCCGCCACGATTTCATCGGAAATCTTCTTGAGTCGCTGTTCAAACTCACCACGATACTTGGTGCCGGCCAGAATACTACTCAAATCGAGTGACAGAACTTTTTTGTTTTTTAAACTCCGCGGCACTCTCCCCTGGACAATGGCTTCCGCCAACCCTTCCACAATGGCGGTTTTACCCACGCCGGCTTTGCCGACCAGGACGGGATTATTCTTGGTCCGGCGAGATAGCACCTGGATCACCCGCTCAATCTCCTCACGACGACCAATAATCTTATCCAGCTGGTTTTGACGGGCTGATTGGGTCAAATCTTTAGCAAACATCATTAATGTCGGCACCGCCAATTCACCGTCTCGGCTTCCCCCCAAACCCCTTTTCCGATAATAAAAAAAGGCTATAATAGCCAGGGGAAGGAGAATGACCCAATAATAATTAGACATAGGAGGCAGAGGAACAATACGGCGTATTTGACCGATTCAAAGAGATACAACTAGTATAGCAAATTTAGCAATAAAATGCAAGAAAAAATTTAATCTGGCAGGCGCTATGATTTGGCTTAACCCCACCCTGCCCCTCCCCTTACTCCGCAAGGGGAGGAGACGATGTCTACCCGTTTAACGGGAAGCGCTGGTCTCTCCCCCTTATTCATAAGGGGGAGGACAGGAGGGGGTTTGCAGCCAAATAAACACTATGGATAATTTTAATAAAAAAACACCTGCTCAAGAGAGAAAGTGTTTTTTGGTGGGTCCGGAGAGAATCGGACTCGTCAACGCGGCCGATAATCGGCCCGCTCTCCATTATGAGCTACGGACAAACAAAAAACACCTGCTCAAGAGAGAAAGTGTTTTTTGGTGGGTCCGGAGAGAATCGGACTCTCGACGCCGAGCTTAAAAGGCTCGCGCTCTACCACTGAGCTACGGACCCATGATACATCACTCATTAACCTTCTTACTCTTCTCAATATAAATCCTGAATAAACTTTTTACTTTTCTGTCGCTTAACAGAGTACTCAAATTTTATAGCGTCACTTTTATTACTAAAATTTTTAGTATACACCAACTTCCATGGACGCCTATTTTTCGTGGCGGCTGAACGGCCTTGGTTATGCCGCTTCAACCGATCATTCACATGAGCAGTACTACCAGTATAGTAATTACCATCTTTTAAACTTTCTAGTATGTAAACCCAGTACATATTTTAAGAGCTTCTCGACGCGGCCGATTATCGGCCCGCTCTACCACTGAGCTACGGACCCAAATAATAATTACGAATTACTAACAGGAGTTACGCACTTCTAAAATTTTCAGCTAATTTTAGAGTAACAATAAAAATTATTAACAGCTAATTTTAGCCAATTTTTATTAAAAGTGCGTAACTCCTGTTAGTAATTCGTAATTATTCAAACCCTATACTACCCCGCTACCCCTTGTTTGTCAATTCTCTAATGATTGCAAGCAATGCCTGTGTCGCGCCCGGTTTGAGTAATGATTTAATATTTCGGGATAGCTGATCGCGATCTGACGGATTATCCAAGAGCGCCTTAAGCTGCGCCACGAATCCGGCGCTGTCTAATCCTGATTGTGGTAAATACACCGCCGCGTGACTGTGAGCAAAGTACACAGCATTAGCTTCCTGATGGCTCTGCGGCAGTGGAATCACCACCGTCGGCTTACCCAATGCCGCCAGTTCACTCAAAAAACCAAATCCCGCGCGCGACACCACCACATCAGCCACCGCCAGAGCATCTGGCATTTCTGCCTGCAAAAATTCATAGGGATGGTACCGCTCTACGGGCGCACTGACCACGCTCTTTCCCGCTCCGGTCACGTGGATGATTTGGCAGAATGCCGTCAAGTCAGACAAGCTGTCAGCCACTAACTGATTGAGTACTGTTGCCCCGGTGCCTCCACCGATAACCAGAACTGTTGGCAGAGACGAGTCTAAACCGAAACGGTGGAGCGCGGAAGCTCTGCTCCCGGTCAGAATGCTCTGCCGCACGGGGTTGCCGATCCAGACAGTTTTAATGCGATTGAAATACGGCAGCGATTCGGCCAGCGCCACGGTAATACGCTGGGCAAACGGCGCCGAGAGTTTATTCGCCAATCCCGGAAGACAATCTTGCTGATGGACGACGACCGGAATCCGCAAGAGCCACGCCGAGAAGACCACCGGTACAGCGATGAAACTGCCGGCGCTGACCACCACCTCCGGCTGCAGCCGATGGAGCAGCGCCAGACTCTGGATACAACCGTAGATAATTCTGAACGGATCCAAAAAATTTTGCAGCGAAAAATACCGGCGCACTTTGCCACCGCTGATCGGCTGAAAAGTAATACCGGCGTCAGTCACGACTTGGCGCTCGGGACCATTGGCGGTGCCTATCCAAAAAAGCTCATCAACCGAACTGGCTGATTGCAGCGCTTCACTGACCGCCAGGAGCGGTGTGACTGAACCCATTGTTCCTCCACCGGCAAAGAGTATTTTCATATTTTAGATTGTAGATTTCAGATTGCAGATTTCAGATTTGTTATAGTAGTAACGTTACATGCCGACTCAATCTGCAATCTGAAATCTGCAATCTTTTATATTTTACTGAACCGGCTGATATTCAGCAAAATACCCACGGCCGCTAAACTAGTCATCAGCGCCGTGCCGCCCGCGCTGATAAAGGGCAACGGGATACCGGTCATCGGCAGGAGCGAGAGCATCCCCATGATATTGATAAATGACTGAAAAATCAACCAGGTGATAATCCCGATCACCAACAGCCGGGAAAACCGATCTGGCGTATTTTTGGCGAGCACAAATCCCCGATGAGCGAAAAACAGCAGGAGCCCAATGAACGCCGTGGTAAACAGGAACCCTAACTCCTCACCGATAATAGCAAAGATACTGTCGCCCGTCACCTCCGGCAAATAGGAAAATTTCTGACGGCTATGCCCCAAACCGACACCGAAAAATCCGCCGGAGCCGACGGCAATCAAGGACTGCCAGATATGGTAAGCAATCCCCTGCGGATCACGTTCAGGGTGCAGGAAGGCGGTAAAGCGATCCATCCGGTAGGGCGCGATTTTTACCAGCGCCAAAAACCCCGCCAGGCCGACCGCGCCAATAATCCCCAAATGTTTAAGGCTGCCGCCGCCAACAAAATACATAATCACCGCGGTAATCACGATAATAGACAGTGTCCCTAAGTCAGGCTGTAAGAGCATCAAGACTGAAATAATCCCGAGTACTATCGCAAAAGGCAAAAAACTGTTATGCAAATCCTGCACCCGCTTCTCGCCGCGACCATCCAGCCAGGCCGCCAGGTAAATCAGAAACGTCAGTTTAACGATTTCCGCCGGCTGCACGGAAAAACCAAGAATCGTTATCCAGCTCTTGGCGCTGCCATACTCGGCGCCCAGTCCGGGAATAAAAACAAGCGTCAACAGCGCTATGGAAAAAATTAACAATGGCCAAGCCAGCTGCTTCAGCTTAGTATAGTGAAAACGGGAAAAAAAGAAAAACAGCGCTACACCAGGCAGTAAGCCGGTAACAATCTGGTGAATGACAAAGTAGTATGGTTGATTAAATTTCTGATAGGCAATCGGCGTGCTGGCTGAAGATAAAACAATAAAACCGAAGAGGAGGAGCACCACCACTATGCCCAGAAGCAGGTAATCCGGCTGATGTCCGCGGTGCTGCATAGCTATTTCAGTTTACTAACCTGAATTTGAAACTGCCGAGCGCGGTCTTCTGCGTGAGCGAACAAGCCAAAACTAGCGCAGGCCGGAGACAAGAGAACGATATCACCCGGTACGGCGAGGGTGGCCGCAACCCGGACCGCACCGGTCATACTGTGTGCCGGGATGATCGCGCCATAGCCAAGCGCCGTTAACGCTCGTTTGATTTTCGGACTGGCAGCACCGTCAAACAGCACCACCTGCCTGACAGTTCGCTTGATGAGTTTGGCCAGCTCGCCGAAATCACTTTTCTTGTCCGCCCCACCAACTAAGAGAATAATATTTTTACCGGACGCTAATGTCTTCAGCGCGCTGATCGTGGCCACGGGCGCGGTGGCCTTAGAATCATTATAGTATTTCACGCCTCTGAAAACTCTAATCAGCTCTGTCCGGCTCGGGACGCCCGTGAAACGCCGCAGCACGGTGCGCACCGCGGACAGCGGCAGACGGCTGACTCGGGCTACCACAATCGCCGCCAAGACATTTTCCAAATTATGCTGACCAATCACCCGTAATGCGTCCGCGCGGATGATCTTCTCTTCTATGTCGTTGTATCTAAACATTAGCCACCCCGCCCGACAAAACGCGCCGTTCTCTTCGGCGAAATATTTTTTCGAAAACCAAAATCGCTGTGAGGGCACGGCGGCAGCCAGCCGGCGGCTGTCAGCATTATCCCGATTCAACACCGCCACATCGCCAATGGTTTGAAATTGAAAAATCAGTTCTTTGTCTTTGATGTAATGAGCGTACGAACGGTACCGATTCAGATGCTCCGGATACAGGTTCGTCAGCACTGACAGGTGTGGACTCAGCCGATGCCGCTCGAGGCCCGCCAGCTGCCACGATGACAGCTCTAGGATCACCGGCGTCTGGGCAGTAATTTTTTTGAGAAAAGTAAACGGCGAGGCGCTGATGTTACCGGCCACCACCGGCCGTTTTTTGGCCGCCCGGAACATTTCCCCCAGTAAGACCACGGTCGTGCTCTTGCCCTTAGAGCCGGTAATACCAATAATCGGCGCAACGCAAGACAGCCAGAAGAGCGCGATATCGGTCTCTACCGGCACGTGATGCGCGCGGGCGATTTTTAAATAGGGTGAGGCGTCCGGCACGTCCGGATTTTTGATAATCAAATCCGCGGAACGAAAATCAGACTGACGGTGCCGCCCGAGAACATAGGTAATCGGCAAACCGCGCAGCTCCAAAACCGCCGGACGGAGATCTGATTTTTGTTTCAAATCAGTAACCGTAACCTGAGCCCCCTGCTGCGCCAGCCACCGCGCCACGCCAGAGCCGCCGCCATGGACGCCCAGCCCCATGACCAAAATTTTTTTTCCTTGAAGTGGCTGCAGCATACGGCGATTAGAATGTTCTATCTAAAAGAAAAACGATCAAACCGACCAACGCGGTCACGCTGGAGATCAGCCAAAAACGCATCGTCACCTTGTACGCCGGCCAGCCCTTGGCCTCATAATGGTGATGAATCGGCGCGATCAGAAAAACCTTGCGGCCGAACAGCCGCTTAGAGACCAGCTGAATAACGTTGGAGGCGATTTCCACCAACAAGATAAAGGCAATCAAAGGGAAAATAAAAACGGTATCGGTCAAAAACACCAAAACCGCCAAGGTGGCAGTCAAGCCCAGAATGCCAGTTTCGCTCATATAGTACCGCGCCGGCGGAATATTGTACCAGAGAAATGCCAAGGTCGCGCCGGCCACCACTGCGCAAAATGTCGCCAAATCATACTGACCGCGGGCAAAAGCAATGGCTCCGTAGGCGGCAAAAATCGTGGCAAAAACACCGCCGGATAACCCGTCTATTCCATCAATGACGCTGCCGGAAAAAGTAACCAGCATCACCACGATAAAGAGCGGGATATACCAGAGACCAATCACCCAATCCCCGACAAACGGCACGTGCACCGCGTCCCAACCTAACTTGTAGTAAAACCATGAAGCGCCCAGGAGACCGATCAAGGCTACCAAGAGCGCCCGGTGGCGAAAACGAATACCGGCGCCTTTGTGCTGCTCACCCACGCCCCGGATAACGAGAATATCATCCACCAAACCCAAGAGTGCCGCCGCTGCCAAGGTAAACAAGGGAATCCACGTCTGTGAACGATTGACAAAATTAAATCCCGCCAAAAAACTGTCCGGGAATATTGCGGCGAGCACCCAGAGTATGAACGCGATCAGGAGTACCGTGCCCCAGATGAGCAAACCGCCGAGCCGCGGCGTCTTGACTTCACGATCTTTGTGGAGCGCATGAAACAGTGGCGTGGCGCTGCCGTCAGGAGCGACCGTACGAGCGGTCTTTTTCCAACACCGGTAGGTATACAGAAAATGCGTCAGGAGCGGTGAGATTAAAAAGGCGACAAAAAATGCCACTGCCGCCAATACTCCCAACCGAATAACATAAAAATCAATCATACGGTAGTTAAAATAGTTACACTGTTACATTGCTACATTGCTACATTGTTATTTATAGCAACGAACAGTGCGGCAATTTGGCAATGTAGCAATGTAACCATCTCATTATAAATTAATCCAAACCAGCAAGCTGCCGCCTAAGAGCAAGAGCGCGGTCATCAGTGCGGTCACCCCGCCCAAGAGGTACGCGGCCAGACGCTGCTCTTGATAAAAAACCAAGGCCAGAACGACATTGACCAGCCAGAGAAACGTCCCGACCGCCGGCGTCAGGTACAGCGAATACCAAGAACCGATCAGGTCAATGCCGAAATACACCGAGTAGTGCAAAACCAGCGGATCAGCTGACGGTTTGACCAGCAAGTAGAGTACCAGATAGAGCACACAATTCAATACCAGCGCGAACAAAAATAACAGCAACAAAAGACGATCTTGCAAAAAAATTAAATTCAGCCGAGCCTTAATACCGTGGCTCCACAGGCTTAACCGGGTCAGTGGCATAGATGTAGCTGACTATACCACACTTTTGCTTTTTTTAAAAGATGGTTTTGTGATATACTATTTAAGTATATTCACCAATAAAAGCCACGGGTATGCTCAACCAAACATTGGTACAAGAAGTTGTCCTCGATAATAAGATTGTTGAGCGCGCCGCGCTGCCGGAGATGATCCGGAAGGCCGAAGCGGCACAGACGCCGCTGGAGCAGTATTTGATTGACCAGCATCTCACTACGGAAGCGGACCTGCACCAGGCAATAGCCAAAAAACTCAACCTGCCATTCATTGACCTTGAGCAGAATGTTATTGATCCGGCGGCGGTCCAGCTCATCCCGGAAAACGTGGCGCAGAAACACCATTTGGTTGGCTTTGCCAAAGACGACGCCGTGCTCAAAATCGCCACCACCAACCCCGAAGATCTGCAAACTTTGGAATTCATTCGCCGGACTACCGGCTTAGAAATCGCGCTCCACTATACCACTCCGTCATCGCTCCACAACGCACTGACCGTTTACCACCAGGACATCCGAGCTGAATTTCAAGATCTGGCCAAGACGGTCAGCCACATAGACCTGTCCGCCAGCGGCCAACCAGAAAGCAGTGAACAGAACCAACTCAAAAAATTGGCCAGCGAATTGCCGATTATAAAAATCGTTGACACGCTCCTGCAGTACGCGATTATTGAAGGAGCGTCAGACATCCATATTGAACCCACGGAACAGGAAGTCATTGTCCGCTACCGCATTGATGGCATACTGCAAGATGCGATGAATCTGCCGCTGGATACTCGCGACGGGATCATCGCCAGAATCAAGGTGCTGTCAAACCTAAAAATTGATGAGAAACGGTTGCCGCAAGATGGTCGTTTTAAAATCCTGGAGAAAGGAGAAAAAATTTCTTTCCGCGTCTCAGCGCTCCCCGTCTATGATGGGGAAAAAGTGGTCCTGCGCCTGCTCCATGAGGGCAGCCAAGCCATCGGTCTGGAAAAACTCGGCTGGCAGCCCGAAGCGCTGGAAGTGGTCCAACGCAATATCAAAAAACCCCACGGCCTGATCCTCGTCACCGGCCCGACCGGCAGCGGCAAAACCACGACGCTCTACACCATCGTGCAGCAGCTTAATACGGCCAAAGTCAATATCTGCACGATTGAAGATCCGATTGAGTACCGCATGCCGCGCATTAACCAGAGCCAGGTTAATCCAAAAATTGGTTTCAGTTTCGCCGCCGGTCTGCGGGCGCTGCTGCGCCAGGATCCCGACATTATCATGGTCGGCGAAATCCGTGATGAAGAAACCGCAGAAATCGCTATCAATGCCGCCATGACCGGTCACCTGGTACTCTCGACGCTGCACACCAATGACGCGGCCACCACCCTGCCGCGCCTGGCCGACATGCAGGTGCCCGCCTTCCTCATCGCCTCCACCACCAATATCGTCATCGCCCAGCGGCTGGTCAGAAAAATCTGCAGTAAGTGCATCACCACCTACACCTTGGACGCTCAGGCAATCGCCGAGCTCAAAAAACAATTTGCCATTGAAGAAATGTTCGCCGATCTCCAACGCTCCGGACGGATCACAGCGGATCAGACAATAGAAAAAATGAACTTTTCCAAAGGCCAAGGCTGCGCGCACTGCCACAATTCCGGCTACAAAGGCCGGATCGGTATCTACGAAGTACTGGAAATCACCCCTGCCATCTCCGCGCTTATTTTGCAAAATGCCGGCAAAGACGCCATCAACGCGGTAGCGCGAGAGCACGGCATGGTCACCATCCTGGAAGACGGCTTCATGAAAGTGCAGCAGGGCATCACCACCATTGAAGAGGTGCTGCGGGTGACTAAAGAATAAGCTACCACCAATGATATATGCCTGCCCTGGCTTGGTAAAATCAAACGATGGAGGAGGAAACAGTTGAAAGTTATAAAGTTGAAAGTACGGAATTTTTAACTTTATAACTTTCAACTTTATAACTTTCAACATATGGCCAACCCTCTCAAACGGCTCAACCAATGGTTCAGCATGATCCAAGGCGTCCCGCTGTCACAAAAAATATTTTTCGTTCAAAATCTCCAGGTGATGATTAAAGCCGGCCTGCCGCTGGCCCAAGCGCTCAACGCGCTGACGGCGCAGAGCACGAATGCCAAACTGAAACGGATCACGCTCGACGCCTACCAGCAGATAGAAGCCGGCCAGACACTGTCAACGGTCTTGGCCAAGTACCCGCGGGTCTTCCCGAAAGTCTTCATTGCTATGATTAGAGCGGCGGAAGTCTCGGGTAATCTAGAAAATATCCTCGGGCAGCTCGTCATCCAGATGAAGAAAGACTACGAGCTGATCAGTAAAGTTAAAGGCGCCATGACCTACCCGGTGGTCGTGCTCATCGCCATGATCGGTATCGGCATCGGGATGATGATCTTTGTTATCCCTAAAATCACCAGCATTTTCACGGAAATGGCAGCGCAGCTGCCGCTGCCGACGCGTCTGCTGATTGGCCTTAGTAATTTCGTCAACTATCACGGTATCATCACCGGCGCAATCGTCATCATACTGACTGCGGCCGTGGTCATCTTCATCCGTCACCCGCGCGGCCAATACCTCTTCCACCGCCTGCTGCTGCACAGCCCGGTCATTGGACCGATTATCAAAAAAATTAACCTGGCGCGATTCGCCCGCACGTTGAACTCGCTAATCAAAACCGATATCCCGATCGTCCAGTCATTCCAGATCACCGCCCATGTGGTCGGCAATCTCATCTACCGCGAAATCATCACCGCCACCGGCCGCGAGCTCAAAACCGGCTCCACTATCAATGCTCCGCTCAGTCAACACGCCGACCTCTTCCCGCCGGTGGTGACACAGATGATCCAGGTTGGAGAACAATCGGGTAACCTGGAAGAGCTGTTTGATGAGCTGGCGACGTTTTATGAAAATGACGTACACGAAACCATGAATAACCTCTCCTCAATCATTGAGCCGGTGCTAATCGTCATCCTCGGTATCGCGGTCGCGGCTATGGCTATCGCCATCATCATGCCTATGTATTCACTCACTTCGCAAATTTAATATGCGCAGTCGCGGCACCACACTCGTTGAAGTGGTGGTAGCAATCTCCATACTGGCTATTCTTAGTCTTGGCATCTACGGGGCCTTTGATCTTTTTTTTCAAGTGCTGGCGAATAAGAAAAACCGCACGGAAGCCCTGGCGATCGCCAATGAAAAAATGGAAATACTCCGCACCATGCCCTATGCCGACATCGGCACCATCGGCGGCATCCCTCCGGGTAGCCTGCTGCAGACCGAAACCGTCACCCGCAACCATACCGACTTTACTGTACTCCTCCAGGTGGCCTATGTTGACGATCCGTTTGATGGCACCCTGGGCGGTATTCCCGATGATCTCCTGAATACTGACTATAAACGAGCGCGAGTGACCGTCTCGTGGCAGAGCCCCTTTGGCGTCACTACCCTGTATCTCTTGAGTGACATCGCCCCGCGCGGCATAGAGAGCGCGCTAGCGGGAGGTACGCTCGCCATCAAGGTCTTTGATGCCAATGGCCTGCCGGTCGAGGGGGCGACCGTGAATATTGTGAACGCGAGCCTGACGCCAGCCATCGCCATCACGACGCCAACCGACAGCCAGGGAAAAACGACCTTCCCCGGCGCCCCCGAAAGTATTGAGGGCTACCACATCACAGTCAGCAAAACCGGCTATTCTACTGACCAAACCTACGCCCGCACCGCCGACATGCCGCAGCCGCTCCAGCCGGATATTACTGTCCTGGATCAGGAGCTGACCGAGGCGAGTTTCTTCATTGACCGGGTCAGCACGCTCGCTATCACCACCTATTCCACCACGTGGACTGACAACTGGCGCGTGAACACCGACAGCGGTTCAGCCGAACAGACACGTCCGGCCGTCACAACGGGTAACAGTAATAACCTGTATGTCTCCTGGCAAGATGACCGCCAGGGCAGTAGTACCAAAATTTACGCCCAAAAATATAATAGTAATTTAGTAGCTCAATGGAGCGGTGATGTTGTCATCAGTACGGCCAATAATCAATCGCATCCGAGCATGACGAGTGACTCCGGTGGCTACACCTACATTGCCTGGCAAGACGACCGTAACGGCAATCAAGACGTCTATCTCCTCAAAATCAACGGCGGCGGCATTGACGTCTGGAACGGACCAAAAAAGCTCAACACCGACGCGACATCGGCTGATCAAACAGCGCCGGCTATCGTCTGGCAAGACGACGCCGTCTACGCCGCTTGGACTGATGAACGTTCCGGGAACAGCGATATTTACTTAACCAAAATTGATAGCGACAAAACCGCGCTCTGGCCCAGTGAGGTGCTGATGCATAGCAATAGCAGCGCCGATCAAACCAGCCCGCGGCTGATCGGGCTGGATGATGCCATCTATGTCACCTGGGTAGACAATCGTAATGGTAACGCCGACATTTACCTGCAGCACATTGACGAGGCCGGCCAACGGCAGTGGCCCGATGACCTCAAGGTCAACCGCGACAGCAACAGCGCCGATCAGCTCAACCCGAGCGTGACGACAGATGGAGAGAATCTCTATATCGCCTGGGTTGACTACCGCAGCGGCAGCGCTGACATTTACCTGCAGAAAATTTCACCTGACGGCAGCCTGCTCTGGAGCGCCGATCAATTGGCCAGCGATGAGGGAACACTCGCCACTGCCACCATGCCCCAGGTAGTCATGAACAACGGCGACCTCTATCTCGTGTGGACTGACAGCCGCAACGGCAATAACGACATCTATACACAAAAATTCAATACCGACGGTACGGCAGTCTGGGCCAGCAGCCTCAAAGTCAACGATGATCTCGCTGGCGCTGACCAGACGCAACCGGCCATCGTGGTCAAACCAAACGGCACCATCACCTATGCCTGGGCTGATGACCGCAATGGCGACTATGATATTTTTGCCAGTGGCCACGCCGGCTCGGCGCCAACACCATTGGGGAACGTACCCCTGACCATCACCGGATCCAAACGCATCTCCGACAATCCAGAAATCCATAAATACCAAACGAGCCTCACCACCAACGTTCAAGGTACGGCTACCCTCAATAACCTAGAGTGGGATAGCTACGACCTCGGCGACCTGTCAGTCGCCAACGCCGACCCCGCCCTGCCCTTTGTGCTCCTGCCCGGCACTGCCCAAACACTAAAACTCTATTTCCCCTAAGCATGCGGCGCCCAACCCCACAACACGGTTTCACCCTCCTGGAAACGCTCATGGCCCTCGCTATTTTCGCCACGGTGGTCATCTTGGCGAGCACCTTCGTGATCAAAAGTTACCAAGCGTCAAATTTCGGACAAGAACAGAATGAGGCGATTGAGAACGCGCGGCGCGGCATTGAAACGATGATTAAGGAAATCCGCGCCAGCGGTCAGAGCGACGAGGGCGGCTATATCATCCTGACGAACGAACCGCAATCACTGACGTTCTACAGCGATATTGATAAAGACACAGTACTGGAGCAAATCCACTACTGGCTGGATGGCACTGATTTTAAAAAGGGCGTCATTGAACCCAATGCGGAGAACCAATACTTGGCCGAAAATGCCACTGTCACGATTCTCTCCCGCTATGTCCGCAATGCCGACACGCCGATCTTTACCTATTATGGCGGTGACTACCCCGCGGTGGCCCTGCCATACGAACCGGTCATGATTGATAATATCCGCCTGATCAACATTTACCTGGAAGTCAACGTTGATCCGAGTAAAGCGCCACGCAGCTATATCCTTGAGTCTAAAGCAAACATCCGCACCCTGAAAGATAACCTGTAGTCAGCTATGAACACTGGGCAACACAACCAACAAGGCAGTATTCTCATGTTTACCCTTGTCTTCACCACCGTCTTCATCACTATCCTTAGCGGTATGATTGGGCTCGTCTTGATGCAGCAACGGGTGATGGACCGTACCGTCGCCTCGGAAAAATCTCTCAATATCGCCGAGGCCGGCATTGACTACTACCGCTGGCACTTGGCGCACAGCCTCAATGACTATGCCGATGGCACCGGACAAGAGGGTTGTAACCCCTGCGGCCCATACCACCACAGCTATAGTGACCCCTGGGGCACCGTCATCGGCTCCTACGACATCACTATCACGCCGCCGGCCGAGGGTTCTGATGTCGTCACCATTACCGCGCTGGGGCAGCTGGATGATTTCCCCAATCAAACACGAACGGTGACGGCGCAATTCCGCCGCCCCTCGCTCGTCAAGTATATGGTCGTCGCCAATGACAATATGCGTTTTGGCAGCGACACGGACGTCTACGGAGAAATACACAGTAATGGCGGGGTACGTTTTGACGGCACCGCACACAATGTCGTTTCCTCCGCCCGAACCACCTACACTGATCCGGACGGCGCCGGTCTCTGCACCAGTAACCCGGAGAATCCGAACGAGTGCCCCGGCGTCTGGACGGCCCAAGCAGACCCTAATGCGGTTTTCTTGGCCGGCACCGACTACCCCACCGCGCCGGTGGACTTCAATGGCATCACCGCCGACCTGTCTAATCTGAAAACGTTAGCGCTCGGTAACGCTACCAAAATCAACAGCTACCTGTGGGTCGGCGACGGCATTTACCTAGAGGCTTCAGGAAAACCCGGATATTTGCTACAATTCAAAGTGGTCGGGCCAACGACACTCTTGGATATCTACCGCGTCAAACAAACCTACGCTGACTGCAGCTGGTCCTCGGGCGGCCTAGCCTACAGCGCGGCCAAAAACAGCATCTCCAGCGTCTACTCAAGTGCGGTGGCCACCAATGTAACCATGCCCAGTAACGGCATCATCTTTGTGGAAGATAACTTTTGGGTTCAAGGCAGCATCGCGAATGCCCGCGTTACCGTAGTGGCCGCCAGCTTCCCTGAAACCCCTTCAACCAACAAAAATATTTATATCAACAACGACATCACCTATGCCGGTGATTATGAGACGACCAAGGCGACCACAACGTTGGGGCTGATCGCGCAAAACGACATTACCATCGGTCTCTACAGTGAAGATGATCTGGCGATTGACGCCGCGCTCTTGGCCCAGCAAGGCCGGATCGGTCGGCTCTACTACCCCAGCGTCTGCAGCAGCACCTCCTATAAACGGAACAGCATCACCATCCGTGGCGCCATGGCCACCTACAATCGGTACGGCTTTAGCTGGGTCTGCGGCGGCAGCTGGTGCTCCGGCTACCACTACCGCAATCTCCTTTTCAATGATACCCTGCGCAGCGCTCCGCCACCCTACTACCCGGTCGCCGGCGAGTACACCTTTCTCAATTGGAAAGAAGTACAATGAGCTGGTTAATCATCTCAATAACCTATGGATCTGTCATGGTCAAAACTCAATACCACCCCCGCCACCATGCCCTTTGGTTTGGATATTTCTGATGGCATGATCCGGGCGGTTCAGCTGAAACGACAGGGCGCTAAGTCATTCAGTCTGCGCTGTAAGCATGAGCTGCCGCTGCCCTCCGGCGTCATCCAGTCGGGTGAAATTTTGGATCAAGTAAAATTAAGCGGTTACATAAACAAATTAATCACCCGGCGCAGCGCTGATCAATTTGGTCAGCGGATCACTGCCCGAGAAGTCATCTCGGTACTGCCGGAACCGAAAACCTTCATCAAACTCGTAACCTTTGCCTGGCCGGCGAATGCCAGAGAGAGCGACAGCGCCAGCCAAGCGTCAACCGATCCGTCGGCCACCATCCAGACTGTTTTGGCTCAAGAGTTGTCAGAAGACATCCCCCTGTCGCTTGAGGACGCCACCTATGATTACCATATCCTGCGGGGTAATCCTCATACCGCCAAACCAGGCGACACCATCCAACTGCTGACAGCTATAGCGCCAAAAAAAATAGTTGCCGACTACACGGCCGTCTTGGAAGCCAGCGGCCTGGTACCAGTGGCACTGGAAGTAGAGGGGTTAGCCATCGCCCGAGCGGTCATCCCCTGGACGCCGCAGCCATCTGCTCCGTCGGCCGCTGACACGATTAATATTATTGTTGACCTGGGAGCCAACCGCACTGGCATGATCATCTACCACAATGGCATCATCCGCTATTCCTTGAGCGTACCGGTCTCGGGGCGAGCCATCAGCCAAAAAATTGCTGACAAGGAAAAAATTTCATTCCCGGAAGCTGAAAAAATGAAACTTAGCCACTCGCTCACCGGCGGCAATTCAGACATTGACGCCATCATCCGCTCATCCCTGGACATTCTGATCAGTCGCCTGCGCGAAGCTCTTGTCTTCTGCCAGGTAAAACTCTCAGACAGCGTCAAACCGCAGATACTGCTCTGTGGGGGCGGCGCGCTCTGGGCAGGGCTGACGGCCATGCTCAGTCAACAGCTCAACGTGCCGGTCGGCATCGCTGACCCGTTCGTCAATTTTAGTAATAAATCCAGCATATTCCTGTCGGAGTATTACACGTCGCGGGAATACTCTCTCAACCATTCATCCCCGCAGCAAGCTGACGGGGTATTCGGGAAGGTGCTGGATAAACCATCGGGCATCAGCGCCAGCTCGGCACTGTCCCTCACGACCGCTATCGGTCTGGCGCTGGGAGGTCTCTATGATTACGCTTAACCTGCTCGACCAAAAAAGGAAAAACAGCTACCACTGGCGGCGGCTGCTCTTGACGATACAGTCCGGTATTGAGCTCTGGTTCTTTACCATCCTCTGCTTAGGCATCATCTTTTCTGCCGCCGAGTATTTTTTACAAACTAATTTTGAAGACACCACGGCGCAAAACGCGCTGATCAATCAAACAATCGGCGGCGACCAGCAAGAAATTCTGGCGATCAATTACCAACTCAAAGAGATCGACGGTATGCAGCGAGAATACATCGCCTGGGATCCCTTCCTGATGGCGCTCGTCAATGTTATCCCACCCGACCTGAAACTGCGCAACCTGACCATTGACGCCACCGCCATGACCGTGGATATTACCGGTATAGCCAAAGACCGCGCCACCCTCTTGAAACTGAAGAGCGGCCTCGCCAATCTCTACGTGACCGACAAAGTCAATTCCCCGATTGATAACCTGCTCCGGAAAGACAATATTGATTTTGCTTTTCATCTGCTCTTGAACCCTCAGCGACTCCGCTATGATTAACGCCAGCAATAAAACAATCGTCCTCGCCACGATCCTGATCCTGATTGTCTGCACCGCCGGCATCAGCCTATTCATCATTTACCCGAAAATAGTAACCATTAAAATGATCAGTGACGACGTGCAAAACCAAAAACAGGAGCTAGAAGAAAAATACCAGCGGGGCCAGAGCTTGCGAGCAATCTACGCTAATATAGCAACGGTGAAACAAAACCGTGATCGGCTGAACGCTACGGTGATTGAACAGGATAATGAGCTGGAATTCATCACCGCGCTGGAAAAAACGACTGAGGGTTTAGCGGTCAATCAGAATATCGTCCTCTCCCCGCCGAACCTCAAAGCCCCCACCAACAAACTGCAACTACTGGCTATCACCGTGACCCTGGATGGCGGCTTCATTGATATCCTGAAAACGGTTGAACGGATTGAACAGCTGCCCTACTACCTCATCGTGGAAAAGTTAGATTTCTCAAGCGACCAAACAATCAACAGCCCCAGCGCTCCCGATCAGACGCCGCTGCCGAATCAACGCGTCCGCGCGGTACTGAAAGGAAAAATTTATTGGATGCCGCACTAATATGATCAAACTATCTCCCCCAAAAATAAATACTCTGGTATTCCTGATCATTATCCTCCTCATCGTCGCCATGCTCGGCTGGTCAGTCTATTTTATCTACCAGTACGTCTACCGCACGATTATTCTCGTGCCCGATCTGGAGAGCCTGAAACTGAAAACCTCCGTCAGCGCCGTGCGGATTGATCTCTTTGACGCCATTCAAACCAAACTGCAACAAAAAACCGCTGACCGATCAACTAACTGGTCAACGATCCATAACCCGTTTTAATGCTCTCGCGCTCGCCAAGCTACGTCCTGGGCACGGCGAATAATTGCCGGCGCGGAACGCAAAAAATAATTCACCTCGGCAGCCGTGGTACCACGTCCGAGGGTCAGACGAATACTGCCCGCCACTGCCCAAGCCGGCAGTCCCATAGCCAAGAGTACGTGTGAAGGCTCTATTGAACCTGAAGCGCAGGCCGAGCCGGTGGAGACGGCCATACCGGCGCTGTCGAGCATCAGCATCAGCCGCTCCCCTTCCACGCCAGTGCAGCTGAAATTAAGATTATTGGGTAATCGTTTCTCAAAACTGCCGTTGATCTGCAGCTTGGGAATTTTTTTTAGTAACTGCTGGTATAATTGATCACGGAGCAACCGAACAACGGCAGCATCTCGCTGCGGCCGCAATAATTTCACTGCCTCGGCCAGTCCAACAATCAGCGGCGTATTCAGCGTCCCGGGACGCAATCCCCCCTCCTGGCTGCCCCCGTGCAGAACTGATTTTATTTTTACGCCGGAGCGGACAAACAGCGCGCCGACGCCTTTCGGTCCATAAATCTTGTGTCCCGACAGAGACAGTAGATCAGCCCGCAAATACCCGACATCGCAGTTAAGATAATTAATTGCCTGGACCGCGTCAGTGTGCAAGTAAATTCGCTGCGCGCGGCCGCGGTTAAGCCGCTCCAGGAGCTTGCCAATATCGCGCACCGGCTGAATCGTGCCAACTTCATTATTGGCATACATCAACGAAATCAACACCGTGGTCGGTCTGATTAATTTTTTGACCGCCTCAAATTTAACCACTCCATCCACGCCAACCGGAACATAATCAACCCGCGCTAACCCTTCTGATTCAAGGGCGCGTACAGTCTCCAGCACGGCCGGGTGTTCAATGACTGAAGTAATGATATGTGGACGCCGCAGCGTACTCGCCGCGACCACACCGCGAATCGCCAAATTGTCCGCCTCTGTTGCGCCGCTAGTGAAAACTATTTCAGTGGCTGAACAGCCTAAAAATTGAGCGATGCTCGCCCGAGCTGAATCAATCGCCGCGGCGGCCGCGCGTCCGGGAGTATGCAGGGACGAGGGATTGCCAAACTGAACGGAAAAAAACGGCCGCATGGCTGCCACCACCCGCGGATCCACCGGCGTACTCGCGGCACAGTCAAAATAGATTTGTTTTCTTGGGGGCATACTGCATTAGAATGAAATTATAAATTCAAAATTATAAATCCTAAATAAATTCTAATGTCTTAAATCTTAAACAAACCGGTGGTTTTGAATTTAGAATTTATGATTTATTTAGGGCTTAGAATTTTGGATTTAGAATTTAAACAATACGAGAATTAAAAAGCCCTCCATACAGTAACAATAAACGCCCCACCGAGCGGGACGTCTAGAGCATACCAAGTCGTCTGCGGCTGGTCAATTACTTCATCAGCCGGTCAACTTTTCGCTTAATCATCCAGACCTTACACCCGAAGTAGACGCTCAATACCGCTAAACAGATCAAGAGAAATGCCACAATGATGACCAAGAAATACGGATAAAACAAGGCCAGCACGGCGAAAAACAAGAGAAACAATCCCTGGAGCAGCAAGAACCAAATTAGCTCAATCATCGCGTAGTTAAAATGTTTGTAGAGATTTTTCATAGGAAGCGCGGGTTAAGAGTTAGGGGGCTGAAAATATTATACCACAGATTACACAGATAATCACAGATCACACGGATCTGTGCCATCTGTGATTATCTGTGTAATCTGTGTCTAATAAATTTCCTTCTGGTAACATTCCTCGCAGTAAACGGTCTCCGGCCGGTCAGGCGCATAGGTGGTTTTTAAATCACGGCCACACTGATCGCACTGACGCTCAAACAACTTACGCGGATTTCGTAATGCCATCCGAGACAAATGACGGCAGTCCGGACATTGCTGGGGAATACAAATATCATACTGACGGTAGTATTCTAATTCCTGAGGAATAATTTTATAATTTTTACCACAATGAATACAGGCCAACACTGAATTCAAAATATCATCTTTAACCTCCCCAATTTTGTCTGGCACGACATAAATTTGCGGCTGATAATTTTTCCGTTCTTCATCCCGCCAACGCCAGCCCTTAGCCAGCACCGCCTCTTTCGTTAAAGGGAAATATTCATAGGCCACGCTTTCATTATAGGCAAACGGCGTTAAAATACTAGGAAAAAATTCACCCCACTCACCCGTTTGCTGCATATGTCTGATAATTTTTACTACCACCCTCTCATACTCTTCTTTATCATACTGTTTATTCAAGATACAATATTTATAATTAATCAAACCAACGCAACCGAAACAGTCCCCTCCGCCAACACAAAGATCGCAATAAACGTTATTAGAATTTTTCCAATTCTGTGAGCAAAAAATGGAATAATTATTATATGCCGACCCCTGCAGCTGGTAGCAACTTTTCGTTTCCAAAATTTCCGTCAAATCATGACATAATTCAGCCCGCCAAGCATCTTGCGAATAGAGAGATTCATAAATATCCCGACAGTTAAAACACAATTGAGCATCTTTAGTATTCTGCAGATAATCACCAGAAAAATCCTGATTATTAAAACCCCAATAATACTTTCGGGGTAATGTCTTTAATTGTTGATTAAACTGTTCTTTAAATGATTCCGCGGCGACACGAGTCGAGTTTAATTCTTTTATTAGACCTACTGATTAAAGATTTACGCCACTTCGCAAATTCCCCAATCCCCAAAGAATTAGGCTCTGGCGAAGTTGCACAAACCGCAGACTATTAAAAAGTATTGATTGTAATTTTCAAGGTGTCCACGGAAACGATCA
>JACRDY010000063.1 GCA_016218485.1 Candidatus Falkowiibacteriota bacterium
GGGCTTGATCTTTAAGACTAATTCGTCGAACTTATCGGGCGCCAGGCCGAAGATTCTGGAAAACGCTTTTGGACTTTGTTTGAGTTTTAAGATATTCATAGCTTGATTATATCATATCGACGGTCTTTAAGCAGTAGGTCTTTTTTATGAAAATAACAAAACTTGGCCACTGCTGTATGCTGATTGAGGAGGGCGGTAAACGGATTCTGACCGATCCGGGTAATTATAGTATTGAGCAAAATGAAAGCAAAAATATTGATTTAGTTTTAATTACCCATGAGCATGGAGATCACCTACATATTGAGTCGCTGAAAATGGTATTGCAGAATAATCCCGGAGCGCAGGTCATCACTAATACTGCGGTCGGTAAAATTTTAGACGGCGAGGGCATTGCCTATACCACGGTTGAGGATGGTCAGAGTCATGATTTTCAGGGAGTGATTTTGGAAGCCTTCGGCAGTGAGCACGCCGTGATTTATCGGGAGATTCCCAACGTGCAGAACACGGGCTACTTTATTGCCAATCGTTTATTTTATCCCGGCGACGCTTTTACTATTCCTGGTAAGCCGGTTGATATTCTGGCGCTGCCGGTGGCTGGACCGTGGGTCAAGACGAGTGAAGTGATAGAGTATGGTCGAGCGGTTAAACCGACTAGCTGTTTTCCGGTTCACGATGGTTTTTGTTTAGGCATAACGCCGTTTCATAATGTGGCTCGGAAATTCATTGAGCCGACGGGAATCAAGTTTATAGTATTAGAATTGGGTAAGGAGTATGAATTATAATATATGGCGCAAATAGAGAGTATTGTATTAGGCGGCGGCTGTTTTTGGTGTACCGAGGCGATTTTTCAGGAAGTCAAAGGTGTCATAAAGGTGACGTCGGGTTATGCCGGCGGCATGATGGCTAACCCGCTGTATGAACACGTGGCCAGCGGGGTCAGCGGTCACGCTGAAGTAATTAAAGTGGATTTTGATCCGGCGCAGATTAATCTGGAGAAACTGCTGGAAATATTTTTTGCCGTGCATGATCCGACGAGCCTGAACCGGCAGGGCTATGACGCGGGCGAACAGTACCGCTCCGTTATTTTTTGGCTGACCGAAGAGCAAAAAGAAGTCGCCGAGCGAGCGGTTCGCACGGCATCGCGTCAGTATACCGAACCGATCGTGACCGAGGTTAAACCGCTGCACAAGTTTTACCCGGCTGAAGTGGAGCATCAGAATTATTTTAAAAATAATCCGGGAAAACCGTATTGCTCGGTAGTGATTGCGCCAAAGCTGCGGAAGTTTCGGGAACAGTTTAAATAAATAGAAATTAAATTCTAAATCCAAAATTATAAATCCTAAATCCTAAATTATAAATTCAAAATATTAAACCCTTTATTTCTTGTTTGGAATTTATGACTTAGATATTATTTGGAGCTTAGGATTTTGGATTTAGAATTTGTCATTATAATCTATGTACCACAAAATAACTAATCTCAAATTTAAACGTCTCCGCCATTGGCTGTCAGCGCCGTTCATTTTGGGTATGATTATACCGTTGGTATTGTTTGATATTTCCATGGAGATCTACCACCGGATCGCGTTCCCGCTGTATGGTTTGGCCTCTGTGAAGCGCGGCGAGTATATCAAGATTGATCGGCACCGCCTGCCGTATTTATCGTTTTTGAATAAAATCTGGTGCGCCTACTGCGGTTACGCCAATGGGTTGGCGGCCTACTGGGTGGCGATTGCCGGCCGGACCGAGAGCTACTGGTGCGGTATCAAGCATCAGCCCAGTCCGCATTTCCACGAGCCGTTGCACCAGAAAGATTTCCTGACCTATGGCGACGAGCGAGCGTATCAAGAGTATTGCAAGCTGAGAGATAAATAAACTATGCCAGCCATCATCATTCCCAACATTTATATATTTATCCTAGCGGTGGTTTTGGCGATTCTGGAAATTCAAGTTGAGGGGCCGCACGGCTGGGCCAAAAATCTGCCGACCTGGCGACCTTTGAGTACCAAATGGTACGTCCGGCTGTATCAGCGGCTGATGAGTGGCAAAGAGTTCACCGGGTATCACTTGACGATGTTTATTTTTGTTCTGTTAATTTTCCATTTGCCTTATGTGTTTGGCCTTGAATTAACGCTCACGCACTGGCTCCAGACGATGTCGCTGTATTTTATGTTCGTGGTGCTGTGGGATTTTCTGTGGTTTGTCCTGAATCCGTATTATCCTTTAAAAAAATTTAAACGAGAGCATATCTGGTGGCATCAGAAATGGCTGTGGCTCGCGCCCGTGGATTATTACGCTGGCTTATTGATTTCTCTGGCCGTATTGTTGCCGTGGTCGGTCTCTCACGCCGATCCGGGCTTACTGTATTGGTGGGCGGCTCAAGTTGGCCTGTTTGCGGTCGGGGTGGCGGTGTTGGTGGTGTTTACTCTGGTGGTTCTGCGGATTGATAAGTGGAAAAAATAAATCGGGCCGCATCGTTTACTTTGATTTTGTGTTAACCTAAAATTATTATTGACAGTTAAGTTAACATATGTTAACCTTATTATATAAGTTTAATAATTTGGTTAACATATTTTTTTATTTAAATTTAGGTGAATATGATTGAAAAAAAGTATCTTTCAACCGCGGAAGTCGCTAAAATGCTCGGTTTGAGTCGAGTGGCCATATTTAAAAAAATCAAAAAAGGTGAAATTCCGGCTCATAAAATTGGGAGGAATTTTGTGATTGACCAGAGTGTTATTATTGATTTAGTGGGTCGCAAAGGGGCGGTCAATGAAGTCAGTATTCGGTTGGCGATAAAAAAAACCGTTCACGATTACGGTGAAACTTTAAAATTATTAGGTAACGAGTAATGAAATATCTATCGATACCAGAGGTCAAATTAATCGCCCATCAGCTGGCCCAGGCATTATTGAGCGGGGACGAGCCAATTCCGGATTTTAACACCCGCTATCCCAATGTTTTAGAGCGCTGTCTCGATGCCCCGCGCCAGAGCTTCTATTCTGGTTTAGTTAAAAAATCAGCCATTCTGTTTTATTTGATGATTAAGAATCATCCTTTCCAGAATGGTAATAAGCGGATCGCTATGACTGCGTTATTGACGTTTTTGTATCTGAATAAACGCTGGCTCAAGGTTGATCAGCGTGATTTTTATATTTTTGCTCTGGGAGTGGCCGACAGTCCGGCAATTTT
Source organism: Candidatus Falkowiibacteriota bacterium (assembly GCA_016218485.1). Taxonomy (GTDB): domain Bacteria; phylum Patescibacteriota; class Patescibacteriia; order JACRDY01; family JACRDY01; genus JACRDY01. The sequence continues at coordinate 3,190 of JACRDY010000063.1, forward strand.
TAAAACCGAGATTGTCAAAGCGGTGGAGGTGTTTATTAAAAAGTATCTCGTACCATTACATGAAAATTAATTTACCAAAATCTTCCGATCAATTTTCCTGGACATCACACGCGGTAAGTAAAATGCGTTACTATGGCCTGTCTCAGTCGCGGGTGTTGCGCGTTTTTCATAATCCCACTAGAGTGGAAGAGGGGGCGGCAGAGCGGACGACCGCGTTGATGCAGCCGACGAGCAGTAAGCACACAACGGAAATTTGGCTGATGTACCAGCAGAACAAAAAGACCGGCGTGATCACGATCATTTCGGCGTGGCGCTACCCGGGCAAGAGTCCGGTGGGTCGCGAGATCCCCATTCCCGACGAGATTCGGCGGGAGTTAAAACTTAAGTAATCAATATGGAAAAAGGACCAAAATTTAAGTCTGACAAATTTGCCGATCAGCTGCTGGTGCAGCGGCTGATTCAGGATCTAGAATCAGTCGCCACGAGAATTGCTGAACTGCGCCAGCGCATCCAGGGTCGTCAGGAGCGGACTGGTTTGGACGGTATGACGGAGGCGGAAGAAGAGGCTTTTCAGTCCATGGAAATTAGATTCAGAGAAATGGACGCAATGTTGAGTGAGTATTTGGAAGACTTCGAGCGTCACGAGCGAGCCAAAGGTCCTGATCGGGTAATCCACTAGGGTATGAATGCGGCCCAAGCAGTCAAAAATTTTGAGCGCCAGTTTGCCCGGATTGGCAACGCCCGTCAGGCGGCCTGGGACAAGAACTACATGAAAAGCCCGCTGAAGTTTTTTGGTACCCGTAAGGTAGATCAGGACATAATTTTGAAAAAATTTTTCGTGGCGCATAAAGATTTAGCCAAACCAGAATTGTGGCGGCTGGCAAGAGCCTTGTGGCAATCGGATTATCACGAAATTCGGACCGTCCGGCGCTCGCTACTGGTCCATTACCGCCGCCTGTTGGATTATGCTGACATGCCAAAATTAGAAAAAATACTGTACACGGCCCATGACTGGGGCGTGGTGGATGAGGTGGCGGTGCATTTAGTCGGTTATTTACTTGGTCAGGACCAGCGGGTCATTTCCTATCTTAAGAAATGGAATACGGATAAACTGTTCTGGCTGCGGCGGGCGTCAATCTTGCCGTGGCTGTTTTTAATTCGCCAGAAAGAATACGACCGGCGCCATTTCGTGCCGTTGCTGGTTAATCTGATGGATGAATCCTGGCAGTCGTGGGCGTACGCCGTGAATAATTATGACCTGAAGATGCGGCGGTTTTTCATCCGCAAGGCGATCGGCTGGTGTCTGCGCGAGCTGTCCGAGAAATTCCCGGATGAAGTGGTTCGGCTTTTGAACAAGTATAAAAGTAAAATGCACTCGTTGAGCTGGCGCGAGGGCGGGCGGAAACTGTCCGTGAAGTACCGAAAGCAGTTAAAAGTATAATCCGTGTTCCAGTTAATTCGCACACGGATGACACGGATTCCGCTCGGCGGCAGCACGGACAAACACGGCTATAATTGTTGGCTTAAAAGGAGAATTCTTGTTATAATTCAGGCAACATATGCAGAAAATTCGTAAAGCGATTATCCCGGCGGCCGGTTTTGGCACGCGGATGCTGCCGGCGACCAAGGCCATGCCCAAAGAAATGCTGCCGATTGTTGACAAGCCGGTGATTCAGTACGTGGTGGAAGAGGCGGTGGCGTCCGGCATCACGGACATTATCATCGTCACCGGCAGTAACAAGCGGGCGATTGAAGACCATTTTGACTACAGTCCAGAGTTAGATGAATCATTGAGAAAACAGGGCAAAGACAAACAGCGCCGAGAGCTCAAGCAGATTGCCGAGATGGCGAATTTTGTCTACGTGCGGCAGAAAGGGCCCTATGGCAATGGCACGCCGGTGCTCAACTGCGCGCCGTTGATCGGGGACGAGCCATTCGCGGTACTCTGGGCTGATGACCTGGTAATTGGTAAAAAGCCGCGCCTCAAACAACTGATAGAGGTCTATGAAGAGTACGGTGATCCAGTCTTGACTGCCATCAAGACCAATCAGGCAGGTACCAAAAAGTATGGTATTATTGACGGGGTGTCGGTGCAGAAGAATGTTTTAAGAGTTAAATCCGTCATTGAGAAACCGGGTCCGCAGAGAGCGCCGTCGCTGTGGGGCGCGGTCGGCGGCTATGTCCTGACGCCTGATATTTTTCCGGTTTTGCAAAAAACTAAAATGGGTCACGGCGGTGAACTGTGGCTGGTGGATGCGATTTTCGCTCTATCCAAAAAACGTTCTATTTACGCCCGGCTGATTGAGGGGCGATACTGTGATGCCGGTTCTCCCCTCGGTCTCTTGAAAACCAATATTGAGCTGGCGCTCCATCGTTCGGAATTGAGTCAAGAATTTAAAAAGTATCTGCGGGCTTTAAAATTTTAATATATGTTTGGCGGTAAAAATAAAATCAAAGTCGCAATTCTCGCTTTACTCTTTATTTTCATGACCACCGCCGGGCTCGGCTGCAAGGCGCCCTCCAAAGAAGCGCAGCAGGCTAACCAGCCGCTGACCCTGAACTACTGGCGGGTCTGGGATACGCCTAATGACTTGTCAGAGGTTATTATGGCTTATAAGGCGATGCACCCGAACGTGACGATCAATGTCCGGCAGTTTCGGTATGATGAGTATGAGCAGGCGCTCCTGGAAGCCTTGGCCGAGGATCGGGGGCCCGATATTTTTTCTATTCATAATACCTGGCTGAATAAGTACCGGAGCAAGATCGCGCCGGCGCCCGAGTCGGTACGGCTGCCGTTTGAACGTACCGTCAAACGGCTGGGGATCAAAGAGGAAAAAGTCATTGACTATAATCAGATCAAAATTATCACCCCGACACAGGTCAAGAATAATTTTGTTGATGTGGTCTACAGCGACGTGGTCTGGCCCGATCCGACCGACGGCAACAGAGACAAAGTCTATGGCCTGCCGTACAGTGTAGACACACTGGTACTTTTCTACAACAAGGATTTATTAAATGCCTCTGGTATCCCCGAGCCGGCGCAGAATTGGGTGGAGTTTCAGAACCATGTCAAAAAAATCGTTAAACAGGACAAGCAGGGGAATATCATCCAGGCCGGCGCGGCCATCGGCACGGCTGATAATGTCGCGCGCAGTTTTGATATTCTGTCTATCCTGATGATGCAGAATGGCACGCGAATGACCCAGGGCAACACTGTCACTCTTGCCGGCTATCCAGCGGGTATGGAGGATCGTGATGTGCCGCCGGCTGAAGAGGCGCTGACCTTTTATACTGATTTTGCCTACCCCGCTAAGGAAGTGTATACTTGGAACAGTGAAATGAATGATTCGCTGACCGCCTTTTTGTCAGGGCAGGTCGCCTACTTTTTCGGCTATTCTTACAATTTACAGGATATTAAGAACCGCGCGCCCAAGCTGAATTTTGGCTATAGCCGTCTGCCGCAGATTGAGGGCAACCGGGAGTATAATTACGCCAACTACTGGGTGGAGACGGTAGCCAAGAAGTCGGCCCACCAGGATTGGGCTTGGGATTTTGTCCAGTTTGCCGCTGCGGCTGACCAGGTTAAGCGTTATTTAGACAAAACCAAACATCCGACCGCGCTGCGTTCACTCATCAGCGTTCAGGCTGACAATGAAGAGCTTTTGCCGTTTGTCAGTCAGCTGCTGACAGCGACCAGCTGGTACCGAGGTACTGACCCGGCTGCGGCTGAAACGATTTTTAAAGAATTGATTAAGTCGGTTACTAGTTCCGAGCTGACCATTCGGGAGGCGATTGGTTTGGCGGTCAGCCGGCTGCAGCAGACGATGTAGTCTGAATGGAATATCTGTGTTCTTCTGTGCCCGAAGGGTCTCGTGTTCTTCAGTGTCCGCAATTCAGGGACACAGAAAAACACAGACTAAAGCACAGAAGAACACAGATAAAACAGCAGCATGTATTGGTTTAAATTCGTCAGTACTACCATAGTTATGACGCGCGCAAAAAAAGTATCAATTTTCTTTTTCAGCCTGGCCTTGGTCATGCTGTTTTTGCCCAATGTTGTCGCCGCGGCCGAGCCGAATCCGGACACCGCCAAACCGCAGATGGAGTACTGTACGGAGAAGACGTGGGAAAAGTGGTATAAGGATATCCAGGAGCGGGGCCAGGGCCGGGGACTGTTTGAGGGCACGTCGCCAGTCTGCTGGGCCTGCGGGGACTGCAATGTTTGTGATTTTCTCGGTATCGCCAATGGCATCGTACTCCTGATCCTCGGCATCATGGGCGGCGTGGCCTTCCTGTTTTTCCTCTATGGCGGCATTTCATTTATTATCGCGGCGGGCAACGCTGAACGGATTACGCAAGCCAAGAGTATTTTGACCAACGCCATCATCGGTATCATTATCATTCTCTTGGCCTGGGAGATCGTCAATATCGTCATCGGCGCGCTGGCCGGTCAGCCGATCGGCGAGGCGGCCAATATCTTCAGCGGCGGTAAAGACAAAACACCCTGGTACCAAGTCTGCAATGATCAGGTACAGAAATCCCAGAACAATCGTTAACCATCTCTATATGTTTGGACTGTTTTCCAAAAAATATTTTCTCGCGTATTTCATCCTGATTAGTTTCAGCATTTTTTTGGTCGCTCCGGTACTGGCAGCCAATACCAATGATTTTAAGTATCAGCAATTAGGCAACCCGTTGGCTAAGCCAGTAGAAAATAGTCAGACTTATGAGAATAAGTCAGTGGTGGGGGAAGATTTATCTGGGTTGACGGGTCGCCTAGCGCAGGCAGTCATTGGCCTCGTGGGCGCAGCGGTGTTTATTATGGTCGTCTATGGCGGGTTGCTCTGGCTCTTTGCCAGCGGTAATGAGGAAAAAGTCGCTACTGCCAAAAAGACCTTGGTATGGGCAGTCATTGGTTTATTAGTGGTTTTCGCCGCCTATGCTATTGTCAGCTTTACCTTACAGCAGGCGCAAGATGCCGTCATTGGTCAGCCGGCTGCTGAATAGTCAAATGCCCGAATATTGGGCCGGTTGGGGATAAGTTTGACAAAGAGGCATCAGAAGTTTTATAATAAGCCTATATAGTCTAGACAACATTTTAAATAATTTAATTAAGTAAACCTATGGGTAACAAGACTCTCGCGACTACCGCCACCCTCGTACTCCTCTTGGGGCTGCTGGTGTTGCCGCAGGCAGTTGCCGCTTTAGATGCCGATTCACTCGGTTTGGGCTACGCCACCGCTACTGGCCTGACCAGTACCGATGTGCGTGAAACTGCCGCCAGAATTATTAACGTCGCGCTGGGCCTCTTGGGCATCATCGCTGTCGTCATTATCCTGGTTGGTGGCTTCAAATGGATGGTTGCCGGTGGTAACGAGGAAAAAGTCGGCGAGGCGAAGAAGCTGATTTCCGCGGGTGTGATCGGTTTGGTAATCATTATCACCGCCTACGCCATTGCCGCCTTCGTTATTAACGCGCTGATTGAAGCTACCAGTTAACCAGTACTAGTTGATAGCTGAATTCGTACATAACTCGAGGGGCCCTGTTTTTTAGCATACTGGTAGTTGGCACTATGTTAAAAAATAGGGTCCCTTTATTCATGCTCCTCTCAAATCATTCAATTTCGCCACGAAATTATTTTTTGAGACGGGCTCCTAATTGTATGGGACTTACTCCATTGAAAAAAGTTTTTTTCATTATGCTGCTGGTGGGGGTTTTACTTATCCCTTCTTTTTATGCTTATTATGCTTACGCGGCGGAGACACCGAAGGATGACTATGGACTGGGCAAGACCGCGGCGCAGGCCTACCTCGGGGATAATGGTGATGTCAAAAAACTCAAAGCCGACCCGCGCGAGATTACCGGTGCGGTGGTCGGGGTGGTGCTGGCGGCCTTGGGCGTAATGTTTATGCTTCAGATCATCATCGGCGGCATTCGGTGGCTCTCGGCCGCCGGCAATGAGGAAAAAGTCACCGCGGCCAAGGGCACCATCACGCACGCGCTGATTGGTTTGGTGATTGTTATTGGCGCCTACGCGCTGGTCAATTACGTCCTCCAAGGGTTGCTCTCTTCTGTGTTTAAATAACCATCTCATTATACCTTTCATCGCGATGAGACAGACTATAAACAAAATAGTTATTGGGCTGTTGCTCGTACTGCTGTTTGTACCCGTTTTTGTTTCCGCTGCTGACAGTCCGCCTGGTGAGCCAGCACAAAATCTTAGCGGCGCTCGTCAGATCACCAATGAGTTCGCCGGTAACCTGGGGTATGCCACCAAAGACGTGGCCAGTCCCGAAGTCATCGTCGGTCGGATTGTGAATATCGTGCTGTCGTTTCTCGGCACTATTTTTCTCGTCTTGATGGTGGTGGGCGGCATCCAGTGGCTGACGGCCGGCGGTAATGAGGAAAAAGTCACCGCGGCCAAGAGCCTGATTATGCAAGCGATTATTGGCTTAGTCATTGTCTTTGCCGCCTTTATGATCTCGTACTTTGTGCTCGGGTTGATCCTCAAAGCGGTGGTGGGCTAAATTAGTGGAAAGTTATAAAGTTAAAAAGACGAAATTTTCAACTTTATAACTGGCAACTAATTTATTCTATGGCCAAAAAGTTTTTCATCTTTGGACTATTCATGGCATTACTCTTTCCGGTGTTAGTATCGGCAGAAGAAGATTCAAATAAGCCGGTCAAATTTCCCAACCTGTCTAACGTTAATACGGTCCTGGAAAACACCGGTGGCAGCCAGGGGATTGGCGTTGACCTGGAACAGGCCACCGCCACCAACGCCGTGCCGCGGGTAGTCGGGCTCGCCATCAACACCGCTATCAGTCTGGCCGGTATCATCGCGGTGTTTTTTGTGCTCTACGCCGGTTGGCTGTGGGGGACGGCGGCGGGTAATGAAGAAAAAATAACGCAGGCCAAAAGCATCATGCAGAATGCGGTGATTGCGCTGGTGATCATTCTCTCGGCTTGGCTGATTTTTATCACCCTCTTTGAATTATTGGCGTTTGGTGATTCGTATGTATAAGCGGAGTATTGTCATTGTGAGTTTGCTCTTCCTGTTGTTGCCCGTGATTGGTCTGCAGGCGCAGGGGAGTTTGTTTACTGATGAGAGTTTGCTGCAGGGTCAAGCTACCAATACCGCGACTGAAGCTGGCTATGATACGCGGCTGGTCAGCGGCAGCGGTTTTGGCCAGATATTGGCGCTCCTCGGCAGTATCATTCGCTGGATTTTGATGGTTATTGGTTTGGTCTTTTTTATTTTAATTATTTATGCCGGTGTGCAGTGGATGACCGCCAGCGGTAATGAGGAGCAGTTGACTAAGGCCAAGGGTATATTGCAGAGCGCGATTATTGGGCTGGTGATTGTTTTCGCCGCTTACGCCATCACGCTCTTTGTGACTGAATTCGTGAGTAAGACCAGGACTACCGAGGATGTCGGACCCACCGGCGAAAATTGGTGGGGCGATTGGGTCAATGAAGATATATGATGAAGCGATCATACCGCAAAATTTTTATCCTCATCACGCTTACCATCATGGTGGTATTGACGCCGCTGTTGTTTGTCAGCGCAGACGAGGGTGATACTGCCGCCGAGCAAAATTTGTCTAAGAGCGCTATTACCAATTTAATCAATGGCGCCAATACCGGAGCTGGTTACAATACTGAACAGTACAATCTGCTTGGCTATGTCGCCAAAATTTTTCGTCTGCTCTTGGTGGTGGTGACCATGGTGATGTTTTTCCTCATCATCTACGCCGGAGTGCTGTGGATGACGGCGCAGGGTAATGAAGAGCAGATTGGTAAGGCCAAGTCGATCTTAATTGGCGCCGTCATTGGTCTAGCAATTGTCTTTGCCGCTGGGTTGATTCCCTATATTATTTTTTACTTTTTTTATGATCAACAGCTTATTTAACCGATCCACCGTCGTGCGACGACTTCGCGTAGTCTGTCTGCTGCTGATTGTCATCAGCGTGGCTCTGCCCGTGGTGGCGGCCGCCCAAGATGAGGCTGGTAAGGGGTTTTTGGACTTTCTCTATTTTAGCGGTTACAAGCAGACGTATGATTACTCCACGTCAGCGCAAGATCTAACAGTGAGTTATATTGTCAGTATTATTCAAGCGTTTTTGGGTCTCTTGGGAGTGATATTTTTCTTAGTCATTCTCTACGGCGGTTGGCTGTGGATGATGGCCGGGGGGAATGAGGAGCAGTTGACACAAGCCAAGCATCTATTGCGGGACGCAATTATTGGTTTGGCCATTGTCTTTGCCGCCTACGCCATTGCGTACGTAGTAATATATGTCGCTAGCGCTGGTTTATATGATAGTGGTGTGCGGTCGGGTTTTTAATCCAGCACCTTCCTGTCGGGGTAGTACACGCCACAGAAATACTCTCTCAACCATTCATCCTCCAGAGCACGCTGACGGGGTATGCTGGAAGGTGCTGGATTTATTACGGCGACAGTTCATTACTTTGATCAATTTCTAATAATGTATTTATGAAAAAATTTATTTATACTCTCGTGGTGATGGGTCTCCTCTTGAGCGCGGTGCCGATTACTGCGCTTGCACAGGGGGAGCCATCTATTGGTGACACGCTCTTTGAGGTGGCGACGCAGGGCGGCTATAGTGAGGTGAAGGAAGATACCTTGGTGTTTACCGTAGCCAAGGGGTTGCGATTTTTCTTCTCCGTCCTCGGTATTATCTTTTTGATTATTATTGTCTATGCTGGATTTCGCTGGATGACGGCCGGGGGCAATGAGGAGCAGATTAGCGAGGCCAAGAAATGGCTGACTAATTCTATCATCGGGCTGATCATTATCATTTTAGCCTACAGCATTACCTACTTTGTCGGCGCGGCGGTGTCGTATTCCACCGTTTCCGACCATCCCTTTTACGATTAAGCGCTATGGTATGATGAAAAAAATTTTTGCACTCGTTTTGGTGAGCTTACTTTTTAGTTCAGTGGCGCTGGCCGCTGATCCGTTCCACGGCAGCTATGGTGATGATGAGTCGCTGCCGGTGGTTAATGGCGAGGGTGGTGTCTGGAACCTGATGCGCGGTGGTCCGAGCGGCAAGAGCGGACTCAACGTCATCGGCGGCGTGGTTTATGAAAAAGAAGATGCGTTTGAGCCGCTGCCCCTGACTGTCTACCGTATTCTCAACGCCTTCCTCCAGGTGTTCGGGGTGATCTTTGTGATCATTATTGTCTACTCGGGTTTTCGCTGGATGACCGCCGGTGGCAATGAGGAGCATATTGAAGAAGCCAAGAAGTGGATTCGTAACGGGATTATCGGTCTGGCGATTGTTTTTGCCGCGTATGCCATCACCCTGTTTGTCTTTAACGCCGTGGTCGGCGATAATTTCAAAGCCGGGTATGACGAGGGGAATTATAATTAGTCTTTTTAGTTTTTTACAAAAAATCGCCCGATTTTCTATTGGGTGATTTTTAATTTTAGAGTTGCTTAAAATTAAATTCTAAATCCAAAATCCTAAATCCTAAGGTCTTAAATCTTAAATGAACTCACGGTTTTGGATTTATGATTTTATTAAAACTACTAATCTGTTTTTTGGTATATATTTTTACAGATTATACTGTTTAACAATCTCTATCAATTGATCAATGACCGGGCGCCAGTTTTCCAGCGGCTGGTAGCCTTCAATTTTTTGACCATTAAGGAAGAATGTCGGCGTGCGTTTTGCGCCGGCTCGCCAGCCCGCTGCCAAATCTCGTCTGATGCGCGACTGGTAGCGCTGACTATCCAGGCAAGTGTTAAAGCGGCCGCTCTCCAGCCCCAGCTCTTGCGCCCACGTTTTCATTTGGTCAGCGGTGAACTTGTCTTGATTGGTATAGAGGATATCGTTGAGCGCCCAGAAGGCGAAGTTGCCTTGCTCTTGGGCGCAGGCGGCGGCATTGGCTGCCAGAATACTCCCTTCATTGATAATGGTGAAATGACGGTAAACAATTTTTAAGTCTTTGGGGTAGAGGTTGGCCAATTGTTTGATGACCGGCGAACTGCGGGCGCAGAAAGGGCAGGAGAAATCGCCAAATTCCACCAGGACGATTTTTGCTTCCGGATTGCCCAGGTAGGGCGCGTCTGGGGCGTCAAAAGTTTCCACGGGCGGACTGTTTTGGTCACCCGCCAGGTCGGCGTAGAGCTGCTGGTAGGTTGTTTGTCCAGTTTTGACTTTCCAGTAGATGCTTGCGGTATAGAAGACAAAAGCCGAACCGACCACCAGTATGACGGTGAGACAGCAAATGATGATGATACCCCACCACCGTTGGTACCAGGGTTTGGGGCGCAGGGCATAGCGAGGAGTGACTTGAGCCATGAGCATAGTATAGCAAAAAGCATGAAAACATTAAAACACAAGAACAACACAAGAACATTAAAACAAATTACTTGTTTTAATGTTCTTGTGTTTTAATGTTTTCATGCTTTGTTGCTTTTTTAAGGCCAAATCGGGTACAATGGAGCATATGATTATTGGCGTGGACATTCGTCCATTGATGAACCGGCAGCCGAGCGGGGTCAGTACATTTCTCTGCCATTTGCTGGACAATGTGTTTAAAATTGACCGGCGCAATCAGTACAAATTATTTTATAATTCTTGGCATAGTGTGGCCGACCGGCTGCCCGCTTGGGATTATCCTAATGTTACCTGGCAGGGGTTTCACTGGCCGAATAAGTTACTGACATTGAGCTTGGCGTTGGCGCGCCGTCCCCTGATTGATCGCCTCATTGGCGGCTGTGATCTTTTTATCGTGCCCAACATCTGTTTCCTCTCCCTCTCTCCCGCCTGTAAGAAATTGGTTGTCGTCCATGACCTGTCGCCTGTGTTCTATCCGGAATTTTTTAAAACCAAGTGGCGGCTAGCTTACTGGCTGGCGGGGGGTAAAAAATTTTTTCGTTCCGCTGATGCGTTGGTGGCGGTGTCAGAGCATACCCGTCATGATCTCATTACCACCGGTGCCGGAGATGCTCGGCAGATTAACGTTGTCTACCCCGGTTTGTCCGCAGCCAGCGCGAGTGCGGCAGCATTACCACCGGCCGTACCGAAACGGTTTATCTTGACGCTGGGTACCCGCGAGCCGCGCAAGAATTTAGTCAGCGTTATCCAAGCCTACGAAGCGCTGCGTCGGCAGGGAGAGGACATTGGCTTGGTCATTGCCGGGGGCAGCGGCTGGCTGAATCAACAGGCGCATCGTTTGATTGCGCAGAGTCCCGTTCGCGCCGATATTGCTATTTTAGGGTATGTGGCGCCGGCAGTACGTGATGCGCTCTACGCCCGCGCCGCCGTTTTCGTCTACCCCTCGTTCTATGAAGGGTTTGGTTTTCCCCCGTTGGAAGCGATGCAGGCGCGTTGCCCGGTGATTACTTCGTTCAGCTCAGCCACCGCCGAAGTTTGCGGTGACGGGGCATTATTGGTTGATCCGTACAATGTTCGCCAGTTGGCGGAGGCGATGGCGGCCATACTCCATGACGACCGTTTGGCTGCGCGGTTGGTCAACAAAGGTTTAGACATCATCAAACAGTTTGATTGGTCAGAGAGCGCGCGGCGACTGACTGAAGTATTTTACCGTTTAGCCTAAGAGAAGGTTACAATGAGATGGTTGCAAAACTCCTTTAGCTGCAATGTGTCCTTTTCGTCCGAGACTTCGTCAAGGAGTCGGTATAATGATTGTCACCGTAGTCCCGCTACGCCGCCAATCATTGCCCTTTCCTCGTCTCGGACGATCCCCCGCATTGTGCGGGGCGGGACGCTTAAAAGTAGTTTTGCAACCATCTCAACCATCTTTACCTATCCTATGGAATATATTACCTTACACACCGGCGCGTTGATGCCCGTAGTGGGTTTGGGGACGTGGCAAGCCGCACCGGCGGAGGTCGGGCCAGCGGTACGGGCTGCTCTCTTGGAACATGGCTACCGTCATCTGGATTGCGCGTCTGTCTACCACAATGAGCCGGAGATCGGCTTGGCGCTCCGGGATGTTTTCTCAAGAATGAAGCGCCAAGACGTGTTCATCACCAGCAAACTCTGGATCACCGCTCACCAGCCTGACCGAGTGGTGGCCGCGTGTAAAAAAACCTTACACGATCTGCAGCTGGAGTATCTGGATTTGTACCTCATGCACTGGGGTCTAGCGGCCGTTGAGCGCGACGGCGATGATGACCCGCGGGGTAGTGACAACCGATTGCTCCGCGAGTCCATTTCATTGCGACAGACGTGGGAGGCGATGCAAGCATTAACCCGTCTCGGTTTGGTGCGGTCGGTCGGCGTGGCCAACTTCACCAGTCCGATGCTGATTGATCTGCTGTCATACGCCGCTATTCGTCCGGCCGTCAATCAAATAGAACTGCATCCGTATCTTCAACAGTCTCGGCTGGTGGAGTTTTGCCAATCAGAGAATATAGCAGTGACCGCTTATTCGCCGCTCGGCTCGCCGGGGAGTCTGACCCGAGCGGATCAGCCGGTAGTGCTCCAGGATCCAGTCATCAGCGGCATCGCGGCGGCGCACGGCAAAACGCCGGCCCAGGTACTACTGCGCTGGGCCATACAGCGCCAGACTATAGCCATACCCAAGACCATCCGGCCGGAACGGTTAGCTGCCAATATTGCTATTTTTGATTTTACCCTGTCCGCCACTGAGCGATCCGCGCTCGCCGGTCTGGAGCGCCGTCACCGTTACGTTGACCCTTGGGAATGGTGGGGGATCCCTTATTTTGATTAATAAACCCTATGCGTATTCTCATTGATGCTCGGCTGTATGGACCTAAAGGCGCCAAAGGGTTGGGTCGCTATGTCAAAGAGATCGTGGAGGGGTTGCGGCGGCGTGATCAGCACAATCACTATATTATTTTGTTATCTCGGGATAATTGGGAGGAATTTCAGGCGAGTGATCGGTTTGAGAAGGTGCTGGCGCCCTGGCGCTGGTATACACTGGCCGAACAGCTCTATCTGCCTCGTCTCATACGGCGATGCCGTCCTGATCTTGTCCACTTTCCCCATTTTAATGTTCCGCTGTTGTATCGCGGGCCATTTGTCGTGACGATTCACGATTTGTTGCTGCGCCAGTATCCGTCGCGGCGGGCCAGTACCTTAAGCCCCTGGCGCTATTGGCTGAAAAATTTGGCCTATCGTCTGGTGGTGCGCTCGGCGATAAGACGCGCCCGGCGGATTATTACCGTTTCAGAATTCACCAAAAAAGAAATTTTACGCTACTACTCGGTTGATGCCGCGCGCCTGACCGTGATACACAATGGCTTGACTGATTTAAGCAAAAATAATAGTACATTGTCCGATGACAAAGCGGTGCTTTTACGGTATACTATAACCAAGCCCTTTTTGTTGTACGTGGGTAATGCCTACCCCCACAAAAATTTGCCGGCGCTCATTGCAGCTTTTAGCGCGCTGCAGCCGCAGTGGAGTGGTCAGCTGATACTGGTCGGACAGCGTGATTATTTCTATGAACAACTGGAACGCGATATGGCGCACGCTTCGGCGAGCGCGGACAGCATTCGCTGTCTCGGCTACGTATCCGATGAAGACTTGGCCGCGCTCTATCGTGCCGCCAGTCTCTATGTCTTTCCTTCACTCTATGAAGGTTTTGGCTTGCCGGCGCTGGAGGCGATGCATCAGTCGTTGCCAATAGCCGTTTCAGACATTCCCGGACTCCGTGAAGTCTGTGGCCCGGCGGCAGCCTACTTTAACCCTCGTGATACGAAGAGTATCGCCGCTACCATTCTTGACACCTTGACTGACACGGTGCGCCGGAGCGTTCTGATCGCCGCCGGCCGGCAGCAGGTACAGCGGTTTGATTGGGGTCAGTCAGTTGCAGATCACCTTACCATTTACCATGCCTGTATCCAAGAAAAAAAAATTAGCTAACCGCGTCGAGCCTTTGGCTACTCCGCGGAAGTCTGGATCAAAGCCAGCCGTGAGCAAAACGGTGAAGATTGATATTATCCACGCCGATTATTTGAGCCAGCCATTGTCACCGCACGTGGTCAATCTCCGCGGTCAGGGCAGGGTTGAGACGAGCCACGTCTGGGCAGAGCCGATGGAGGAATATTTTGCGTCCGCTCCAGTCAGGCCGGTCAAACCGAATTTTGCGGCTCGTCCCATACTACCGCCGGTAGAGACGCAGCATGCTGCGTCTCTACTGGGGAATGTCCCGGTGTCAGCGGCCGCTGATGACCAAGTGTCGCGTCTGCGTCAGGAAATCGCCGCTCTGGCCGACGCCGCCGAGTCTGGATTTGAATCCGAACCTGAACTTCTGATGGTAGAGACGCACGTAGAGACGCAGCATGCTGCGTCTCTACCGGCGGGTGATGCCGAGCCAAACGTTGGTTTCGCTGTTCGCAGTATGATTGAGCGGGTTATTCGTTTGTCCCGGTTGGCTGGCGCGCAGGTGTTCATCAGTTTCAGTCGCGGCACAGTGCGGCTGGTTCAGCCGTTTCGTCACTTGGCGTTACCTGGTCCGGCAAAGGCTTTGATCGGTTTTGTAATCTTCGCGGTACTCCTGGTGCTGCCGATCGGCGGCATCAGCTACTACCAACGTTTGCGCGGTACGCAGTCGGGTATTGTGAACTTTGCCACTGCCGCGGTGACGACACTCGGTTCAGCCGGTACCGCCGTCGGAGCCGAGGATTTTAACGGCGCTTATACGCAGTTTGGTTCAGCCTACGCCAAATTTTCCGCGGCCGAGGATGAGCTCCACAGCATCGGTGGCGTGGTAACGGCATTGGCTGGTTTACTGCCACCGGCGGATAGCGCGTTGCAGACTGCAGCATCACTCTTGGTTATCGGGCAGAATGTAGCAATCGTCGGTCAGAATTTGTCCGTTGGTTTAGCTGCCTGGGAGGATGGTAGCCTGACGCTGGTGGACAAGATTGCCGCACTCCGGCAGCAGCTGGAGCAATCGGCGCCGCTGGTGGAGGAGATACGTCAGCGCATCGGTACGGTAGCGGTCCAGCAGTTGCCGGCCGAACAGCAGTTTCAATTTTTACAATTGCAGCAGCAGCTGCCGATCTTAGCCGGCAGTTTCAGCCGTTTTGTGGCGCTGGCCGATTTTGCCGAAAAAGTTTTGGGCAAAAATCAACTCAAACGGTACCTGCTGGTTTTTCAAAATAACCATGAGCTGCGCCCGACGGGGGGTTTCATCGGCTCATTTGCGCTCGTGGATATCGTGGATGGCGAGATTCGCAATATTGAGATTCCGCCCGGCGGCAGCTATGATCTGCAGGGCGCGCTGACTACTAATGTAGCTGTGCCGCAGCCGCTGCGTCTGGTGCGCGGGCGCTGGGAGTTTCAGGATAGTAACTGGTTCCCCGATTGGCCGACCTCGGCAGAGAAGATTATCTGGTTTTATAATCAATCAGGCGGTCCGACCGTGGATGGGTTGATCGCCATCAACGCCAGTGTCATGGAAGATATGCTGAAGGTACTCGGTCAGGTGCAGGCCAGTGGCTCGACGGTTGACGCTGACAATTTTTTTGCCGTCACCCAGCGCGCGGTGGAGTTAGATTATAATAAAGAGGCTAATACGCCCAAAGAGTTTATTGCCGCCTTAGCCTCGCCAGTGTTGGATAAGACACTGCATGCAGGTCGCGCCGACCTGTTGGCGCTGATGGGTGTGTTTACGAATGCCTTAGCCGCCAAAGATATTCAGCTGTATTTCAATGACGCCGACCTGACCGCGGCGCTGGATGATTTCGGCTGGTCGGGGCGAATGAAGCAGACTGACGGCGACTACCTGGCGGTGGTGAATGCCAACATCGGCGGACAGAAGACCGACGCGGTCATCAGTCAACAAATTTTCCATCAGGCGTATATCAGTGAAGCGGGAATCGTCACTGACAAGGTGACGGTCATCCGCCACCACCAGGGGGTCGCCGGCGAGCTCTTTTATGGCGTACCCAATGTTAACTATCTCCGGCTGTATGTGCCGGCGGGCAGTACCTTGATTTCAGCCAGCGGTCTGGGAGATATGCCGACGAACTTGTTTGATATTGATAATCGGCAGTACCAGCAGGATAATGATTTGCTGCGCGTGTCCGGTTTGACCCAAACCGACGAAGCGACCGGGGTGAAGATCAATACGGAATTTGGCAAAACCGTCTTTGGCGGCTGGGTAGTGACGCCGCCCGGTGAGAGGTCCGTGGTCACCCTTGAGTACCAGCTGCCGATCCAGGTTAGTTTTGCCAAATATGATAGTCGGTTCGGCTGGGTCAATCGGTTAGAAGAGCTGCTGCATTTTGTCGAGCCGACCACCAGCTATAGTCTCCTCGTACAGAAGCAGTCCGGCGTGACCAGCGAGTGGTATAGCGCTGTTACCACTCCGGCGGGCTGGCAGAGCGTCTGGCGCTATCCGGAGGATTGGGTGAACGCCGGCAACGTTTTGACCGCGGTCGGTTATCTGGATCGTGACCGGGTGTATAGCGCATTATTTACGAAATAATCAGTCTTGAGAAATTCATAACCCCTGTATACCTATGCTGAAGAATCGACCGAACTTTAATCATCATGAGATCCAGGAAGATCTGGAGAATATTTATGAGGACGATGACGGTCAGCTGCCCGATATTTCACTACTGCAGCCGACTCGCAAGCGCGGACTGCTGCGGGGGCTGACGATTCTCGGAGCGGCACTTTTGGTATTAGCGGTAGTGGCTTGGCTGGGTTTTTTTATCTTCAACACCTATGCGCCGGAGAATATCCGTCAGGCGGTCGGCGACAGCGGTGACGTGACGCTAACTATTGATGGGCCCAAGACCATTAATTCCGGTGAGGAGGCTGTTTACACTATTACCTATACCAACAAGAAGAAGGTGGATTTGTATAATGTTTCGATCAATCTGCGCTACCCGAATGGACTGGTCGTCACCACCATTGAGCCGCAGCCGCGCGTTAAGGATAGTCAGCCGAGCCTGGTCAAGGAAGATAATTGGGATATTGGCACGGTGGGTAAAGGTCAGAGCGGAGAGATTACCATTACCGGGCGCCTGATCGCCGAGGCGGAGGCCAACCAGAATCTGTGGGTCATTATCTATTACCAACCGGCTAATTTTTCTTCCACTTTCCAAAAAGAAGCGTCATACACCACTACCATCGGTACCGTGCCGGTGTCAGTGACTATAGCGGGTCCGACGCAGCTGGCGACTACTGACACGGTTGATCTGACCATTACCTATGCTAATCGCTCGGCGGAGGACTTGGCTGACGTGTTGATTGAGGCGGTGTATCCGGAGGGGTTTGCGCTGGCTGTCGCTGATCCCGCGCCCGTCAGCAGCAGTGACAATCAGTGGAAACTGCCGCTAGTGGCCAAAGACCGCGAGGGTACTATCACTATTCAGGGTAAGTTTGCCACGACCATTGCCGGTAATCAGGATTTTTTGATTAAGCTGTCAGTCAAAGAGACTGATCAGGATTATTTCCTCATTGCCGAAGTGACGCACACGGTGGCCGTGATTTCTGGGCAGCTGCTGACTGAGCTCAAAATCAACGGTGTCACGGACGATACGGCCGTTAATTTTGGGGATACGATCAATTATTCATTGACGTATCAGAATACCGGTGAGAATACGCTCGAGGATTTAACCGCTACGGTCTTGTTTATCAACGCCGCGGACGTCCTCCAGTGGACGACCCTGAACGATCGCTATGATGGCGCGCTGGACGAGTTTGAAGCCGGTAAGTTAATTACCTGGACGGCTAACGAGGTGCCGAACCTGAAACAATTAAAACCGGGAGAAAAGGGTGTCATTGATTTCTCCGTGCGTTTGGTCAGCAGCGCCGGCGGCTTATCGGGTGATCTGGGTCTGCAGAATATTGCCACGCTGCGGGTGGAGACGATTGACGGCGAAGCGGTTACTATTGAAAATCAGAGTAACAAGGTAACCACCCGGGTCAATTCTGATTTGAGCCTTTCAGCCTCCGGACGGTACTTTAATGACAGTGGCGTGTCTATCGGCCGTGGCCCGATCCCGCCCAAGGTTGGGCAAACCACCACGTATGTGATTATTTGGCAGCTGGAGAATAGCGTCCATGAAGTACGTGACGGAGTCGTCAGTACCGTGCTGCCTGGTAGCGTGACCTGGGTGGGCAAGCGTAATGTCAGCGCCGGGGAAGTGCAATATGATATAGCCAGTCGCACGGTCAGCTGGAGCATTAACCGTATGCCGACGACTATTAGTTTGGACTATGAGTTTAGTTTTGAGGTCAGTATTACGCCGCAGGGGACGGATGTTGGCAAAATTTTGGCCTTGACCGGCGACACGATGCTTTCAGCCACTGATCAGGTGACGGGCGCGCGGATCACCCAGGCGCGCGGCTCGGTGACGACTGACTTGGTTAGCGATCCGGTGGCGAAGGGTAAGGGGTTGGTGACAGAATAATCATTAAAACATTAAAACACGAGAACATTAAAACAAATAGCGTGTTTTCATGTTCTTGTGTTTTAATGTTTTAATGTTATGGCTTCAGTTTGTCGCGGTATCGTTCGATAATATTTTCCAGCTGTGAGTGGTATTGGCTGAACGGCGGCATAGTCTCCAACGTTTTCCATTGGAGATCTACGATTTTTCCCGGGTCGTTGTTTTTAACCGTATCGGGGTTGACCAGTACTTTGAAGTCCAGCGCGATCCAGTGGGTGGGGTGTCCCTGGTGCTGCCGGTGCACATCGCGGAAGCCGAGAAATTCATATTCAATCACTGTTGTATTAGACCTACTGATTAAAGATTTACGCCACTTCGCAAATTCCCCAATCCCCAAAGAATTAGGCTCTGGCGAAGTTGCACAAACCGCAGACTATTAAAAAGTATTGATTGTAATTTTCAAGGTGTCCACGGAAACGATCA
>JACRDY010000065.1 GCA_016218485.1 Candidatus Falkowiibacteriota bacterium
ATTACAAAACTCCTTTGGCTATAATTTGTTCTTTTCGTCCGATACTCCCGCCGTCGCTACTCCCTCCGCTAAAGCTACGAGAGTCGAGAAAGCTTTGGCGGACAAGTCGTCAAGCTGGCGCGAAATGATTGGCATCGTAGCCCAGCTACGACTTGCATCATTTCGCCGCCCTTTCCTCGTCTCGGACGAAAAGCCCTAAATTCCGCTTAAAAGTAGTTTTGTAACCATCTCCTAGTGTACTGTGAACAAGGTGTGCGCGGCTTGTTGCCAGCATCGGCACAACCATAAAAGTTAGACACACGCCATCAACAGAAAAATTTACTACCAAACCACCACCTCCGCTTACCCACATTTTCATTCACAGGTTATACCGAACACCACCCACAGGAAAAAACTAAACCCACTTAACCCAAAGTCTCTTTTACACAGAATCCACAGCCCTTATTACTACTACGTATTTTATAAATTATTTATTATTATACTCATATGAAATTTTCTTGCACGCAAGAAAACCTCCAACAGGGCTTAGCAATAGTCAGCCACATCGCTTCAAAAAATGTTAACCTGCCAATCCTCAACAACCTCCTCCTGCGGGTGGAAGGCGGCGGGGTGCGTTTCTCCGCCACTAATTTGGAAATTGGGGTGTCGTGTTTCGTGCGGGGTAAAATTGAAGCGGAGGGCGAATTCACCGTTCCCGCCAGAGTCTTTGCTGATTACGTCAGTTTGCTGCCAAAGGATAAAGTCGATCTACTCTTGAAAGATAACCAACTAGAGATCAGCTCTGCCAGCCACCAGACAAAAATCAAGGGTCAGGCGGCCGGAGATTTCCCGCTCATCCCCCAGCTGGGGAAAAAAGATCCAATCGTTGTCGCTGCGGTTGATTTCCTCTCCGCCATCAGCCAGGTGGTCTTTGCCACCGCGTTGTCTGAAACCCGGCCGGAGATTTCCGGCGTCTTCTTCCATTTCTCGGCAGAAGATAAAAAACTTACCGTGGCCGCCACCGACAGCTACCGCCTGGCCGAGAAGCAGCTGACCGTTACTTCAGGCATTCATGACAAGAAAGCCATTATCCCCGCCGCCACGCTCCAGGAGGTGCAGCGGATTCTGTCCAGTGTGGCGCGGAGCAGAGATAAAGAATTAGTTGATGGGCCAACCGAGTTGGAGATTTATTTTAATGATAACCAAGTCCTGTTTGTTTTCGGCACGATTGAGCTTATCTCTCGTCTGATTGAAGGGCAATACCCCGACTATGCCGGTATTCTGCCGGGGCAACACCGCACGCAGATGATCGTGGCGGTGGAAGATTTGGCCAAAGCGGTCAAGTCAGCCGGGCTGTTCGTCAAGTCAGGCATTAACGACGTGGCGCTGGAATTCAAACCCGAGCACGAGCTGATCGTCTCCACGCTCAACGCTCAAGTCGGGGAAAATGTGTCGCACCTGGAAGTCAATATCACTGGCGTTGACAACGCCGTGACGCTCAATTACCGCTACCTTTTGGACGGGCTGCAGGCATTGGGTACCAGCGAGGTGGTGCTGGAAGTGGTGGATAATAATACCCCGGTGGTATTGAAACCGGTGCTGGCGAGCGCGGCCGAAGGCATCAGTCGTGACTATCTCTACCTCATCATGCCGATTAAACAGTAACTGGTAATCAGTAACTAGTAATTAATTGCCGGAGGGTTTAGTTAAGTTTACTTATGGTGGGAGAACAAAACCAATCGGGCGGATTTAATAGCAACGATCGGAAAATCCACTCTATTAAGTTTGGCACAAACCACAAAACTTTTTTCTTAAACTTCAAGACCTCGGCCAAAGGTCGGTACCTCAAGATTTCCGAGCAGCGCTTTGGCCAGCAGACCACTAGTATCGTGCCGGCCGAAGGCATTGAGCCGCTGCTGCGGGGGGTTGAAGAAATGAAGGGAAAGTTATAAGATAGGGGTAGGAGTTTTATTTTAAAACGAGATGGTTATAAAACTATTCCGTCGCAGAAATTAGATAATTTTGTAACCATCTTAACTTAATAGCAACCTGTATGCGGAACAAAAAATTTTTATTGCCAGCGGTCGCGGCTCTGGCGCTTTTCATTTTAGCCGGCTGCCAGAATCTTGGTGAGAGCCTCAAGGGTAAATATAAAGCCGGTGGTGACGCTACTGCTCCTGCCGTGAATAGTGATGCTACCCCGGCGTCTGATGCCGTCGCAGCGCCAGCCCAGAGCGCCGTGAACAATATCTTCTTTGGCGCCACCAAGTATGATCCAGAGGGCAAAAATTGCTACGGCGTGTATTGGGTCCATATCCCGGGCGACACGGCGATGAATCCGGTGGAGCGGAATATCAAGCTGCTCTTGGCCGGACCGACGGAGAACTGGGCAGCGCAGGGTTACTTCAGTAATATCCCGCAGGGGGTGCGTCTGAATTCAGTGAAAATTGAAGGTGATTTAGTAACTTTGGATTTTTCTGAAGAATTGAATAAGATCGCTGGCAGCTGCGCGGTGACTCAAGCGCGTCAGCAGATTATCGCCACGGCGCAGTCTGCGGTGACGGAGCACTTGGCCGAGTATGCCGGCAAGAACGTCGAAGACATCAAGGTGGTGGTTTCGATCAACGGCAACACGGCAGAGGTGCTGCAGCCGTAGGTAAGGTGAAAATAAAAAAAAGCAGCCCCGGGCTTGGGGCTGTTTTTTATTCCGGATAATTCCCATCCACCTCCCACTTCCCCGGGTTATCTTTTGATTAACGCACCATGATTTAAAATTACCCATGGTGTTGATTAAGCTGAAAACCCCCTCTAACTCTCCCTTATGAATAAGGGGGAGAGACCGTCATGCCACGTTCGGCGGTGAAAAACCCGTCTCCTCCCCTTACCAGGTTCGCCCCGCCCCGCACAATGCGGGGTGCGGGGCGACCGAAGTAAGGGGAGCGTGGGGTTAGGCTTAATCATAACAACTGCTGTTAAAATGTTTCTAAACTAAAAAACACCCCGTTACCATACAGCGGAGTGATTTATCCAGCACCTTCCAGAATACCCCGTCAGCTTGCTGCGGGGTATTCTGGAAGGTGCTGGATTTATTTAAGCGACTTTTCCTGGCCGTTCATAGATCCAGCGTGCGTCTTCGGGCGCGTCCTCAAGACTGCCGAGGTAGTTTCTGGCCGGGTCTAGGATAACTACCTGACCCGCGGGGTTAGTATAGCGCACCCAGGCGTGACCGCCGCGCTGGTCAATATAATTGCGGTCCACGGAAACATTGCCGTGCAGCCGGCCTTCAGCGATCAATTTTTCTATATAGTAGCCGGCGAGCAGCGCAGTATGCCGGCAGACGCCGACCCCAGCCCGGACGAAGCCCTCCAGCGCGACTTTTCGGTCCTGTTTAATGTTGTTTTCGGCGAGGAGTTTGGCTACCTTTTTATCATTCCACTTCAGGGCGCGGCGCGTAATATCAAAAGTTGTTTCTAGGGTGGCGCGTTCGGGTGGCTCTGTTGATTGGTCGCGCGGGCGTGTTTTCTTCAGGAGTTTCTGGAAAATACGTTCAGTTTTTTCTCCATCTTTGGTCACCACGATCGCTTCGCGGGCCTCTTCGCCGAGATAGACCCCGCCGCCGATCGGCGTATCTCGGCCAATGATTGGCCGGCCCTGCCAATAGCCTAAGGGAGCCTCGGTGGTTGGCGGCTGCCAGCCCTCTTTAAAGCTCAATCGGTAGGTTGATTGGGCGGTTTTATCCCAGTGAATGGGCCCCTGGCCTGACTTTGGTTCTTGGGTGGGAGTTTCAAAATCCATAGATTAATTGTTAACGAGGAAATTAAGATCAATGGAGCGTTCAGCCACGTTTTCCACGTCATCATAGGTTTTGACCGTCAGGGTGTGGATGCCGGACAGCATACCGGCGCTGTAGTTCAAGCTCCAGGGCGCTGATTGGACGTTGGCAATCACCGCGCCGTCCAGGAGGTATTCGACGCGGGCTACCCCGCGTTTGGCGAGCACCGTGACACTGGCATTCAGTGCGCCGCCACTGATGGTGGCGCCGTTGTTTGGGCTGTTGATTTCCAGCAGGGGGGTGTTGTCCGGCGTATGGATGTCATCATACTCGGCGGGCGGTTTGGCTCCGCTTTCAGTGTAGCCCTGTTTTTGTACCCAGGTGTGGACCGCATCTTCGCACGGGGCGAACTGCGGGTCGGCAAAGGGATCAGACGGCACGGCTCCGCGCGGGTCGTCCTTGTTGACATAGTAGAGGATGCAGTGGAATTGGTTGTAGACCCGTTCTTCTACTAAGTGCGCCGGGGTGAACTCGGTGGCCAGCTTGCCGCTGATGCGGTCTATCTTGACGGGGGTGACGCCGGAGAGCTCGCCGCGCAGCACCGGCTTGTCCGCGTCATTGGCCGGCGGCTCGTTAAAGCCTTCTACGGGCAGACTGGCGGTAGCGGCGCGCATGTACTGGTTCCAAATGGGGGCGGCCACCACGCTGCCGTCCGCCCCCCGTTTCATTTCCGAGTTGTCATTGTTACCCACCCAGACGCCGGTGGCGATTGAGGGGGTATAGCCAACGGTCCAGGCATCACGGTAGTCATTGGTGGTGCCGGTTTTGGCGGCTACCGGCCGGTCAGGCAGCGTTAGGTAATTTTTTTCTCCAAAAATATAAGTGCGCGCGCTGTTGTCCGAGAGGATGCTCGTCAGACTGCGGATCGGCTCTGGTTCAATGGCTTTAATGCCCGGGTTGTCTTCAGTCTTGTACTCATAGAGTGTATTACCGTTGGCGTCTTCAATTTTGAGAATAGCCACCGGCGCATGGTAGACGCCCTCGCGAGCAAAGGCGGCATAGGCGGCGGTGTGCTCCAGGAGTTTTACTTCCCCGCCGCCGAGTACCAGCGACAGGCCAAAGCGACTGCGGTCACGGAGCGTGCTGTAGCCGAGTTTTTCGGCGAAGTCCAGGACATTGCCTACGCCGGCCAGGTACAGAGTCTGGACCGCCGGGATGTTGAGTGAACCGGCCAGCGCCTGGCGCATGGTCAGGGGGCCGCGTTCTTTGAGGTCATAGTCATGGGGGGTGTAGTCAGCGCCGTCGGTTTTGAAGGTGGTGACGACGTCATAGAGTACGGTCTCCGGGGTGTAGCCGCGGCTAAAAGCCGTGGCGTAGGCTAGGGGCTTGAATGATGAGCCCGGTTGGCGCGCTCGCAGCGTCACGTTGACCTGGCCGTCAATCGCTTCGTCATAGAAGTCCGCCGAACCAACCATCGCCAGTATTTGGCCGTTGTGCGCGTCCAGGGAGACGAGCGCGGCATTGGTGGCATTCCAGCGCGTTCGATTGCCCTCACTATGATCGGTTACCGCTTTTTCCGCCGCCGCCTGCAGGTCAGTGTTGAGCGTCGTGGTGATTTTCAATCCCGCTTCCTCGGCGTAGCGCTCGCCATACTTTTCGGCCAGGAGTTCACGGACGTACATGACAAAGTGCGGTGCTCTGATGGATTCGTTCCGCGGCTTGAATTCTATTGGTTCGGCTTTGGCGGTTTCAGCCTGCGTTTCCGTGACGTAGCCGAGATCCACCATTTCATTGAGAATGTAGCGCTGCCGTTCAAACAGCCGGTCGACATTATTGCCGTAGGGCGAGAAATAGGTGGGGCGCTGCGTCATGGCCGCCAGGACCGCCGCTTGTGCCAGATTGAGGTCTTTGGCCGAGAGGCCAAAGTAGGATTGGCTGGCGGCTTCAATACCGTAGATGACCGAACCATAGGGGATCTCGTTGAAGTACAGTTGGAGGATTTCATCTTTGGTAAATTTATTCTCAATGCGGTAGGCCAGCACCAGTTCTTTAATTTTACGGGTGTAGGTTTTTTCCGGAGAGAGAATGGCGTTCTTGACGAACTGTTGGGTAATAGTGGAGCCGCCGACTTTATTACTGCTGAAGATATTCATAATGAACGAGCGGAGCATGCCGCGCAGCGAGAAGCCTTGGTGGTTATAGAAATCACGATCTTCCGCGGTGATGGCCGTCCATTTGACGTAATCGGGCATGTCACTCAAGTTAATGAGCCGCCGGTTGACGTCGCCATGGAGCTGGTAGAGGATGTTTTTGGCATCACGGTCGTAGATGGTGGTCGTCTGTTGGATGTTGCGCTCCGACAAGCGGCCGGGATCCGGCAGGTCTTTGGTGGTCCAGGCAAAAATAAACAGCAGAAAGAGCGCGCCAAAAATCGCCGCCACAATGCCGAGACTGACGAGGTAGTTGGCGAACGCCTTCAACCTTTCCCGCCGGTTACGTTGGCCGTAGGACAGCCGCTGGAGCGACAAACCCCGCGGTTTGGGCCGAAACCAGCGCCGTTTTTTGGGGAAATTTTTGCCGGAGTGGATGTGACTGGGGAGGCTCATAGGCGGTAGTATACTGGATTTTACGGGATAAAAAAAGCCATCGGTGAAAGTATGAAAACATTAAAACATGAAAACACCAGAACATTAAAATAACAGCATGTTTTAATGTTCTGGTGTTTTCATGTTTTAATGTATTTTAATGCTATTCGCCGCGCAGATGGCAATGGCTAAGGCGTCAGCCGCGTCATCCGGTTGGGGCACGATTTTGAGGTTGAGGAGTGTTTTAACCATTTTTTGGACTTGTTTTTTGTCGGCCTTGCCGTAGGCGGCGACGGCTTGTTTAACCTGCGGCGGGGTGTATTCTGCCAGCGGCAGGTGGCGCCTCACGGCGCAGAGCAGGATGACCCCGCGCGCTTGGCCGACCACCAGCGCGGTTTTTACATTTTTGGAAAAAAATAACTCTTCCACGGCCACGCGGTCGGGCGCGAATTGTTTGATAATGGCGGTGAGCTCGCGGTAGAGTGTATTGAGCCGCTGGCTGACCGACTGTCCGGCAGCAGTTCTGATGACGCCAAAATCAACCAGGCGGAGTTGGCCCGAGCTGTTGTTAATTACCCCCCAGCCGGTGATGGCCAGACCGGGGTCAATGCCGAGGATAATCATAGGATAGTCCTTAGTCCCTAGTCCTTAGTGCCGAGCGCATAGTTAGGGGCTACGTACTAAGGACTAGGGACTAAGGACTAGGGACTATTTCGCGTTGGTATAGTAGGTATTGACGTCGTCGTTCTCGTCCAGCGCCAGGAGCAGGCTCTCCAGTTGCCCCTGGTGTTCATCCGGGACCGGTACGGTGTCTTTGGCCACCATTTCCACTTCAGCGTAGTCAATGGGTACGCCCTGCTGTTCCAGTTCATCCTTGACGCGCTGCAGCTCGGTCGGTGAAGTGTAAATGATGGTTTCGCCCTCTTCAGTGATGACATCTTCTGCGTCTGCTTCAATCGCTTTGAGTTCAATAGTTTCCGCTTCAGTGCTCTTCGTCGGACGAATGACCCCGCGCGCGCTAAACATCCAGGCGACGCTGCCGGGTCCGCCGAGGTTGCCGCCGTATTTGTTGAAGAGATGCTTAATGTCGGCGACCGTGCGATTTTTGTTATCCGTCACCGTCTGAATGAGCATGGCGACCTGGCCCGGACCGTAGCCTTCGTAGATGATCTCTTCCAGCGCGCCGCCGTCCAGCGCGCCGGTGCCGCGTTTGATGGCTTTCTCAATATTATCTTTCGGCATGTTGGCGGCTTTGGCTTTGTCAATTGCCAGCCGGAGCCGGAAGTTCATCGTCGGGTCGCCGCCGCCTTTAGCCGCCAGGGTGATATTTTTTCCCAGGCGCGTAAAAACGTTGGCGCGCTTGGAATCAGCAATGCCTTTCTGTCGTTTGATTTGCGCCCATTTGGAGTGTCCGGACATAGGATGGTATATCGTATATGGTATGTGGGGGAGGGGTGATTTAAACTATCTTTAGATTAGCAGAGGGAGGGAGGGAAATCAACCTTAATCAGTTGACGGAATAGGTTAATTTTAGTAAGGTTAGCCGTTGCTGAGAGCCGGTCTTTCAGCATGCTCTTGTCAACGTGTCGCTCGGTTTTTCCGAGGCAATTTTCACCACAACGCCAGAAGGAGGTTTGGGAACCATGAGTATCAATCCATACGATCCGCGATGGCAGAGATTGGCAGTGCTCTTTTGCCGCTCCACCAGGGTGCGGCCAAGGAGCAACGTGCTCCTCCATGCCATCGGCCCGGAGGCCCTGCCCTTCATCACCGCGCTGCAGGATGAGGTGCTTCGTCGGGGAGGCTTCCCCGATGTGCAGATGACATTCCCGGAGCTGGAGCGGCGATTCCTCCGGCAGGCGACGGACGATCAGCTCAGAGCTTTCCCGCATTGGGACTTGGCGCGGATGAAGGCCATGGACGTCTACATCGCCGGCCGGGCGCGCGCCAACGCCTTCAACCTCAACGGTGTCCCGTCCGAGCGGGTGATGGCGCGGACGGCAGTCGTCAGGCCGATCTTTGATCGGCGGATCAAGAAAACCAGGTGGTGCATCACCTACGTGCCGACCAATGGGGACGCGCTCCTCGCAGGCATGAGCACGGAAGACTATACCGATTTCTTTTTCGACGCCTGTCTCCAGGACTACGCGGCCATGGGTCGGGCGCAGGAGCCGCTGAGGGCTCTGATGGAGCGGACCGATACTGTGCACATCACCGCGCAATTACTGAACGCAGTGCGAACCTACTTTGAACGGAACTGACCCGCCCCGCGGCTCCGCCCCCGCCAGAGGCGGGGCGCAAAGCAAAACATTTTTCTCTTTTTTCAATTTTGGCGCGCGACCACTTTTCTTCTAAAAG
>JACRDY010000067.1 GCA_016218485.1 Candidatus Falkowiibacteriota bacterium
AAGCTGTGTGACAACTGCTTTAAGCTTTTTGAAGATTAAGAGCTTCATAGACTTAGACAGTTCTAAAAAGACACCTGAGGGTGTCATTTTTAGTATATCAAGTTTTAGTTAATTGGGGGAGTTTCGTAATTCACAGCTTCGTAATCCACAGCTGTGAGAGCACGTCTCTCCCTCATACCTTGCGGGGAGGACAGGAGGGGGGGTGTTCGCACTGATCTCCCACCCCCTCTCGCCTCCGTAAGCTTCCCCCGCACAATGCGGGGTCAGCAACGGAGGTGTCTCCCCCGCCCCGCACAATGCGGGGTGCGGGGCAGGGGGAGTTACGTTCTGCTCCCAAGCATCCGTCCGACTTATCTGTATTGAGCGGCAGTCATTTTTTCAAAGTATAATCAAAAACCCTCCTTACGGAGGATTTTTGATTTGTATATAAAGTGCAGGTGTTTTCCACACCTTCTAGCCGGCTCAAGATCTCCTGGAATGATCCAGATGACCTTGACTTACCGGTTACTAACGAGGGTAGGAGGGGTTCCTCGAGTTTACCGCCGGCAAGAAGAGATGGAAAGTTTAGATTTTTTTAATCTTCTGTTTTGTATAATGAACAGTAGGTTGACCTTACAGATTATCATATTAGTAAATTCTTGTCAATGGTAATCTATGAAATTATTTAAATTTAAATAAAAATATTTACTTTATGGCAGTGGATAATTTACCTTATTTTGTGGGTATTTCAGCTATCCCCGAAATCGGGGCTGTGCGTTTTAAGAAGATTGTGGATAATTTTGATCCGATCAGCGATTTTTTTCGTTGCCGGGCAGCTGACCTCACGGCCATTGGCATACCCCAGAGCGCGGCGGAAAAGATTATTGCCAGTCGTGAGGCGTTAGACTTGGACCGGCTGTGGCAGAATACACAGGAGCAGGGCGTTAAACTGTTAACGTATACTGACAGTGCGTATCCCGCGCTTTTGCTAGAGATTTATGACTATCCGCCGCTCCTGTACTACCGCGGCGATCTGTCCTGTTTAGCGCGCTCAACCGTGGCGGTAGTGGGTACGCGCAAGATGAGCTACTACGGTCAAGAGATGACGCAGGCGCTGGTGAGCGGTCTCGTCAGTAGCGGCATCACTATTGTTTCCGGTCTGGCGCGCGGTATTGACAGCGTTGCTCACCACGCCACGCTGCAAGAGCAGGGGCTGACCGCGGCGGTGCTGGGGACTGGGCTGGACTGGCGTTCATTCTATCCACGGGAGAATGTTCCGCTGGCTGAGCGGATGATCGCGCAGGGAGGCCTCTTGCTTAGTGAATTTCCCTGTGGTATGCCGGGCAACAAAGAGAATTTTCCCCGGCGCAATCGTTTGATTTCCGGCTTGAGTCTGGGTACCGTCGTCGTGGAAGCGGGCGTTCAGAGCGGCGCGCTGATTACGGCGCGGTTAGCCTTGGACCAGAACCGGGAAGTCTTCGCCGTGCCGGGCAATATTCACACGCCGGTGTCTGCCGGGCCGCACCAGCTCCTCAAAGCCGGGGCGCATCTGGTCACGCAAGCCAGTGACATTCTAGAAGTGTTGGATTTAACCTCCAGTATCAAACATGCTACAATTGCCCAAGTCGTGGCTGACAATCCGGCCGAAGCGGCAGTTCTCGCGCTGCTGTCCAAAGAGCCTCGGGCGATTGATGAAGTGATGCGCGTCAGCGGTTTAGCCGGATCGCGTGTCAGCGCCACGTTGACGATCTTGGAAGTCGCCGGCAAAGTCCGCGATGTCGGCGGCAAAAATTATATTCTCGCGTAATGAGATGTTTACAAAACTCTTTTTGCTGCGACTGGTCCTTTTCGTCCGAGGCTTCGTCAAACTGGCGTGAAATGATTTTCACCGTAATGATATTACACCTCAAATCATTTCACTGGTTTTCCTCGCCTCGGACGAAAAGTCCTGCGTCTCGCTTAAAAAGAGTTTTGTAAACATCTCAATCTATGCAGAGCCGATTCATGGCCATGGTATTTCTCATCCTCTGGAGCGTGCCATTGCTGGCCGCCGCCGTTTTCGTTAGTATGGTTTTGTATGGTATGCCATTGTTGGTTGGCCTGGGCGCTCAATCCACGGCAGCGTTTCGTGACACGCTCGGGGTAGTGAGCGCTCTGCCCAACTCTCCCGTGACCATGATCGCGGTCGGCGACATTATGCTCTCGCGCCATGTCGGCACCACCATGGCCGAGGCGGCTGATTATACGTTGCCGTTCAGTAAAACGGCGGACTGGCTGGCTAGCGCTGACATGACCGTGGGCAACTTGGAGTCGCCGTTTTTTGACCGTGGGTCGCGCTTCAATGAGGGCATGGTGTTTAAGGCGGAGCCGGAGGCAGTCGCCGGACTTGCCCGCGCCGGTTTTGACGTGCTGACGCTTGCTAATAATCATATATTGAATCAGGGCACGGCCGGACTAGAGTATACCCTCCGGTATTTAGCCGAGAATCATATTGCCACCGTGGGTGGCGGCATAGACTTCACTGCGGCGCACCGGCCGGTGGTGGTGACGGTTCAGGACACCCGCGTGGCTTTCCTCGGCTACAGTTACACTCCGTTTCACGATAGTCCGGGCCAGACTGACGTGGTTGCGGGTATGGACTTGGAACAAGCTCGTCAAGACATTACTGCTGCCCGGCAGCAGGCTGATATTGTGGTGGCGCTGGTGCACGCCGGGACTGAATACACCACGGAGCCGACGAGCGCGCAGCAGGAGTTTGACCGCGGTCTGGTGGACGCTGGCGCTGACTTGGTCATTGGCCATCACCCGCATTGGCCGCAGATTATAGAAGAGTACCAGGGCAAGTGGATTTTCTATTCTCTGGGTAATTTCGTCTTTGATCAAGAGTGGAGTCAAGAAACCAAAGAGGGCTTGGCGCTGGAAGTGATGTGGCAAAACAAACAGCTGCAGCGTCTGCGCCTTATCCCCGTTATTATTGAAAATTACTCCACGCCGCGTCTGGCTGATGAGGTGGAAGCAGAGCGCGTGCTGGGCCGGATTGGCCTTACCAATCCTGTGATTTTTTCTAGCGCTGATTTGACAGATCAATAACGGTGTTGTAATAATAGTGTTCGTATAGCTATTTGCTAATAGCTAATAGCCGTACAGAACACGCTACACAATTTTCTATGAAACTCGTTATCGTTGAGTCGCCAACCAAAGCCAAGACTATCAGCCGCTTCCTCGGCACTGATTTTAAAGTTGATTCGTCATTTGGTCATGTCCGAGACCTGCCCAAGAGCAAGCTCGGCGTTGACGTGGAAAAAGATTTCACGCCGCAGTATGTCGTGCCCAAAGACAAACTAAAACACTTGAATGAACTGAAGAAAGCAGCGGTCAAGGCGGAGACCGTCTACTACGCCACTGACGAAGACCGCGAGGGTGAAGCCATTGCCTGGCATTTGGCCGATTATTTTGGGCTGGAGGCTGACAAAGAAAAGCGGATTGCCTTCCATGAAATTACCAAAGAAGCGGTGGAGGAGGCCCTGGCGCACCCCCGTCACATTGACATGAATCTCGTGGACGCGCAGCAAGCCCGCCGGGTGGTGGATCGGCTGGTGGGGTACAAGCTGTCGCCGTTTCTGTGGAAGAAGGTGGCGCGCGGTCTATCAGCCGGACGCGTTCAGTCCGTGGCGGTGCGCCTGATCGTGGAGCGCGAGCGGGAAATCGCGGCGTTCAAAACCGACGAATATTGGTCACTCGAGGCCGAGTTTAAAGCCGCGGCCGGTTCTTTTGCCGCTAAGCTGTATAAAGTCGGCGGCAAGGTATTGGACAAGCTAGGGATCCAGACACAGGCTGAGGCTGACGCGCTTCTGCAGACGCTCTCTGGCGCGGCCTACAAGGTGGCCAGCGTTGAAAAAAAGGAAGTGCAGAAGAATCCCCTGCCGCCGTTTAGCACCTCAACCCTGCAGCAGGAGGCTAACCGCCGGCTGGGCTTTTCGGCCAAGCAGACCATGATGATCGCGCAGCAGCTCTACGAGGGTCTGTTGCTCGGCTCTGGCGGGCAGGTGGGTTTGATTACCTACATGCGTACTGATTCGCTGAATTTATCAGAAAAGTTTTTAGCTGAAGCCGCCGGTTTCATCAAGTCGCAGTTTGGAGCAGAGTTCGCGTTATCCGGCGCGCGCCGGTTCAAGACCAAGAGCAAGGGCGCGCAGGAAGCGCATGAAGCAGTTCGTCCGACTGAGGCGGCTCGTCAGCCAGAATCGATCAAGGCCTTTGTTACCCCCCAGCAGTATCGGCTGTATGACCTGATCTGGCGCCGGGCGCTGGCCAGCCAAATGGCCCCGGCAGTGATGGACGCGAGTACGGTTGACGTTGGTAATGACAAGAACGATTTTATATTCCGCGCCACCGGCCAGGTGGTCAAGTTTGCCGGTTTTCTCAAAGTGTATTTTGCCAACGGCAAAGAGGTGCTTCTGCCCGATGTTCGGCCTGACGAGTCGTTGGCGCTGACAAAATTGGCTCCGCTGCAACACTTTACCCAGCCGCCGGCGCGCTACAATGACGCCACGCTCGTCAAAGCCCTGGAAGAGCGAGGGATCGGCCGGCCGTCAACGTATGCTCCGACCATTGCCACGATTATTGACCGTGGCTATGTCGCGCGCGTCGAGAAGCGGCTGCAGCCCAATGACATCGCCATGCTGGTCAATGACCTTTTAGTAGAGCATTTTCCGCAGATTGTGGACTATGACTTTACCGCCAAGATGGAGGGCGACCTGGACAGCGTGGCCGAGGGCACGCAAGCGTGGCGGCCGCTGGTGGCGGATTTCTACGGACCGTTTGATGAGAATTTGCAAAAAAAGACGGAAGAACTGTCGCGCCAGGATATCGCGGAAATGAAACAGCTCGGGGAAGACCCGCAGACGCACCAGCCGATTTTCGTCCGATTGGGCCGGTTCGGTCCGTTCGTCCAGCGGGGAGGAGCCGAAGACGCCGAGAAGCCGACGTTTGCGGCCATCCCGCGCGGCCGCGACATGGGCTCAATAACGCTCGATGACGCGCTGCAGTATTTGTCGCTGCCCAAAATACTCGGGACTGATGCGGACGGCCAAGACATTGAGGTCAGCATCGGCCGGTTCGGTCCGTACGTCAAAGTCGGTACGACGTATTATAATTTTAAAGAAGAGAACCCGTATACCCTGACGCTGGACCAGGCTCGGAAGATTATTGTGCTGTCGCAGGAGACCAAGAAGAAAGCGGAGATCAAAGTGTTCGCGGATGCGGGGATCACGGTCAAAGTCGGCCGGTTCGGTCCGTATATTACCAATGGCACGACCAACGCCCGGGTGCCCAAAGACACTGAACCGGAAACCCTGACGCTCGAGCAGTGCCAGGCCGCGCTGGCAGAGGCGAGAAATAAGCCAAAACGGTTTACTCGCCGGCGTAAGAAATCAACAACTTCATAAAACATTAAAACACCAGAACATTAAAACAAGTTGTTTGTTTTAATGTTCTGGTGTTTTAATGTTTTAATATTTTAAAGCTCAATTTACAATTACTATCAATTCTCTTATACTAGGGATGCGGGCCTCATGTCGATACCCTCATATTACTAACAAGTTTAGGGGTTTAATCGCGTGAGCCCGCTTTTTTTAAGACACAGATTACGCAGATAGCACAGATAGCACAGATCTGTGCTATCTGTGTAATCTGTGCCATCTGTGTTTAAACAGAAAACTCCTCGGAAAAACCAGAGGAGCTGTCTGCGTTTGGGGCATTGTGCCCTCATATTACTGAAGGTATGATAGCAGATTTGGGGAATTTGTCAATAGTTGTATTGCAACATTCGTTACCGTCATTCCTACGGATTACTTGTTTCCATCAATTGGTGAATGATTAAAGAGAAATTGGAAATCAGAAATCAGAAATTAAAGACACGGCCTTTGGTCGTTAACCAGGGTTTTAAAACCCTGGTTAACGAAGACGTTGCTTTAGGCAATTTCCAATTTCTAATTTCCAATTTCTGCTTTTTTATCCTACCAACCGTGGCATATCTTCAATAATGATAGGTTTCTTTAATCGTTGGTAATCATCAGTTGCTTTTTCCACCCTTTTCTTTTATATTGACAATGAGTCTATGGCCATTCATCTGCTCAAGCAAATCATCAAGAGTAACTACCCGCACGTGCCAAATGCTGATTTGGCGCTCTTGGAACGCGCCTACTTTACTGCCCAGCGCAAGCTCAAAGGCGTCAAGCGGTCATACTTGGATTATTTTGACCACCAGGAGGGGTCGGCCTTGATTATTGCCAAGATGAAACTAGATGCGGAAGTTGTTGCGGCCACCTTGCTCCATGACCTGCCCTATCGGGCGCATTATGCTATTGACGACATCCGACGGGATTTTGGCGGCGGTATTGCCGACATGCTGACCGCTTTGGATGACCTGCGCGATGTGGAGGCGCACTATAAAGGCACAGAGCAGTACATTGAACACGCTCGCAAAATGTTCATGGCGATCGGTCACGACTTCCGTGTTCTCCTGATCAAGTTCGCTGAACGTCTGGATAATTTGCGAGCGCTGGATAGCTTTCCCAAGATGCATCAGAAACGGATAGTAGAAATGACGGAGAAGATTTACATTCCGCTCTTGGGTATTCTCGGTATTTGGCAGATGCGTTGTCAGATGGATGATATTTGTTTTGCCTATCGGTATCCGCAGAAGTATGCCAAGCTGAAAGCCAAGATTGATAAGGCATTGTACAAGCGTCACGAGCAGATCGTGACCGAAACGGTACGGCGTGTTTTGGCTGCTGCCAAGCAGTATCACATCAAGTGTATGGTGACCAACCGTTTCAAGCATATTGCCAGTATCTATCGCAAGATGCAGGAACAGCAAGTGCATTTCAATGAGCTCTATGATGTTTTCGCCTTGCGGGTGATGGTAGATACGGTAGATGATTGCTACCTGATGCTGGGGGTGATCCACGGTCTCTGGGTGCCGGTACCGCGCCGGATCAAAGATTATATTTCTTCACCCAAACCCAACGGGTATCAGTCACTCCATACCACGGTTTTTACCGACGATGGGAACTATATGGAGTTTCAGATTCGGACCAAGAAAATGGATGATGAGTCCAAATACGGTCTGGCGGCGCACTGGTATTACAAGGGAGACTATAGCAATCGGCGGGTGCCGGAGTGGGTGGCCGAGGCGCTCAAAGCTCGTTTAATCTATGAGCAGTCGGGTACGCAGATTGAGAGTATTAATTTTGACGCCCTGACGGATAATATTTTTTGCTATACACCCCGCGGAGACATTATTGAGCTGCCGCGCGGGTCCACCCCGGTTGACTTTGCCTACACGGTACACAGTGACCTGGGGCACTACTGTCGGCAGGCGCTTATCAACGATATTGAACGGCCCCTCAATACGCGCCTGCGCAATAATGATGTGGTGGAAATTATCAAAAAGCGACAGAAACGCCCGTTTAAAAAATGGCTGCAGTTTGTCAAAACAGCCAAAGCCAGAGAGACCATTCATCGTTTCTATCATCCCACTGCTCGGTTACGATAAATCATCTTATGGAACAAGCACTAGAAAAATTAATCAAGTGCATCACCGACCGTCATGCCGGTACCGACGTGGATATGGTCGCGTTGGCGTATGACTTTTCCCAGCAAGCTCATCAGGGGCAAACTCGTCTGACCGGCGAGCCGTATTTTATCCATCCGTATAACGTGGCGATAATTCTCGCGGAGATGAATATGAGTCCTGATATTGTCGTCGCGGGGCTCTTACACGATGTGACGGAGGAGAGCGGCGTGTCCATTAGTCAGCTGGAAAAAGAGTTTGGTAAAGATGTGGCCTTTTTGGTGGACGGTGTGACTAAAGTCGGTAAAGTGAAATATCGCGGGGTAGAGCGGTACCTGGAGAATCTGCGCAAAATGTTCGTGGCCGTGGCGGTGGATCTGCGGGTGATTATCGTCCGTCTGGCCGACCGGCTGGATAACCTGCGGACGCTCTACGTGCATGCCCGGGAAAAACAAGTGCGGATCGCGCAGGAGAGTCTGGAGATTTACGCGCCGATTGCCAACCGTCTCGGTATGGGAGAGATCAAAGGCTTGATTGAAGATGAGGCTTTTAAATACGCGCTGCCCGAAGAGTACCAGTGGGTCAAGGGTCTGGCGACTAAGCGACAGGCCGAGCAGCAGAAGTATCTGCGAACCATAGAAAAACGATTAACCAAGGAATTACGAGAACAGAGTATTGAGTATATTTCCATTCATGGACGGGTTAAACATCTCTATAGTCTGTACCTCAAACTCCTGCGCTATGACCGTGATATTACGCGGGTACACGACCTGGTGGCGCTGCGGGTGATTGTCAAAAATATCGCTGATTGTTACCGGGTACTGGGGATGATCCACAGTCTCTGGCCGCCCATGCAGGGACGGATCAAAGACTATATTGCGCGGCCAAAAATCAACGGTTACCAGTCGCTGCACACCACCGTCTTTACCGAGGACAAGCGAGTCGTGGAAATACAGATCCGCAGCCAAGAGATGCATGATCAAGCTGAATTCGGCGTGGCGGCGCACTGGCGCTATGATGAAGATCAGGGGGTCAAACCAGCGCTCAAGAAAATTGGCTGGGTGGAAGAATTGGCCCAGTGGAAACAGGAGATTGAGGATAATCAGCGGAATTTGGAGCGGCTTAAAGTGGACGTACTGAAGAATCGGATTTTTGTTTTCACGCCCAAGGGTGACGTGATTGATTTGCCGGAGAGTTCCACGCCTGTAGACTTCGCCTACAGTATCCACACCGACATTGGCGACAAGTGCAGCCGCGCCTATGTCAATGACGCCATTGTCAACCTAGATCACCAGCTGAAGAACGGCGACATCGTGGAAGTGTTGATTGATAAGAATCGTAAAGGGCCAAATCCGGATTGGCTGCAGTTTGTCAAAAGTTCTACCGCCCGCGCGCACATCAAGGCCGCGACCCGGGCGGAACGGCATGGGTTCTTGAGTAAGCTGATTGGTTCGTAATTAAAGACACAGATTACACAGATAATCACAGATCACACGGATCTGTGATTATCTGTAACTATCTGTGTAATCTGTGTTGCTATTTCTTATAAAACCGCTGGTGGACGATAATGGGCGTGCCAATAAAGCCGAAATCCTGCCGGATTTGATTTTCCAAATAGCGCACGTAGGACTTGTGGATCTCGGCTTTGGGGTGGATGAGGAGAACAAATCGCGGCGGGTTGATGCTGGTTTGGCTCAAGCCATAGATATAGGGGTGGATGTTGCCTTTGGACTGCGCCGGTAAATGTCGCTTGATGGATCTTTTTAGGAGGATTTCCAATTCTTTGTCCGGCACCCGTTGTTCGCGGGCGGCGGTGATGTCTATGGCCAGGTCAAGAATTTTTTTGACGCGCTGGCCGCTCTTGGCCGAGACGAAGATGACGGGCGCCCAGGCTAAGGCCGGGAAATAGCGCTGGAAATATTTGGTAAACGTCAGTTCAGCGCCGGTCTTTTTGTCCGCGATCAGGTCCCACTTGTTGGCCACAATGATCAGGCCGACATTGCCGTCGGTGATCTCTCGAGCGATTTTAGCATCCTGCACGCTCAAGTCTTTCGAGACGTCCAAGATGAGGAGCGCGACATCCGCTGCCTGCAGGCTATGGAGTGAATCAGTCACCCCGGCTTTTTCCACGCCGGGTCTGATCTTGGCGCGGCGGCGGATGCCGGCGGTGTCAATCAGGGTAAAATGCTTGTCATGGTAGGCAAAGTCAATATCCTGGGCTTCGCGGGTAGTGTGGGCGATGGGAGAGACAATGACCCGTTCTTCACCGAGAATTGAATTGAGGAGTGAAGACTTGCCGACATTGGGCTGACCCATGATGGCCACTTTAATTTTCGGCGGGATTGGCTCTGGTTGGCCCCGGCTGAATTTCAATTTTTTAATAACACTGTCCAGCATGTCGCCGGTGCCGACGCCGGTGATGGCCGAGACGGGGATAGCTTGCCCCAGACCCAGCCGGGAGAACTGCCAGATGTCATGTCGCTGGCTCTGCCGGTCTATTTTGTTAGCGAGCAGCAGGTGTGATTTGCCGCTCTTACGTAGAATATTACGTACCGTCTGATCTTCCACCTGCAGGCCGACGGCGCCATCCACCACCATGATGATGAAGTCGGCTTGCTTGATGGCAATAGTTGCTTGTTTAACGATGTTGGTTTCAATCAGGTCATCGGGATTGACGCGCTCGGTCAGTTTCAGTTTTTTCGGCAGTTTGGTTTTTGGCAGATACCCTAAATCCAGCCCGCCGGTGTCCACCAGGTAAAATTCTTTGTCACGCCATTCCACCACGCCGATATTACGATCGCGCGTGGTGCCGGCCTCGGGTGAAGTCAGGGCTTTACGCTGCCCGATCAGCCGGTTGAAGAGAGTGGATTTACCCACATTGGTTCGGCCGATGAGGGCGACGGTAGGGAGTTTTTTCATAGTAGGTTCATTAATCCTACGAATTTACGAATTATTACGAATATACGGATACAGCAGAGATAAGCCCTAGCGCCTGTCCGCCTTGGGCGGAAGATAGAGAGATACAGAGATAAAAATACCCACCCTATCTCTCTATCTCTTTATTTCAGATTTTATTTGTATATTTTTGTAGGATTTACAGCTCAAGCTCTCCAGCTTCGGCGCCGAGTACTACCACGATATCACTGGTGCTGAGATTCAGCCAGCTGGGGATGCTGCCGGCGACATTGGCTTTGAGATCTTGAGTCAAAAATTCAATCGTCTGCGGCGCATCTTTGCCGGTCAGATTGTAGAGGACAGTTTTCTCGTAGTCGCGGAATGGCGCGTTGCCGACTTCCGGGACGTTGTAGCCGAGCGACTGGAGGCGGGTCTGCACCTTGCCGGCCAGGCCGGAGAGGAAGGTGCCGTTACGAATGCCAATAGTCGCTTTTTCCTTGACCGCCTTAGTCGCCTCTTGAGCTGTTTGCCGCTGCTCTGTTTGTTGGTCAGTTTTAATTTCAGCTACGCTTGGTTGGCCGAAAATATTTTTCACCAACGTTCTAATCAGGTCAAAGTTGCCTCCCGGCGGCTGCAGCAGAAAGGCGCCATCTTCGCCGATGACCACTTCCAGCTGTCCGCCCGGTCCCTCGTTTAACCCCTGGGTAATGACGCTATCTTGGTTAATGCCCTTGGCGATTTGGGACAGCCGGAGCATTTCCCAGATTTCCATATTGGTGGCAATATGGCTGACGTATTGATTGTAGATATTTTTGATCGTCAGTGGATTGGCTAGGGTGGAAAAGGAAAGGAGTTTATCTTTGACTGCTAGGATGATTTTTTGTTGTCGCTTATTGCGGGCAAAGTCAGAACCTTCGCCATTGCTGCCATGCCGCGAGCGAACGAATTGGAGAGAGGTTTTACCATCCATCAGCTGGCAGCCGGCGGCGAAATGAATACTTTCTATTTTGTAGTCCTCCGTCGGGTATTGGTTATCAGTGAATTCATTATCAACGCAGATTTTGAGGCCATCCAGCTGATCAATAAATTCCGTGAAGCCGGTGAAGTCAACGCGCAGGTAGTAGTGGATGGGAATTTGAAAAACTTGCTCAATGGTTTTGACAGTCAGTTCAGCGCCGGCGCCCGGCTGTTCGGCTTCGCCATAAGCATTGGCGCTATTAATACGTTGCCAGCCGTAGCCCGGGATAGGCATGACCAGGTCGCGCGGGATAGAGATCAGCGCCACTTTTTTGTTGACCGGATCAAGACTGGCCAGCATAATCGTGTCGGTCAGGTACGGCCCGTCATGTCCGAGACCGCCAATGCCGAGAAGGAGGAAGTTGATACGGCCGTCTTTTTCTCCCTGGAGTGTTTTGTTGTGGCTGGTGATCAGGTGGGTGACCTGAGTCCAAAAACTGATGGGCGCGCTGTCTCTTCGGTTACCGCTGAATATTGCCTTGAAGCCGATGAGTGCGAGTAGAATAATTAAAAAAATGACCAGGATTTTTACCTTGTTGGTGCGTCGGTTGGGGCGGGGGAGAGCCGGATCGCGCTGCGGTGGAGTCGCCTCGGTGGCCGTTAATTCTTCTTTGATTTTGGAAAAGTCTATCTGCGGTTTTGACATGGCTCTATTATAGAGAAAATCGGAGCAGAGAGCAAGGGTGTGTTAACGCGACGGAGGGAAAAGAGCGCCGGTCATAGTTAATTACGAATTACGAATGACCGGGTATATATATGCCATATTTTTTA
The DNA here is from genome assembly GCA_016218485.1 of Candidatus Falkowiibacteriota bacterium. Classification (GTDB taxonomy): domain Bacteria; phylum Patescibacteriota; class Patescibacteriia; order JACRDY01; family JACRDY01; genus JACRDY01. Next base: position 12,239 of record JACRDY010000067.1, read on the forward strand.
GAATAATTCGTAATTTGTAATTTATTTAAACGCCCAGTCCGTTCTGCCGGCCCGCCGGGGCTTCCTCCTACGTCCCTTGGACTTCGGCGGACAAGCAAGTTCCAAGTCCCAACAGAAAATACCAAATTCCAAAATCCAAATGACTAATCAATGCCAAAGTTCCAATGCTAAATGTTAAAAGCTTAGACATTTGGCATTGGAAATTGACTGGTCATTTGGCATTAAGAATTTGTTATTATTTGGGGTAT
>JACRDY010000066.1 GCA_016218485.1 Candidatus Falkowiibacteriota bacterium
ATGCCGAGGGAAATTGTTGGTCAAAATATAAATATCCAAAATAAGCCGATGACCCTCCTGCCACACAAACAGCTCTCTAAATGATTTAATTTTGCTATTCATAATATTTATTTATTCTTAGATAAACGAATAGTACCCCAATTGAGATTAAATCTTTCTAAACTCCTCCTCACAGCTATCAACTCCCAGCTCCCAGCTCTCAACTCTCCTGTTCACAGGCTGTGCACAAAAACTGGATAACTTTTTAAAAATCTGCCTCATTTAAGATAAAACGTCCGTGGATAAAACCACTGATTTTTTTTATTTTTTATCTAAATTTAAATAAAATCACAAATTTTAACCCCTCTTGACAAAGATTTACACCTCGCTATTGACAACATTTTCTAGCTCTGGTAAACTACGAACACTTTTTGCGCATTTTGACTCGTTTTTCCCTTCACGGAAGAGAAAAAATTGGCCAAAATTAGGCGAATTTACCCCGCCACAAAACCTTAATGGTGAGATGGCGGGGACTCTGAACCGTCCAATCGGTCTGTTTACCCCCGCTATATTAAGTAATGTAAATTCTAGATAGTGGGCGATCATAAGTAACACGTTAAAATCCTACATAACCCTCCTTAAATTGGCTAAAAACCAAAGCAGGTGGGTAGGTATTCTTTTGTATGCTAACAAAAACCATCATTGATCCGACCAAGCCGCGACAACGTTTTACCACGCTGGTGGACGCCATGGATCTGCCTGACCTGATCCAGATCCAAAAAGATTCCTACGACTGGTTCATCGCCACCGGCCTCAAAGAACTGTTTGAAGAAATTTCTCCGATCAAAGACACCTTTGGGCGCGACCTGGAACTCTATTTCCAAGACTACTACTTGGATGAGCCGAAATTTGACGAGGCCACCTCCAAGAGCAAAAACGTCACCTATGAAGCCCCGCTGCGGGTCAAGACCAAACTGGTCAACAAGCGCGCGGCCAAAACGCAGCTGCAAGAGATCTATCTCGGCGATTTTCCGCTGATGACCGACCGCGGCACCTTCATCATCAATGGTATTGAGCGCGTGGTCGTCTCGCAGCTGATCCGTTCCTCCGGCGTCTTCTTCACCGCTGACGCCTCACGTGGCCGCCGGCTCTACGGTGCCAAAGTCATCCCCAACCGCGGCGCCTGGCTGGAACTGGAGACTGACATGAACAATGTCATCTGGGTCAAAATTGACCGCAAGCGCAAAGTGGCCATCACCGCGCTCTTGCGCGCTTTTGGCTACTCCAGCGATGAAGAAATATTAGATCTGTTCAAAGACGCGGATACCGACCCGGATGTGAAGTATATTAACAAGACCCTGGAGAAAGACACCTCCAGTACTGTTGAAGAAGGACTGATTGAGGTCTACAAGCGCATCCGCCCGGGCGACCTGGCCACGCCGGACAACGCCAAGAGTCTGATCTACTCCATGTTTTTCAATTTTGACCGCTACGACTTTGATGCCGTCGGCCGCTACAAGCTGAACCAGCGGTTTAGTTTTGATATTCCTAATACGAAAGCAACGAGAATTCTGCGCCGTGAAGATCTGATCGCGGTTATCAAAGAAATCATCCGCCTCAATATCACCCAGCGCGATCCGGACGACATTGACCACCTGGGCAACCGCCGCGTCCGCGCGGTGGGCGAGCTGGTCAAGAATAAATTCCGGATTGGTCTGGCCAGAATGGAACGGATTATCCGCGACCGGATGAGCACGATGGATCCGCAGGGCATGAGCCCGACCAAGCTGATCAATGCCCGGCCGGTCATCAGCGCGGTCAAGGAATTTTTCATGTCGTCCCAGCTGTCGCAGTTCATGGATCAAACCAACCCACTGTCTGAGCTGGAGCACAAGCGCCGCCTCTCGGCCATGGGTCCGGGCGGTCTATCGCGCGAGCGCGCCGGCTTTGACGTCCGCGACGTGCACACCACCCACTACGGCCGCATCTGCCCGATCCAGACACCGGAAGGTCCTAATATTGGTCTCGTCGGTCACCTGGCCACCTACGCCCGCATCAATGAATATGGCTTCATCCAAACGCCCTACATCAAAGTCAGCCACCGCGCCAACGACACGCTGAAAGATCCTGAAGGCAAGGTGCTGGCCAAAAAAGGCGATGTGATGGAAGACAAAACCTGGCAGCTGATGCGAGAAAAATATCCCGAACGCTGCGCCGAGACGACCGCCGAGGTCACCACAGAAATAATCTACCTCAACGCGCTGACGGAAGAAAAAAACATCACCACTGCCGCCACGACGCTCATTGATGCCAACGGACACTTCATTAAGGACAAAGCCGAAGTGCGCCGATTCGGCCAGCCGGAAATGGACTTTACCTACAATATTGACTACGTGGATGTCTCGGCCGGACAGATCGTTAGTATTGCCACCGCCCTCATCCCCTTCCTGGAACACGATGACGCCATCCGCGCGCTGATGGGCTCAAACATGCAGCGCCAGGCCCTGCCGCTCGTCAACCCGCAGGCGCCGATCGTCGGCACCGGCATGGAGTATCGCGCCGCGGTAGACTCGGGTCACGTCGTCAAGGCTCACGACAGCGGCAAAGTAGCCAGTGTCAGCGGCAACCTGATTGAGATCCAGGAAGATAAAGGCAAAATCAGAAAATACCGCCTCAACAAATTCCTGCGCTCCAACCAGTCTACCTGCATCAACCAGCGTCCGGTGGTGACCAAGGGCCTGAAGGTCAAAAAAGGCGCCGTCCTGGCCGACGGACCAGCCACTGATCATGGTGAACTGGCGCTGGGTCAGAATGTGCTGGTCGCCTTCATGGCCTGGGAAGGCTACAACTATGAAGATGCCGTCATCATCTCCCGCCGCATGGTGGAGGGCGATCGCTTCACTTCTATTTATATTGAAAATTTCTCCATTGACGTGCGCGACACTAAGCTGGGCCCGGAGGTCGTCACCTCGGACATCCCCAACGTCTCGGAAGAAAAACTAAAAAATCTGGACGCCGAGGGCATCATCCGCATCGGCGCGGAAGTCTTCTCCGGCGACATCCTGGTGGGTAAAATCACGCCCAAGGGCGAAACCGAACTGTCCGCGGAAGAGAAGCTGCTGCGCGCCATTTTCGGTGAAAAAGCCCGCGACGTGCGCGACAGCTCACTCTACCTGGAACACGGCGAGCACGGCAAAGTCATTGATATCAAAATTTTCTCACGCGAGGCCGGTGACAAACTGCCGGCGGGCGTGATCAAAACCATCCAGGTGACGATTGCCAACCTGCGCAAAGCGCAAGTCGGCGACAAGCTGTCCGGCCGCCACGGCAACAAGGGCGTCATTTCAAAAATCCTGCCGGTGGAAGACATGCCGTTCATGGCCGACGGGACGCCGGTAGATATCGTCTTGAGTCCGCTGGGCGTAGCCAACCGTATGAACTTGGGCCAAATCCTGGAAACCCACTTGGGCCTGGCCGCCAAAGCCCTCAACTACCGCGTGGTTACCCCGGTGCTCAACGGTATCAGTGAAAAACAAATCTCCGCCGAACTGGTCAAAGCCGGCTTCCCGGCTGACGGTCAGCTGGTTCTGGACGACGGACGCACCGGCGAGCCGTTTGATAACAAGACCACGGTGGGCTACAACTACATTCTCAAACTCAACCACATGGTGGAAGACAAGATCCACCAGCGCTCCATCGGTCCGTACTCGCTGATCACCCAGCAGCCGCTCGGGGGCAAGGCCCAATTCGGCGGTCAACGCTTCGGTGAAATGGAAGTCTGGGCGCTGGAAGCCTATGGCGCATCGCACATGCTCCAAGAAATTCTGACGATCAAGTCCGATGATGTGCCCGGCCGCTCCAAAGCCTACGAGTCCATCATTAAGGGTGAACCGATCAATAAAATCAACATCCCAGAGAGCTTTAACGTGCTGGTCCGCGAACTGAAAGGCCTGGGCTTGGAAGTGGAGCTCTTGAAAGATATGAATAAAAACAGCCACGCCATCAACAGAGAACCAGTGGCTGAACCGGCTGATCAAGCGTAGAAAATTTAAAGTTATAAAGTTGAAAATTCCTATCTTTAAACTTTCTAACTTTCTAACTTTATAACTCTCTTTACCCGTATGTACAAAATCACCGCCAATAATGACTTTGACGCCATCCGGCTCAAAATCGCCTCCCCGGACGACATCCACGGCTGGTCGCACGGCGAAGTGCTGCGTCCGGAAACGATCAACTACCGCACCCAGAAACCGGAAAAGGACGGTCTCTTTTGCGAAAAAATCTTCGGACCGAGCAAGGACTGGGAGTGCTACTGCGGCAAGTACAAAAAAATTCGCTACAAGGGCATCGTCTGCGACAAGTGCGGCGTGGAAGTCACCCGCGCGCTGGTGCGCCGTGAGCGTATGGGACACATTGATCTGGCGGCTCCGGTGTCGCACATCTGGTTTTTGCGCGGCGTGCCCAGCAAAATCGGCCTGATCCTCAACCTCTCGCCGCAGACCCTGGAAAAAATCATCTATTTCGCCAACTTCATCATCACCCGCGTGGATGAGAATATCAAAACGGAACTCTTGGAACAGCTCAAAAAAGAATTTAAAGACTCTAAGAAAGAACTGGAGGACAAGCTGGAGCGCGACTCGGCCCAGGCTAAACAAGACCTGAACGGCAAAGCGGAAAAAGTGATTGACGGCAAAATCAAAGAGCTCAACGTTCAGCTGGCCAAAGATATGCTGGAGCTGGAGAGTGAATTTGAGTACACGGAAAAAGAAATTCGCGATTTGAAAAAACTCCAGATCATCTCCGAACACGACTACCAGGAAATGTCGCTCAAATACGGCCCGCTCTTCGACGCCGAAATCGGCGCTGAAGCCGTCTACCACCTCCTGCGAGAGATTGACCTGGAACAGCTGACGAGCGCGCTGGAAGCCGAACAGGAAAAAGCGCAAGGCGCTAAAAAAGAAAAACTCATCAAACGGGTCAAGCTCCTGCGCAGTCTGCAGAAGAACAACATTCGCCCGGAGTGGCTGATCATGACCAGCGTCCCCGTCATCCCGCCGGATCTCCGGCCGATGGTAGCGCTGGATGGCGGACGGTTTGCCACCTCTGACCTCAACGACCTGTACCGCCGCGTCATCAACCGCAACAACCGCCTCAAGCGCCTGAATGAACTCAACGCGCCCGAGGTTATTATCCGTAATGAAAAGAGAATGCTGCAGGAAGCCGTTGACGCGCTGATTGACAACTCCGCCCGCCACAGCAAAACAGTCATTGCCTCCACCGGACAAAAGCGGCAGCTGAAGTCGCTCGCCGACATTCTCAAAGGCAAGCAGGGACGGTTCCGCCAAAATCTGCTCGGTAAACGGACTGATTACTCCGGCCGCTCCGTCATTGTCGTCGGCCCGGAACTCAAGCTGTACCAGTGCGGTCTGCCCAAAAAAATGGCGCTGGAACTGTTTAAACCGCACATCATCTCCCACCTGATCAAGGATGGCTACGTCCACAATATCCGCTCGGCCAACCGCTTCATTGAATCTGAACGGCCGGAAGTTTGGGATATTCTGGAAAAAGTCACCAAAGGCGCGCACGTGCTCCTCAACCGCGCGCCGACTTTGCACCGTCTCGGCATCCAGGCCTTCCAGCCGATCCTGATTGAAGGTAAAGCCATCCGCCTGCATCCGCTGGTCTGCTCGGCCTTCAACGCCGACTTTGACGGTGACCAGATGGCCGTGCACGTACCGCTGACTGAAGAAGCTAAACATGAAGCGGCGCACATCATGCTCGCCACCAATAACCTCCTGAAGCCGGCGACCGGTAAACCGATTGCCGAGCCGAAGAAAGACATGATTCTCGGCATCCACTATCTGACAACCATTGACCAGGCCTTTACAGAAAATGAAAAACCGCAGAAATCTTTTTCCTCGGTCAAGGAAGCCAAGAGCGCCTACCAGCTGCGCTACATCAAACTGCGCCAGCCGATTCTGATTAAGGATAAATTCAAGTCAAAGAAAGAAGAAGTGCTGACGACCACCATCGGCCGGGTCATCTTCAACTCCATCGTGCCGGAAAAATTACCCTACTACAACGAGAATATTGACGGCAAAACGATCTCTAAAATCGCCTCGCTGGTGCTGGAGACTCATTTGCCGGAAGTCACCATTGAATTTTTGGACAAAATTAAACGGCTCGGTTTCAAGTACCTGACCAAATCCGGCTACTCCTGGGGTATGCATGACCTGCCGATGCTGGATGAGAAGAAAGAATTGATTGACGAGGGCGACACCATCGTTGACGAGATTGAAGAGCAATACCTCCAGGGCCTCCTGACCGAGCGTGAACGGCACAGCAAAATCATTGAAACCTGGACGGAAGTTAAAGATAAAATTGTAGAATTGAGTACCAAGAAACTTAGCTCGCACGGCCCAGTCTACGCCATGATCACTTCTGGCGCGCGCGGCTCCTGGGGTCAGCTAACCCAGATGGTCGGTATGAAGGGTCTGGTGTCAAACCCGGTCGGGGATATTATTGAGCTGCCGGTCAAGGGCAACTTCAAAAGCGGTTTTGATGTCCTGGAATACTTCATCTCGTCTCACGGCAGTCGTAAGGGTCTGTCCGACACGGCGCTCCGTACCGCCAACGCCGGGTACCTGACCCGACGGCTCGTGGATGTAGTGCAGGATGTGGTGATTAAAGTCCATGACTGCGGCGACACGCAGGGCGTGCTGATTACCCAGCAAGAGAGTAAAGATATGGGCGAGACAATCGCCGAACGTATCCGCGGTCGCTACAGCCTACAACAGGTCAAAGGCGCTCGCGGCAAGGTCATCGTCAAAACGGGCGAACTGATCACCGACGACGCGGCTCGTGAAATTGAAAAACTGGATTTGGACGCGGTCAATGTGCGTTCAGTTTTGACCTGCGCGTTACGTAAAGGCCTGTGTCAGAAGTGCTACGGCTTTGATCTCGGCTATAACCAGCTGGTCAATATGGGTACGGCCGTCGGTATCATCGCCGCCCAGTCTATTGGCGAGCCGGGCACGCAGCTGACCATGAGAACTTTCCACACCGGCGGCGTGGCCGGCAAAGACATCACGCAAGGTCTGCCGCGCGTGGAAGAACTGTTTGAAGCGCGCCCGCCCAAGCACCGCGCCTTTGTGGCGGAAGCCGACGGCAGCATCTCCATTGATGAAACGCCGCGCACCGTCACTGACCCGTCCGGCAAGGTGGTGCTGTCCGGTAAATTCGGTCAAAAAATCGTCAAAATCAACTACCATGACGTGGAAGAAGATGAGTATAAATTTACCAAAAAAGCCGAGCTGAAAGTCAAAGACAACGACAGCGTCAGCAAGGGCAGCCTGCTCTTCATTGACACTGATGACAAGAAAGTCATGGCCAGGCGCGACGGTATCGTCAAAGTGGATAAAAATAAAGTGCGCGTGGTGACGGCAGCGCCCAAGACGCAAGAGTATATCATCCCCCGCGAGTATTCGCTGGTAGTCAAGAACAACGACTTAGTAACCAAGGGCGACCGCCTGACTGACGGCAGCATGGATCTGCAGTCACTCTACCGCCACAAGGGGAAAGTCGCGGTCCAGAAATACATGCTCAAAGAAATCCAGCACATCTACTCGTCCCAGGGTCAGAAGCTAAACGACAAACACGTGGAAATCATCCTCCGCCAGCTCTTCGCCCGCGTCTACATCCGCGACGCCGGCGACACCGAACTCTTGCCCGGCGAAATCGCCGACAAAACCGAGGTCCTAGAAGCCAATGATGAGGTCAAGGGTAAAACACCGGCTGTCTTTGATGAACTGTTCCTCGGCGTCTCCAAAATTTCACTGTCCACGCCGTCCTGGCTGTCCGCCGCCTCCTTCCAAGAAACCGCCCGCGTGCTGATCAACGCCGCCGTCACCGGTAAGATTGACTACCTGGAAGGTCTCAAAGAAAACGTCATTATCGGCCGCCGCATTCCGGCCGGCACCGGTTTCCGGCCGGAACGGGAGCAAGAAGTCCGCGATTCAAAAAAATAATTTTCGTCAAGCAAAAAACCGTTCGTGGCAAAGCAGTGGACGGTTTTTTGTTAAGAGAAAAATACAAAGATAAAGAGATAAGCCTTTCGGGCGAGATAGAGAGATAAATACCCACCCTATCTCTCTATCTCTATATTTTTCTTTTATTATTTGGCAAGCCTATGAAAAGCTGATAAACTTAGGCTACACCAAACATTTAATCAAATGAACTATGCCAACTCTTGACCCAAAAGTCCTGGCCGACCTGCTCGCGGCGCAACGTAACGAAATCACCGAGTACCACCTG
>JACRDY010000068.1 GCA_016218485.1 Candidatus Falkowiibacteriota bacterium
GTAATACAGAGACCTCAAGCGTTATCCGGACTTATTGGGCGTAAAGCGTCCGTAGACGGTTGAGTAAGTCAGTGGTCAAATCTTGGAGCTCAACTCCAAGACCGCCACTGAAACTGCTCGACTAGAGGCCGGAAGAGGCGAGCGGAATTGCCGGTGTAGGGGTAAAATCCGTTAATATCGGCAAGAACACCAAATGCGAAAGCAGCTCGCTGGTACGGCCCTGACGTTCAGGGACGAAAGCGTGGGTAGCGAATGGGATTAGATACCCCAGTAGTCCACGCCGTAAACGATGGGCACTAGGCATTGGAAGTATCGACCCTTTCAGTGCCGCTTCTAAAAAAGCAAACGCGTTAAGTGCCCCGCCTGGGGAGTACGAGCGCAAGCTTAAAACTCAAAGGAATAGACGGGGACCCGCACAAGCGGTGGAGCATGTGGTTTAATTCGACGGTAAGCGAGGAACCTCACCAAGGCTTGACATCCTAGGAATCCACTGGAAACAGAGGAGTGCCTTCGGGAACCTAGAGACAGGTGCTGCATGGCTGTCGTCAGCTCGTGTCGTGAGATGTACCGTTAAGTCGGGAAACGAGCGCAACCCCTATGTCGTGTTACAAGTGTCACGACAAACTGCCCCCGCCTAAGCGTATTTACTTCGTAAATGCGCAAATTACGAATTACAAATTACGAATTATTCAGTATCCAGAAAAATCAAGATACCGAAATTCGTCATTCATAATTACTCATTCGTAATTTGCACGTAGCGAAGCGAAGTGCATTTAGGCGGGGGAGGAAGGTGGGGATGACGTCAAGTCAGCATGGCCCTTACGCCTTGGGCGACACACGTGCTACAATGGCCGGTACAACGGGTTGCCAAACCGCGAGGTGGAGCCAATCCCTAAAAACCGGTCTCAGTTCGGATTGAGGTCTGCAACTCGACCTCATGAAGTCGGAATCGCTAGTAAACGCGTATCAGCCATGGCGCGTTGAATACGTTCTCGGGTCTTGTACTCGGATCGCCTGGCAGCGATAGAAAAAAAGACGTGACCTGCCTCCGTTATAACTACGGCAAGGCCAGGAAATCGTCTACAGCGAATTGGAACGCTGAAAGCAGAGGGCACGTTTTGTCCGCGAGGACAACACGAAGGGCCCATAAGCATTTTGCAGCTTGAGTCCACGTTATAATAATGAAAGAGGTTGACGACCCATCTGTGAGTACATGGGGAAGTCATCCAATACCACCAAAGCCCTTTCATTATCGGTGGACCGGAGATGTAAAAAAATGTTTTCTTTCGTAACCCAGGGAGATCTGGCACGAGTCCTCGGAGGTATCCGCGGGACAGAATTTCTGTTCTATGGTAAACTAACCCCGAGGTAGATTAAGAAGTGATTCTTAGTTAATGCTATGCCAGAAGTCTGCAGAGCTCGTAGTACCAATCGCCGTCCATTTAGGCGCAATCCTAAATTACAACCGCCGATTGGGAAGGAGCAAATCCAACAAAAACCGCTTAATCCGCACTACATTGCGGGATTCATAGATGGCGAGGGATCTTTTTCGGTGAGTATTAATCATCATAAAACCCTCACCAGCGGTATTGAAATTAAACCGGAGTTTGAAATAGAGCTTCGAGCTGATGATAGGGAAATTCTTGAGCGCATAGTCGCGACCATTGGCTGCGGAAAAGTCTACGATTGCTCATATGAGCGTTATGGATGGTTCCCGCATGCCAAACTTAAAGTGACGAGTGCAAAAGATTTAGAGGAAAAACTCTTCCCGTTCATTGATCAATACCCCTTGCAAGCAAAAAAGCGCCAGGTCTATGCCTTATTTCGCGAGATTGTTCTGATGGTGAGAAGTAAGAAACATCTTAGTGAAGAAGGATTGCAAAAAATTCAGCAACTGCGGAATGAGATGCGAAAATTTGGCAAAAAACATAATTTTGTTGTCAAATTTAACGCTCAGTTGGAAACCGCCAGGATACGGGAAAACCGTTCGTCCGGTGGTGTCTGACAATAAGTTAGTAATAATTTATTGCATCAAAAAACCGCCCGTCACGTCAAGGGAGTCGGTAACACCCAAAGTCCACGTTCGTGGGCAAAGGTGGGATCGATGACAGGGACGAAGTCGTAACAAGGCATCCGTAGCGGAAGCTGTGGATGGATCACCTCCTTTCTAAGGAGTAACTTCCCGTCAGGCCATTGGCCTGACGCGGACATACGTGGTCGGTCGGGTTCGATTTATCGGACTCGTTACTCCGGTTAGTTTGAACATATCCCCGTAACCGGCCGCAAGGTCTCTATGGGGTAAAGGTTTTTATCACTTTTGAGTCGTTAACAATAAAAAATCATCGGCCGATTCGGCGGATGATTTTTTAGATTCAAGATTTAGGAATTAAGAATTAAGAATCCAGTGAACGGTTGTTTGAACATAAACACAACCCCACCCTGTCCCTCCCCCTTATGAATAAGGGGGAGAGACTGGTTCGACCATGGACTTCACTAAATTATAATTTTAATAGACAAAAACAATCTTAACTGCTAAATTAGTGATACTATGACCGCAGAAACCATGGACTGGCCGCTGCCGATCGCCGAAAAACAGTTTGATAACGCCGCGGCAGTGGTAGCTGGGCTGTATACCATTCCCCGCACCGGCTGGGTGCAGCGCGGGGTGGACAACCCGGAAAGTGTCGGGCAGCATACGGATGCGCTCGTTACTTTGGCGCGAGAATTAGGGCCGCAGATAGCCGGGCTGGATCAGAAAAAATTAGAACGAATGCTGCAGATTCACGATTGGCCGGAGGCGCTGGTTGGTGATCAGGTAGCTTTCAGCTCCACAGAAAAACAACAAAAATTTTTAGTAGAAAGGGCCGCGATGCAAAAAATTTGCGCTGCATTAGGAGACGAGGGAGCGGAAATTATGAACCTGTGGCTGGAGTACACTGATGGCCAGACGGGTGAAGCAAGTATTGCTAAGCAGCTGGATAAACTGCAGGCACTCATGCAGGCGACCACGTACGAGCGCGCCGGGCAGACGGTGCGAGCACGTGATTTCGTTCACTACCGAGCAATGATTACGCATCCCTTGCTGCGTCAGATGCTGGCTGAACTGGAAAAATAGTTTTTGAAGTTAAAAAAATCGTTGGCAGTGTGCCGGCGGTTTTTTTAACCAGAGAGATAAGAATTAAGATTAAAGATTTAAGAATAAATACACCATTCTTAAATTTTTAATCTTATCCCTTAATTCTCCCGCTACTTGACCAATTACCAATTACCAGTAAGATAAGGGTAGGTTTGTCACTATACCGTATAATACGGTGCACCAATAGAGGAGGAGGTCACGATGAAAGTTTTGGTAGTCGGTGGAGGCGGACGTGAACACGCGCTAGTGAAGGCGATCGCAGCAACGCCCGGTGTGGAGATCTTCTCTGCGCCCGGCAACGCCGGCATCGGTCAGCAGGCTACGCTCGTGGATATCGCTGCCGATGATGTGAGGGCTTTGCACGATTGGGCTCTGTGGCAGGCCATAGATCTGACTGTGGTCGGGCCGGAAGCAGCGCTGGCTTTAGGCATCGTTGACAAGTTTCGTTCGTCCGGACTGCGGATCGTCGGGCCGACCGGAGCGGCGGCCAAACTGGAGTCGTCCAAGTATTACGCCAAAACGTTGTGCTTGGAAAACAACATCCCCACGGCATCGGCGATCGTTTGCCATACATTGGAGGGGCTGTACGCGACATTGCGGAATCATCCGTTGCCGCTGGTGGTCAAGGCCAACGGTCTCTGCGCTGGCAAGGGCGTGATGGTCTGCAGAAATGAGGAAGATGTCGATGCGGCTCTAGAGCGCTTTGCCGCGGGTGAGTTTCGGGGCGCTGACGATTGCGTCCTCGTTGAGGATTACCTGGACGGGGAAGAGGTCTCGTTCATGGCACTGGTTGACCCCGCCGGCACCATTGTGCCGCTGACCAGCGCCCAGGATTACAAGAGGGCCTTTAACGGCGACCAGGGACCAAATACCGGCGGCATGGGGGCACACTCCCCGGCGCCGATCATCAGCGCGGCTCTGCACGAGCGGATCATGGAGGAAATTATCCAGCCCGTGGTAATAGCGATGAACAAGCGCGGTACGCCGTTCTCCGGCGTGCTCTATGTCGGGCTGATGATTGACCGGCAGGGTAACCCTTTCGTGCTGGAGTTCAATGTTCGCTTCGGCGACCCGGAAACACAGCCGGTGCTGGCGCGGCTCAAGACCCCGCTTCTGGATCTGCTGCGGGCGACCGCAGACGGCACGCTGGATCAGATCACGGTGGAGTGGGACCCGCGTCCGGCCGTCTGCGTGGTCATGGCGTCCCGCGGCTACCCTGGCACGTATGCTACGGGACAGGTGATTTCAGGGTTGGATCAAGTGGCGGCGGCGTATCCGGATGTTATCGTCACCCACGCCGGGACGGCCCTGCGGGAGGGGCAATTTGTCACCGACGGTGGCCGGGTATTGAGCCTGACCGCTCTGGGTGAGAATGGTTTCCCTGGGGCTATCGTTCGAGTCTACGGGGCAGTATGTGAAATTGAGTGGGCTGACGCTCGCTGCCGTAATGACATTGGGGCGCGAGCAGTGCGGTAGGGGTCAGGAGGGGAAGTTTTTCGCGAAAATTACAGGCCGGGTTCGCAAGGACCCGGCTTGATCTATTTTTTACTGTTTGGTGGCATCCCTGCTCGACTCACCCCGCACAATGCGGAGTGGGTGGGTTTTTATTGAATTACTTAAATTCTAAATTCAAAATCCTAAATTCCAAATACTTAAATCATAAATTCTAAACACGCAATACCGAGTTTAAGATTTTGGATTTAGGTAGTATGATTCATCCAGCACCTTCCAGAATATCCCGCAGCAAGCTGACGGGATATTCTGGAAGGTGCTGGATTTATTTAGGATTTTGAATTTTAGGTTTATAATTTAATTCTTAGTTATGGGTAAGTCTCATTCTATAAATTTTCAGAGAGCGGGTAGGGGGAATCGCCAGCTCATCGGCAAAGTCGTGAGCTGATCCGCTAAAGCCCGAAGGGCTATGAGCGGAAACCCCCCTCCAGTTTGCCTGCCCGCCAGAGCCTCAGCGGGTAGGGGGAATTGAACCCCCCTCTCCAGTTTGGAAAACTGGAATAATAACCGCTATACGATACCCGCTCAGGCTGAGGCAGGCGGGGAAAACTGGAATAATAATCGCTTACCATTATATACATGGTCGGGCCGGCGAGGCTCGAACTCGCGACCTCCTGGTCCCAAACCAGGCGCGCTACCAACTGCGCTACGGCCCGACCATGTTTTTAATGATGAAAGCCGGGACGCGCTTCACCCGCCCAAATTTAGCTCTCATCATTAATGGTATCCGCGATTACCCACCATCGTGTAATCAAAACGGACAACGTTTTTGTACCGAGCTAAATTTGGGCGGGTAAACCAACTGCGCTACGGCCCGTTAATAACAATTAACAGTTAACAATTAACCAGTAACAAACAACCAAATATGCTAGTCAATTGTTAAGCGTTAATTTGTTAACTGTTAATTGGTGCCGAGGGGCAGAATTGCCCGCTCGTCTTCGCGAGCGGATCCGCTCAGGCCGAATGGCCATGAGCGGAAACTGCCGACGCTCCCGCCAACTATTCCAGGCAATCTGCCGGGGGGCAGAATTGAACTGCCGACGCCATGCTCTTCAGGCATGCGCTCTACCACTGAGCTACCCCGGCAGATTGCAAATTATAGTTGTAGGCGGGACGCTCTTCACCCGCCCAAATTTAGCTCTAGTAATTAATGGTATCTGTGACTCTCTCACGCGCGTGTAATCCAAGCAGATAACGCTTTTGTGCCGAGCTAAATTTAGGCGGGTAAACCAGCCCCGAAGGGGCCCCTTTGGGGCTGAGCTACCTCGGCTTACCCTGATATCTGAACGGAATATAGTATTAGCAAATAGACTGCATAGGGCGTACTTGGATTCCCCGCCTGCCAGCGCCTGCGGCGCAGCCGTTGGCGGGCAGGGAACCAAGGACCTCGTCATTATCAGCTCCGCCCCGCACCAAAATGCGCGTACTTGGATTTGAACCAAGGACCTCGTCATTATCAGTGACGCGCTCTAACCAACTGAGCTATACGCGCATATTGCTGCGGGGTGAACGCTCTTCACCCGCCCAAATTTAGCCTTAGTAATTAAGGGTAACCGCGATTACTCACCATCGTGTAATCTAAGCGGACAACCTTTTTGTACCGAGCTAAATTTAGGCGGGTAAACCAGCCCCGAAGGGGCCCCTTTGGGGCTGAGCTATACGTCCGTCATCTAGAGTTTACTGCTAGGGTAGATAAAAATAACTACTCGGCAGTCTAATACAAAACGGTAAAAAAAGCAAGGTACGAGCAGGCTGATTTAGTCTTAATTTGATTGATTAATTTAGATATTTCGGCTAGTATGCTAGAGCAGTTTTATGACTCAAAAGAATAAGAAACCCACAGTCATCGTGGCCATGTCCGGCGGCGTGGATTCGTCTGTCGCGGCCGCTTTACTACAGCGGCAGGGCTATGACGTGCGCGGCGTGCATATCAAGATGTGGTCGGATCCGGATATCCCCTGTTTGTTTACTTTTGACCGGATTGACGCCATGAAAGTAGCGATCCAGCTCGGCATTCCTTTCACCACTTGGGATCTGACGCGCGAATACCGCAGCGCGGTCGTGGACTACATGATCCGCGAGTTTAAGGCCGGTCGGACGCCCAACCCGGACGTGATGTGTAATAGCGAGATCAAGTTCGGGGTGTTTTTGGATAAAGTTTTAAAAACGGGCGCGGAGTATTTGGCGACGGGGCATTATGTGAAAAAAGCGCAAAGCGCAAAGCGCAAAGCACAGAGCCAGTCCACGATACAAAAATTGTATATCGCGGCGGATGGGAATAAGGATCAGAGCTATTTTCTCTGGCGGCTGAATCAGCAGCAGCTGCGGCATAGCCTGTTTCCCCTGGGTGGTCTGACTAAGCCGCAGGTGCGAGTCCTCGCCAAACAGTTTAAGCTGCCTACCGCTGACAAGCCGGACTCGCAGGGTATCTGCTTCATCGGCGAGATTAACCTCAAGGATTTCCTGGAACACTACATCCCCCGCCGTCCGGGCACAATCGTGACCACGGACGGCCGCGTACTCGGCCATCATGAGGGTCTCCCCTTCTATACCATTGGTCAGCGTGAGGGGCTGGGTCTGGGCGGTGGCATCCCCTACTATGTCGTTGCCAAAAATTTTAAAACCAATCAGCTGATTGTTGGCAGCCGGGGCGCGGCTGAACTGTTTCTGCCGAGTTTGCGGTTCACCGCCGCCAATTGGCTACTTGGCAGCGAGCCGAAACTGCCTCTGATCTGCCTGGCGCGTATCCGCTACCGTCAGCCGCTGGAGCGTTGTCGGGTCAAACGCATCAGCGGTCGCGGCATTCGGGCGATCTATCAAGCGAAATTTACCGAGCCGCAGCGGGCCATTACTCCCGGTCAGTCCATTGTGTTGTACAGGAGCGAGGAGATGATCGGGGGCGGGATTATTATTTAGTCCTTAGTCCATAGTCCCTAGTCCTTAGTCCATAGTCCTTATTCCATAGTCCTTAGCGTATAGTTTTAGCGTGAAAGCCTCCACTAAGTACTAGGGACTAAGGACTATGGACTATGTATAGGACTATGTACTATTTCCTCTAATTTTGCTATACTAATACTATAGCTATCAGGACATTGACGCTTTTCCAGTCGTGTGCTAACCTATTGGCAAACAAAAGCCCTATGATACGGGTTTTTTATTTTAAGTCAGTCCAGCACCTTTCATCATTTTTATCTAAAATTTGCCATTATATTAGCTAAAATAAGATTAATTATGGTTGATTTATTTTAGATAAAAATGATGAAAGGTGCTGGATGGCTAAAAATATGCAAAAATCACGGATATTGCAAAAACTACGTAAATATTGGAGAAAATTAGGCGCTTTTTTGGTGCACATGCATGTGCGTCGGGTTGAATTGGCTGTTTTTGCTGTAATTTTATTTGAATTTTCTTTTCCTCAAGTATCATTAGCTCAAGAATTGCAGGCTCCGGCCAGCTATCAGACCGAGAGCGTGATGTATGAAACAGTGATTCGGGATGCCGCTCCGGTTATCAGCGACGCGGCTGTATTGGCTGATTTTAATAATAGTCTGCCAATGGCGGCTGATCGTCAGCCGACCCGTACCATCTGGGTGACGGTAACGGCCTACTCCAGCACTCCGGATCAGACTGACGACAGCCCGTGTATTACGGCTAACGGGTTTGATGTCTGTGAACACGGGCAGGAGGACGTGATCGCGGCCAATTTTTTGCCCTTTGGTACCACGGTCAAAATGCCGGAGTATTTCGGCGACACAGTCTTTACTGTGCAGGATCGGATGAACGCGCGCTACTACAGCCGCGTTGATGTCTGGATGCAGAGCCGGGAGGCGGCTAAACAATTCGGCGTGCGGACGCTTAAGGTTGAGGTTTATTAGCTACAAATAGCGAATAGCACATAGTCAATAGTACATAGCGCTTGAGAAGGGCGTTTTTTTATATGGCTACATTATCACATTGCTACATTGCCAAATTGCTAAATTGTCACACTGTTGTGTGGGTTATTTAGCAATTTGGCAATGTAACAGTTTAACAATTTAACAATGTAGCAATTTTGCTTTTCCCTTTTACTCCCGCGTGAAATACGGTATAATATTTTTATGCAGCTATTTGTTAAAAAATTCACCAAAAACGGCCTGAAAATAGGTTTTTTTGTGGTGGCGCTGTGTTTGATGTTGGCGCTGGCATTGCCGGTGCTGGCCGTTACTGGACAGGGTGGTGACACGGGGCAGGGGGATACGAGTGGGCAGGGTAATGACACCGGATCGGGTGGTGATACGGGACAAAATGAAGGGGGTAAGGCCAGTATTATATCCCTGGAAGATCCATTGAATGTAAAGACGGATGCAACAGGGCCATTGTCCAACATAGCTATTGTGCAGGAAATAATTCTCCGTTTGGCTAAATTCCTGATCGCGCCCATCGGCGCTATTGCTTTCCTCTGTTTGGTGATTGGCGGGTTTTATATGATTTTTTCCGGGGGTAATGAGGAGCGGGTTAAACAGGGCAAAGATATTATTGTCTGGACCGTGGTGGGGATTATCGTGATTTTTAGCGCCTACGCGGTGATTAATTTTGTGCTGACGGCGGTGAGAGGATAGCACAAAGCTCAGAGCACAAAGCGCAGAGTTCAGAGCGCAAAGCACGTTTCAAAAGAGCGTCTTTTTTTAATTAGGAATTACTAATTACGAATTACGAATGAGATTACCAAAGAGCGGCTTTTGGCAGGCTAGGAACATGTAACATGTAGCATATAGCATGTAACTCCATACAAGCTACACGCTACATGCTACAAGATTTTCTCTCATTTTAAACACTTTTATATACTTTTGATTGACTTTTTATTTAAAATATGCTATATTGACAAATCACACTGCAGAAGTGTGTTTGTATACAGAACCTTGAAAACGGCGTTTATGACCAATAAGCGCTTACAAATATGCAACTCAAGTACAACCGAAGAGTCAGTTTTCGGTTGAGTGAAATAGTACAGTCAACAATTCCCCGCAAGGGGTGCAACGGTTTTCGGAGGTGTCATCATGATGCGATTGATTGAGTCTCTTGATGCGAAAGTCCAAAAGTGGTTCGGCATTCAGCTGATCAAGCTGTGGGACGCGAAAAGCCAAGGCAATCCCCCAGTCATTGTTCGGCTGGATGAAAAGCACGAGATCGTTTTCCGATCCGTCTTCGGCAGTGACGACCACACCTTCAGTGGTTACCGGATAGAAGAACCCACCTATTGCTGGTGGGTCCCGGTCTTCCGTGACGAATACGTCGCCACGATTTTTACCGGGGAGTACTCCGCACCGTTCAATACGCAAGGATTTGAGGCCAACTCCGGCGTGGAAAATATAAATGACCTGGAAAAGGAATTCAAGGGCATGATGGGCGCTGCCGCGTGGGAGAAGGCTCGTAAGGAACTGGAAGAGGTGATACAGCGTCGTCTGAAAGGCGGCGCGCCGAAAGTGACGATATACGTCTCCGGTACGTTGCAGCTCGATGTTGAAGGCATCATCAACGCCAGCGCGAAATACGCCACTCGCTTGTTCAAGAGCGGCAACGCGGATCAGATCATCAACGGCATGATGGAGCTCGCGCTCGCCCATGTCTTCGGCAGCATGATGCTGGAATCAGCCCTGATCCTCGCGGGTCATCGGCGGGAAAAGACGATCAAGCAGCTGATGAACTTGATGAATTTCGGCTGCCTGGAAGTGGACGAAGGTGGCGAGCCGATCGAGGCGACGCGGGTCACGGGTATCAAAGGTCTGCGGTACTACGGTCTCCGTCTGGTGCAGTTCGGTATCAAGCGGATTGTGCCGCCGGAGGAGATTGAGGAAGCGATCCGTCAGGAAGAAAGCGCCGAACGAGAGCGCGTGGCCGATAAAGCCAAGGCTGATGTCGCGGCAATGATTCACGATCTTCCAGCGGCGTTGGCGTTTACGGTTATGCACCTGACCGATGCCCAAGTCAAAGGCCCGGGTCTCGAAATTTCAGTCAGTAAGAATAAGAAGGGAAAGTCCGGCGGTGCAGCAGCGAGTGACTCCACCGATTAACACCAATTCGGGTCGCGGGCTTAAACCCCCGCGACCCGCTCAATCAGGAGTAGTCAATGGAAACAGGAAAAGTCCCATATAGTGAGCCAGGTGAGGTAGATGCGAAGAAGAAGAAAGATCAATCAGGAGGGAGCATCTACGGCTGGACTATCGCCGGTTTTGCCCTGCTGGCCCTGGTGGTTGTGCTGGTGATCGTGGTAGGTATCGTGGCGGGGATCGTCGGGGCAATTTCCTGGCTAGCTTTAGGGCTCCTCAGCGTACATATCTCCGCGATTGTACTGCTGGTGGGCTGGCTGTACCGCCAAAAGGCATTTAGCGCCGCATGGGCAGTGATCTGGGCCGCCATTCTGTTTTTCGGCATCCCAATATGGCTCTTGAAGTATAGTGCCTGGTCGCCTGAGGCGGCCAAGATGATCAGCGTGTACATTGAGACCGAGGCGGACAAGCAGCGTGAGCTGCCAAACCCGCCGAGTGAGACCTATGAGGAACCAACTTTTCAGGACTTCGTCCGTGAGGCCGGAGATCTAGGAGATGGTGAGACCACCACGTTTGAGGAGCCGGCATTTCCGATTGACACGTCAATCCATTGGAAGACCCAGCGAGGCGTGTGGTGCGTGTACTTTGATCCGAAGACGGATCCGTACCCGTGCCGCGGCAATACCGGCCTGCCCGGTCATGGCGACTTTCGTCTGAAGAACGACGGGCCGCACTTCACCATCAAGGCCAAGGGGCCGGTGGAGGGGCTGATATTCAGCTACACGGCCAAGACCGGGACTCACCCGGTGCGCAAAGACGACGCGACCATCGCGGCCGAGCGCAGGGCCTATGAAGAGAAGGCGGCCGCGATCAAGGACAAGGCCGCGGTTCAAAAAAAGCCGCCGGACGAGTGGTACCAGAATCCAATAACATGGATCGTTGTGGCGGTGCTTGCGCTGGTGATCGGCCTGATCATCAGCCGGGTTCGCGCTGGCGGTCGGGTCAAGGCCGCTCAACGTGCGGCAGACCAGCAGGCCGTATTGGCACAGTTGGCAAAGGGCGAGGTCACGGTGGAGTGATGAACTATAGCCCCGGGGGTACGCCCCCGGGCTCACGACTGACCTGGTTCATATACCAGATCAGTCACACGCAAAGGACGGTGGGCCATTTCCCACCGTTTTTTCATTGGCAAAATCTTGGTAACAAAAAACCGTCTTGATCAGAGACGATTTTTTGGAGGCCTGGAGGGGAATTGCACCCCTGCATAGAGGTTTTGCAGACCTCTGCCTTACTGCTTGGCTACCAGGCCGTAAATTTACGTGGTCTTACTATAGCAGGATAAACCTTTAAAATCAAGAGTTTTTGCTGATTAAGAGTTTAGAAATATTTTAGATAGGCTGTGGTAGACTATTTTTGACAGGGTAACTACCCTTTGCTATAATTCTTAAGCTATCGTTTATGGGCAACACTAATCAACAATTTGAATTATTAGCCATTAAACAAGATTTGGCGGAATTTCGTCAAGAAAATAACGAACTGTTTTTGGCTATTAAGCAAGATCTAGATCGGATGGCCACCAAGGACGATCTCCAAGGCGTGAAGGACGATCTCCAAGGCGTGAAGGACGATCTCCAAGGCGTGAAGGACGATCTCCAAGGCGTGAAGAAGGACTTACATAGGTTCGCCACCAAAGACGACCTATTAGCATTCGCCACCAAAGACGACATGGAACATTTTCGGGATGAATTAAAAGAAGAAATTCATCAGACATTTGATGTGCTAATTACCGGGCAGGATAAAATAGTGAAGATACTGATGGATCAGAAAGCGGAAAACGCGGCCAATCAATCAGCGCACGGACGTTTCCAGACCACGCTGGATACCCACGAACGGAGAATAGGTGTTTTGGAAAATCCTGTTTAGTGTATTTGCGGGCAATGGTATAAAATCGTCCCCCGATCCATCGGGGGCGGTTTTTTTATCCAGCACCTTTCAGAATACCCCGTCAGCTTGCCGTGGGGTATGCTGAAAGGTGCTGGATTTTATTACCCCAAAAATGGTAAAATAGGCCTATCTATGGCTAAGAAAAAGTTAGTAATTATAGATGGCAACGCCCTGATTCACCGGGCGTTCCATGCATTGCCGCCGACGCTGCGGACCAAGGACGGCACGGTCGTCAACGCCGTATACGGTTTTGCTTTGATTCTTCTCAAAATTTATAAAGAGCTGAAGCCTGATTATCTCGCCTTGACGTTGGACCGGGCCGCGCCGACATTTCGCCATATTGAGTACACCGAGTACAAGGCGCATCGGATCAAGCAGCCCGATGAGCTGTACGCGCAAATTCCACTGGTTAGAGACTTGGCGGGCGCGTTTAATATCCCGACGTACGAGCTGGACGGCTACGAGGCGGATGACCTGATTGGCACGATTACCGCCAAGACCGACGGCGGTGTCAGGAATATCATTGTTACCGGCGACATGGACACGCTCCAGCTGGTGGATAACGACACTGAAGTCTTCACCATGAAGAAAGGGGTCAATGACACGGTCACCTATGATAGTGCCGCCGTGGTCGAGCGCTATGGCCTGCGGCCAGACCAGATGATTGATTACAAAGCGCTGCGCGGGGACGCTTCAGACAATATCCCGGGCGTGCGGGGAATCGGCGAGAAAACCGCGGTGGAGCTGCTGCAACAGTTTGGGACTTTGGAAAATGTATATAAAGAAATAAAGAAATTGAGAAATAAAGAAATTACCAGTGTCCGGCCAAGAGTGGCAGAGTTGCTGTTGGAGCATGAGCAGGACGCGCAGATGTCACAGCATCTGGCGACGATTGTCCGGGACGCGCCAATTAAGTTTATGATAGAGGACGCGGTAGTGGCCGGGTATGACCAGCAGGCGGTTTTTGACTTATTCCAAAAACTGGAATTCAAGTCGCTCTTGAGCAAGATCCCGGGCATGGAAGGCCGGCAGCGTCCCGAGAGTAAAGAGGGGCAGCGGGGGTTGTTTGATAATTCAAAATCACAAATTCAAAATAATAAATCCGAAATAAATTCTAAATTCCAAATCCGAAACGGCTACCACTTGCTGGACGATGAGAAGAGTTTTAAAAAGTTTATCGTGGAACTCAAGAAGCAAAAGTTGATTGTTATTGACACCGAGACCACGGGGTTGGATACGATTACGGATACATTATTGGGGATTGGGTTTTGTTGGAAAGAGGGGGAAGGATATTATTTAGAAATAAAGAAATTAAGAAATAAAGAAATTGAAAAAGCCATCAGCAGGATTTTATCTGATGAGAAAGTAAAAAAAGTCGGGCACAATTTGAAGTTTGATATTGAGGTATTGACGAACGCCGGGTTTACCGTCCGGGGTGTGTATTTTGACACCATGCTCGCCTCCTACCTCCTGGATCCGGGCTCTCGGGCGCATGACCTGGATACGTTGGCCTTCACCGAGCTTGGCTACCAGATGACGCCGATTGAGCAGCTGATTGGCTTGGGCAAGAGTCAAATTACTTTAGCCGACGTGGCGGTGGAAGTCGTGGCCGACTACTGCTGCGAGGACGTGGATTATACATTTCGGTTGTATCAAAAGTTAAGTAACGCCATTGAGCAGAGAAACAGTTTTGGCTTGATGGAAACCATAGAAATGCCGCTCGTTGCCGTGTTAGCCAAAATGGAACTCTTGGGCGTGAAGATTGACATGAAGTTCCTGGGCCAGCTGGATCGTGAGATTGAGACCACGCGGCAGAAACTAGACAAGAAAATTTTTGCCATGGCAGGCAAAGAATTCAATCTTGATTCACCACTGCAGCTCAAAGAAATCCTGTTTGAGACGCTGGAAATCCCGACCGAGGGGCTGAAGCGCGGTAAAACCGGTTTCTCCACGGCCGCGGCTGAATTGGACAAAATGCGCGGGCTGCACCCGATTATTGACTTGATTTCCGAGCACCGGGAGCTGGCCAAACTGCAGTCCACTTACACCCAGGCACTGCCAAAATTGGTTAATAAAAAAACCGGCCGGGTGCACACCAGCTTTAATCAGACGGTGGCGGCTACTGGTCGGCTGTCTTCGTCAGACCCAAATCTCCAGAACATTCCCATTCGGACGTCATTAGGCCGCGAGGTGCGCAAGGCCTTCATCGCCGAAAAAGGCTGCCAAATACTGAAAGCCGACTACTCGCAGATTGAGCTGCGGATCGTGGCTAGTCTGGCGCAAGACAAAGAGATGTTGGCGATTTTCAAGCGCGGGGAAGATATTCATGCCGCTACAGCGGCAGCGATTCACGGCGTGCCCCTGGACAGTGTGACTAAGGAAATGCGCTACAGCGCTAAAGAGGTCAACTTCGGCGTGCTCTACGGCATGGGCGCGTACGGCCTGTCGTGGCGCACCGGCATCAGCATGGCTGAGGCCAAAAATTTTATTGATAAATATTTTAAGACCTTCTCTGGCGTGAAAAAGTTCGTGGATAGTACGATCAAGTTCGCCCGGCGGGACGGCTACGTGGAGACGCTGTTTGGCCGCCGCCGCTATCTGCCGGAGATTAATTCAGGCATGGCGCAAGTCAAAAACGCGGCCGAGCGCATGGCCATCAACGCGCCAATTCAGGGCACGGCCGCGGACTTGATTAAGCTGGCCATGATCGCGCTGGACACAAAGTTAGCGGCTGAATTTACAACAGAAGAAGTAAAGATGATCCTGCAGGTGCATGATGAATTGGTGTTTGAGGTAAAGAGCGGTTTAGTAAAAACCGTCGCGCCACTGGTGAAGGATGTGATGGAGAACGTGTACCAGCTGCGCGTGCCGATTGTGGTGGACGTGGAGGCGGGGGAGAGCTGGGGGGAGACGGGGGAGGTTAGTTTGTAAGTTCATAAGTTCATTAGTTGGTAAGTTTATTAGTTTATTAGTTGGAAAGTTTAAAAGTTAACCCCGTCGGATCGCTCTGGCGGGGTCTTGCTGTTCGTGCGGGGGTTCATGGCAGGACGCCCAGGACGTTGCAGATGGCGTTGGCCACGAATGTGAAGACGATCGCGCCGATGGCGGTTTGCCACGCCATCACGAACATGGATTGCGTGAGATGATGCATGGGTTGCCCTTACTCGCAGACGCGGTCGCGTGCCTTGATGGCCTCGGCCAGTTTGGCTTCCGTGAGGAGACGCTGCTTGTCCAGGCGCGTGGCCTCGCTGTAGAGCCGCTGCCACTCCAGCTCGATGGCGGGGTAGTTGGCGTTGTATCGCGACGAGGTGATGTCCTTGGCGACTTGGTAGTCGGCCAATTTGAGGTCCGCCGCTTTGGCGGAATCCTTGGCTTTGTCAGTGAGGTCGTCCAGGTCGCCCTGGAGTTTGTCGGCCTGCTTGTCGGCCGCGGTGCAGGCGGCCTTGGTGTTCGCGACCGACTCTTTTCCGATCATGTTGTCCATGGCCACAGCCTGCTGGTTGGTCGCGGCGCAGCCGTTGACGACGATTCCCAGGCAGCACATCAGAACGAACAGAACGAGCGCGCGTTTCATCGGTTTCTTCCTCCTCCGTCCGGGATTGGACGGTTATGTTTGCGATTGTGTATCTTATGACATTTTCGTCGGGCTGTCAATTATGGTTGAGATAAAAATAATGTCTGGAAAATAGGGCTTTTAGAAATGGTTGAGCCCCGCCGGAACGATCCGATGGGGCTCTGTTGCGCGCTGATTCGCGATGGAGTCATTTCTGACTCCGTTCGCAGTAGGTATTGCGCATGGCTTGCGCGATTTCCAGGTTGAGGTGGAGCCGGTCTGACTGTTGTGCGAGCTCGACCGCAGCCGGACCAGACTTGGTCGAGCGTAGGCGCTGCTCAGTCACCGCGATCTCGTGGCTGATGTTAGCGATCGACTGCTCGGCCTCGGCGCACTTTGCCGGGTCGGCTACGTCCTGCATCCCCAGCAGATGCGGGATTGTCAGGGCGTTGGGGTTGGTGGCCGCGCAGGCCACCGTGAGGCATAGTACGGTGACGGTCAGGATGGCCTTAATCACGGTCGTCCTCCTTTGACGGGCAGTAGTATGTGCGCCGTCGGGTGGCTTCAGTGAGAGCTTTGCTCGTGTTTTGTTGATCGACCGCCAGTGAGTTGATGGCGGTCTCGAGCCGAGTCCACTGGGCTGAGAGAGCGGCGTTTTCCTCCGTATCATCCTCGCCCCGCAGGGTTTTCTGGAGGCTGACTCGGAAGTAGCCCTTGATCTCGGCTTGCGTCTTTTTGATCGCCGCATCGAGCTTCTCGAGCGTGCTTGTCAGCGCGCTGACGTCCTGGCGCGCTTTGGCGCACTCGGCCTCCCTGTCGGCGACCCACTCATGGCCGAGGAGCATATCCAGCTCGGCGGCGTTCTGGTTCTTGGCCGCGCAGCCACTGGCGAGGCACGCCAGCACCAGCAGTGCCAGAACGAATGATGTCTGTTTCATTGCTTGTATTCCTCCTCGTCCGGGATTGGACGATTGTATTGGCGATTTTTGACTTTACCTTATTTCCACCTCCCTGTCAATGGCATTAGACTAAAAAAATACGGCAAGCTAATGGGGCGGCTCACCGTGGTTTCCTGGAAAGGAATGGAGGGGGTGTTTTGAGGTATGGTGCTGTGGCAGCGGTCTCTGCCGGGGCGGCTTGCAGCTCATCTTCGGAAATATTGCGATGAGCGCCGCCGATCTCTGCCTGTTGGTCTGGCGGCAGATTTGGCGGGGTAGCAGTGAGGATGGTGTACACATGGCCAGTGCCATTGAGCCGACTGCTGATCACTCTGGCCGGCCGTCCTTGCCACAGGACCGGGCTCCCGTTGGGGAATTTCGGTGCTGCATTTTCTTCATTCTGCTCTTCCTCCTGGTGATGGGCGTAGTGTACCGGATTATTTTTTTTCGCCAAGACTGTTGGTAAAAGGTAAGCCCGTCCCCGAACGCGGGAGGGCGGGCCAAATGAGCTTGCTGGCAGAAGCGGCGGCGCCAGCTTTTGATCTGTTCTATTTGAACACTCACATCGCGATACTTCCCTCGGGTCTGGCGCTGGATCGCCGACATCGACAGCAGGACTCTGTAGTCCCGTTCGGTCATTGTCTCCGGCAAGAATGGCAGGACGATGAATGCTCCACCAGACTGTTCCAGCTCGTCCAGTACGTTCTGGCCGTAGTAGTGCCGGATGGCCGCTCGGAAGACCATGTCTTGGGTGACAAGATCGCTCAAGAGCTGCTCCTGTAGGACCTCGCGGGCAATCTGTGCCAGTTCGAGGTCGTCGCAGGTTTGGCTCCCGTGTTCTATCTCAATCAGGGCGGCGAGTTGGCCATTGGCGGTGCAGCCGATGGAGACTGCGATCATTAAAAAAAGAGCGCGTTTCATTGCCTTCTCCTTGAGCGTGAAAGGGTTATGTTCTTTGTACCATACTAGGGGAAAAGGTCAAGATTAGACACAGATTACACAGATAAACACAGATGGCACAGATCCGTGTGATCTGTGATTATCTGTGTAATCTGTGTCTAATAGATTTCCTTCTGGTAACACTCCTCACAGTACACCCGTTCCGGCCGCTCCGGCGCGTACGTCGTCTCAAATTCATTGGTGCAGCCCGCGTTCATGCAGGCGCGGTGGTACAATGTGCGCGGGTTGCGTTGCTGGAGTCGCGCCAAATGGCGACAGTCAAAGCACTGGCGGGCGATTGGCAGGCCGTGGCTGCGGTAGAATTTCAATTCCTGAGGAATAATTTTGTAGTCTTTTTTGCAAGTAGTGCAGGCCAGGATTTCGTTGAGAATGGCGTCTGTCACTTGGGTAATGTCAGCTGGTATGTCCGTCAGTGTTTCTCGGCCAAAGGTGCCCGGCAGCTCATTCTGCCAGAACCAGCCTTTACTCTGGACCTCATCTTTGGTCAGGGGAAAGTACTCCCGCGCGATGGTTTCGTTATAGCAGAACGGGGACAGGCGGATCGGGAAAAATTCGCCGTACTGGTCAGCTCGCTTCATCTCCTCAATAATCTTTTCTTTCAGTTGCTTATATTCGGTTTCGGAATATTTTTTGTTCAAAATTTGGTAGGAGCCGTGTTTGAGTCCGGTGCAGCCGAATAAATTTTGACTATAGAAACACTGCCACGAGTAGCTCGTGAATGAGCAGTCCCAGCAGGCCACCGTCGCAATTTGATATTTACTGTTGACGATGCTGATACAGTTGTAGCTCATTTCGGCTTTTGGCGAATAATTAATATCACTGACCGCTGACGCGCCTCGGGGCAGGTTCCAGACGTAGAAGCAGTCTTCCAACTCTTGTGATTCAAAGCAGTGCGCGGCGTTGCGACAGTTATAGAGGTAGTCGCCGGTTGAGTTCTCGCAGTGGCGGATGCGCGCATATGGCCGCGGCACGGTCAGGCTGAATTGGTAGAATGTTTGATAAAATTTTTCCGGATTAGCTTTGGCTTCCGCTAACACTTTCGCGCATTCTTCCTTAGTCGCCGGTTTATTGAAAATATAATTTTCTTTGTGGCGCAGGCCGACGCAGCCAATGCAATTCTGGCAGCTGATGCAATCATAGCAAAAGGCCAGTTCAGATGAATTTTCGCAGTCATTACAATAAATGCCGGAGAAAAGATTTTGGCAGTGGACGCACTGGTAGCAGTTTTGCAGATCAAAGCCTTGCGCGCAGTCCATGGAGTCAAACGAGTTATTAACAAAATAGGAATAGTAAATATTCTCCCCGGTAACGCCGGAGATGCACATATAGGAATCTTTGTAGTAGACCGAGTGCGGGCAGTAGTCGCTGTTTTCGCCGTGCGAGATGATCAGCGCCAGGTGCGGAGTTTTCAGTAGCAGCTCTTTGAATTGTTCCAGAAATGGTTTAGCTGGATCATAGTCCAGCGCTGGCGCTTGCCACCTGTCGCTCCACCAGCACTCCGGGCAGTACTGGAGGTAGGGTTTGTCTTTGGCGTAAAAAGAGACAATAGCTTTTTTGCAGAGATCACATTGGCGAGTATAGAGCATTCGTTCATTACGCCAGGCACAGCGAGATCGCTGCCGGCAGTCCGGGCAGCTTTTTGGCTCGGGCAGATTCAGTTTCACGAAGAAGTCTTTCTCGGCGCTCGTCAGGTCAAATTGTGCGTTGCAGTGTTGGCAGGTGGTCATAGGTTTATCTTTAATTATCCAGCATACTCGCAGAGGAGTTTTTGGTCAATTATAATCAGACAATAGTGGTTAATTCTATTGGTATAGTTGATTAAATTTGACTTATTTTAAAGTAAATAATATAATATTACTGTCGTCGGAAATTGTTGACGAGTTCACCTGGAGTGACGAATTGAAGCCGAGCGAAGCGAGGCTGAAATTCGTTATTGTTGCTCATGTAACGAATTTCGTCCCGCTGTGCCCGCCTAACGGCAGGGCTGGCGGGACTCAATTCGTCACTCCATTTAACACAGTTGGAGGTTGTATTAATACTCTATGTCCACCAAAAATATTCTAGAAGACTTGGGTCTAACCAAAAGCAAGGCTGATGTGTACTTGGCGGCGTTAGCCGTTGGCAGCGGCTCGGCCCAGGAGATCGCCAATCGGGCGGGTTTACCGCGGACTACTACTCATGAAATTCTGCAGACGCTCGTCGGCATGAGTCTGATTGGTTTCGTGACTAAAGGCCGGACGCGGATCTACAGCGCCGAGCCGCCGGAGAAGCTCAAAATTTTACTCAAAGAAAAAGAGGCCAGGCTCGAAAAGGCTTTGCCAGAATTGTCGGCTCTCTTCAACACCAGCGGCATTCGGCCGCGGGTGCGGTTTTACGAAGGTGAGGATGGTATTAAAACAGTGTTTGAAGACACGCTGACCGTCAGCAACAAGCTGTTGCGCAGTATTCTTTCCATGAAAGACCTGTATGAAATGCCGGGCAAGGATTACGTCAACGCCTACACGCGCCGGCGAATTGCGGCTGGAATAAAACTGCGCGTGGTGCGTTCAGAGGGTAAAGAAGTGGAGAAAGTTTGGCCGGCGAGCACTCGAGACAGCCGCGATCTGCATTACGCGCCGGATGATATGTTTTTCCCGATGACGGTGTATATTTACGACAACAAGCTCGGGCTCATCAGCAGCAAAAAAGAAAACTTCGGCATGATTATTGAGTCGCCGGATCTGTATCAGACCATGAAGAATATGTTTGAGGTGATGTGGCAGGTGACGCGGGTGATGAAACCGGTGGATTAGACACAGATTACACAGATAATCACAGATCCGTGTGATCTGTGATTATCTGTGTAATCTGTATCTAATAGATTTCCTTCTGGTAACACTCCTCACAGTACACCCGTTCCGGCCGCTCCGGCGCGTACGTGGTCTCAAATTCATTGGTGCAGCCTGCGTTCTTGCA
>JACRDY010000069.1 GCA_016218485.1 Candidatus Falkowiibacteriota bacterium
CAATCCTGAAGGATGGCGTCTTGCCCGCCTTGACCCCCGTCTGGAATGTCCGTGCGGAAACCTACTGGTAGGCATTTGACCGTCTACTGACCTTTCCTCATTAGGTTAATACAACTCGCTGGCGCACAGGAATCCTCGCAGCAAGTTACGATCACTGATTTGTCGGCGGCACTGTCGCAGTGTTTTTCCAATAACGACCAGATCGGCTGCCAGGTTGGCGAGATACTTCTTTTTCATAGCGTCCCACAGATACTCAATGGGGTTGAGTTCCGGTGCATACGAGGGTAAACGAGCCACCCGCAGCCAGTACTTTTGGGTGGCGAGGTACGCTTGGACTTTCCTCGACCGGTGAGCTGGGAGCCCGTCCCAGATAAGCAGGAGTTTCTTCCCCCGCAGATGCCGCTTTAAGTCTTTGACAAACAGTATCACTTCCTCGCTATTTATGTTGCCGACGATACTGCGCAGGAACAAACGTGGTTTGACCCCTTCCGGATCAGTAATGATCACCCCCGAGAGGGTGATCCTCTTCCATGAACCGGATGATTGTATAATTGGGGTCTTTCCTTTTGGTGCCCAGGTAGTATGCACGAAGGGACGCTCCGACACCCCTGATTCATCGTGGAACCCCAACAGATAGTGGTGCTTTTGAGCCCATTTTTTTTAACCTCGGGAACTCTTTGAGTTTCCAGTCAGTAATGGCCTTTTCGTTCCGTTCTCTGGCCTGTTTTTCTGGTTTCTGGCAGGAGAAACCGAGGGCCACGACCGTGCGCCAGACCGTTCCCGTACCCATCCTGACCTTGAGCTTCTGCCGGCTGACCTCTTGAATGCGGGCCAGGGTCCAAAAGTTGGTGGCATAGCCAGCTTTAAGAGAACCCCGTAGGAGGAGGTGTTTGAGTTTCTCTTTCTGCGTGGCGGAGAGGGCTGGTGTTGTTCCGGGCGGCCCTTTGGAAACAAGACCACGGTGACCTTTTTTACTCCAAGCGGCGTACCATTTGCAGACGGCGGCCGGGGTGACTTTGTACTCCTTAGCCACCGCGGCCTGACTCACTCCTTGTTCAAAGAGCTTACTGGCGGCCACACGTCTTTTCTCTAACTCGCGACGATCGCGTTTGATGATGGGGTGTTTCATAGTACCTTCATGATACTATGAAACGAGAGATTAACCTAATGAGGAAAGGTCAGTAACAGCCTCAAAGGTTGATCCCTCTCCCCATAAAGTTTCTAAATACTTTGAATTACGAAATACCCCATACCACCAGAAATCTGCTACAATGACAAACGCCACCGTTTTATGGTGGCGTTTGTTGTATCCGATCCTTATGTTAACCATTAAGACGGCCATCACCGTCTATCACAACCTGAAGCAAAAAGTATCGTTCCTCTACAAAAAACTGAACCTCCAGAAGATCGAACCCACCAAAGGTCGCAAATTCCTCATTCCCATCATTGATCTCCTCGCCCTCGGCTTGTTCCGCGCCCGCGAGAACATCGCCACCAAGAGGTCATTGGCTGACATCTTCAACCTGCGTCAGCATTACAAGACGCTCGTGGTGAACCTCAATCGTTTCGGGCATCTGGTCGCGCTCATGCTTCTACTGATGCTACGGCAAAACCGAGACGGCGCGCACGTCATCAAGCACACCGATGCTACGGACATCCCCGTCTGTCTAGTCAAGAACGGAGCGAAGCACAAAACCATGGCTGCTCTGGCCGCCTGGGGCAAGACGGGCAAGGGCTGGTTTTATGGGCTGAAACTCCATTTAACGAGCGACCTTGGAAGGAAAGTTCTGGCCGTCACCTTCACCCGCGGTAACCAGCCGGACAGCACAGTATTCCTCAAGCTCAACCAGGATTTGACTGGTATCTTTCTGGCTGACGCCGCCTACACTGGAGAAGCCCTCGCCCGGGAGTTTCATGAGGAGAACCGCCGCTGGTTACTGGCTGGCCCCAGGAAGAACATGCGGAAGCTCATGAGCCGGCTGGAGGCCACCCTCTACGCCACCCGCATGATGGTGGAATGGAACTTCCGCTGCTTGAAGATGACCTACGGGATTCAGACCTCGCTGCCGCGTTCAATCAACGGTTACCTGGCCCACTACGTCTACGCCTTAACAGCCTTCGTTCTCGGTTAAGACCGAGTCAATTCGATAGTTCGATCGACGATACTCTTTTTGCTTGTCAAATCTTTACCCGACCATCTGTACGGGTTCTTTGTCGTGGGTTTGAAAAATTGATGAGTTTGCATTTCGTAATTCAAAGTAGTGAGTAATAAACCACAAGCCAGGCGGAATAACAGAAATGGCGATCAGTGTCATGGGCCAGCTCACCGACAAGGCAATAATCAGCATGCCTACAAACCCCAGACCGGCGGAAGC
>JACRDY010000010.1 GCA_016218485.1 Candidatus Falkowiibacteriota bacterium
CACATTTTGGCTGACGCTCGGGATCCAGGCGCTGCCGGATTGTTCGGCGCTGTAGGCCCGACAGCCGACCGTGTCGGCCGTACACTGGCCATAGTCCACGGTGCGGGCCAAATATGACGCGTTTTGCCCTTCGCTATCCGTAAACGTGGTGCAAGTGGCGTATTGCGGTTCACAAGATTGTCCGCCGATGCGCCAGACATTTTTTTCTTTCAAACAATAACCGTAAATATTTTTACAGTTGCCATTTTCATCTTCCTCGACGCAAGTGGAGAGATCCAAACACTCCTCGCGGCGAAAAGCGGAATTTTCATCCACCAATTCGGGCCCGACCCCTTTGGTCTCGCAGCGCGCGGGTGGCATCTTGATGATCCAGTTCGGATTTATCAAATGACAAAACGGCTTGGCCGGGGTGGGCACGCCTGTCGGATCGCAATCTTCGAACCCTTCCACCACCTGCTGCAATTTCCAGGCGTTGCGGCTGTCCGGGTTGGCCTTGGCCGCGGCGATTTCAAAACCAATCGGCAATATCCGGGCTTTGCGCAATTTTTGCAGATTGGAATAACAATACGCCCCGCGATAACAATTTTTATTGGTATTATCTTCTTTCCGGCGCCACGAAATAAGCGGCCAGTCGCCGTGTAACAGATTTTCTGTCATGGCCTCGGCAATGGTCAGAGGCTTTTTGGCGGTCTTGGCGCGATTGATGGCCGTTAGCAAACTTTCATCCATGACGCAGTGGTTGATACCGGGATTGGGTGGACACGAGGCGTATTCTTCCGCGATATTATAGGCGCCCTGCTGGGTGATGGTGGGAGTCAGAAGAAAATTGAACGCGGCCTCGGCCACTTTTCTATCGGCCGGACCACCGCCAAAATAATTGGCATCATACTTGCGATTGATGGGCACCAAGCCCTGGCTGGGAGTGAGAACGCGTTTCAAGAGTTGGGAGGCCAAAGTATTGATAAATGTGCCGGCGGCCGCAGAGAGCATCCCTGGAACATTAGAGGAGTACACCCCAACAATCTGTGAAGCGCTAAGCTCCGTCTGCTTGGCGGCGGTAATTGACTTTAATTCTTCAACCGTATGTTCTGGCGGCGTAACAGTCAGGCCGGTTACTTTCTCGGTGACACCCTTGATAAAGCCACTGGCCTTGCGTTCGACTTCCTTAAGTTCTTTTGAACCAAAAGCCTCGTTATCGATCTTGGCAATGGCGTCGAAGGTGATGCCAAACTCTGAATTCTTCACACTTACCATGTCATTGAATTTAAGATCAGTGTATTTTTTAACAAAAGCCTGGGCTTTCTTTTTGTAACGATTGCCGACCTGCTCTGGATCCCAGCCGTTTTTAAATTTTTTCCAGTCACACTTGGGTTTTGGCGGACCCTGCGAGTAAATATCGCGCAACCCGATCTGCACGAATAACTGGAGGTCAACATCAGGAAATTGACATAAATTCAGGCCTATCCCATCACCCAGCGAATCAACCAGCGTGCCAAAAGTCTCGCTCGCGGCGCCGTTAATGTAGCCGCCAAAATCTTGGATTATGAGCGGTGTCTGCCCGTTGCCGGCATTGGCAATGGCCACGGCCGTGTCGTAAGCGATTTTTTTGATAAAATAATTTATGCTATTAAAAACCCCACCCGCGATCGTGGAAAAAATTACCTCTTTCACACTTAGTTCCACCTTTTCGGCCGGCTTGTGCACTTCTGCTACCGGCAAAACGGCATAAGCCGGAGACGGATAAAACAAGAGCGCCTGCAGAGCCACTACCCAGGCGATAAGCGCGATGATAACTGAATTTCTTTTTTTCTGTAGCCAAGACCACATAGCGTGACAATCAAGTGGTACTCGACGACCCGTCTAGCTGAGGCGAAGCCGAGGCAGGCGAGGCAGGAGCAGGTGCCAAGCCATTCGCCATCAGGAGTAGCGTCGCATCGTCAATCTTATCCAAATCGGCCTTATTCACCCGTCCGGTGCGCAGCAACAATTCACGCAATAATTTGGGATCCCGGGTGATTGATTGCATCTGTTCCGGGGTGAGCGCCGGTGGCTGTGGCGCTACGGCGGCAGCGGTCGAAGTGGTAGCGAGATCAGCCGCGCCAAAACTCTGACCAGGAAGGAGGGCGTCGAGCGGACTTTGAAAATCACCCAGCAATCCGGGTGTGGTACTGGCAACCCGCCGGCCGTCGGCTTCGGCGGCCGAGCACGTCTGTCCTGTGGGACACAACGGATCAGAGCCGCTGTCAATTTCTACTTTATCTTTGATCCCATCCGAGTCGGTGTCCGCCAAGTACGGACTGGTTTTGTAAAATTCCAGTTCTTCGTAATCGTTGAGGCCGTCGTGGTCAGTGTCGATCTGCTGGAGTTTTGTTTTTTCGTCCAGGACGAGCGGTGTGGCCGCCTCGGCCGCGGGCTTCGGAGCGAACGGGCTGTAAATAGTGTTGCGAATCTGAAACAGACCCAGGCCAACTGTGACCAAAGCAAAAATAAATAATAAAGCAAAACCGGTCTTTTGCTCGCGAGTAAGACGGAGTTTTGGCCGCGCGCGGTCGTCCATAGGTGATGAAGAAAGTATATCACAGCGGGCGCAAAAAAAATAGAATAGTTATTGGGGATAATGGAGTGCTTGACCCAAGTGCACCGAGGGGGCTTGACTGTTTATTCGGATTTCATATACTACCCACACCGTATGCCAGGCTCAAAACAAAGTGCTAAATTTAATATCATTGCTTTTGTCGTTGTCTTTTTTATATTTGTTATAATCTGTCCTCCAGTCCGCGCCACTACGAATGAACCAACCACCCCCACACCAACAACCATCACGCCGGAACCGGAAAACCAACCACCCGAAAAAAACACTGAGATCAACGACCAGAAAGCCGTCCGTGAAACAGAATCCGGCGATACTCCCGCGACTTTATCAGCTCCTCTCTCTGCCGCCCCCGCCACGGGTCCCGGCACGGGGAACACCCCACCAGACCCCGTCAAAACCACGTTACGCATCGACACCAATCCCGCCACGGGCGGGACTTTTTTGTTTTCATACCCGATAACGGTTCCGCCGGACCGAGGTGGACTGGGACCGGAGTTATCTCTCGGTTATTCCAGCCAGGAGGGAGACCGCGGCAGTCCGGTGGGCCATGGCTGGAATCTATCCATCCCGACGATCAGTCGAGTGAACCGCCACGGAGTGGATAGGTTGTACGTGGAAAATGATTTTGTGTCTTCGTTGTCCGGGGAATTGGTGGGGGTTTCGCTTCTGGCGGACGGGACCCATGGGATATATGGGGATAAAGTGGAACAGGGTTCGTTTCTTTCGTACGAATATACGAGTAATGGAGTGTGGGTGGTGACGGATAAACATGGAGTTAGATACATGTTTGGCGATACGGGGGTGTCGCGGGTGTTTGATCCCGCTGACCGGATTGGGAAGATACACACCTGGTATTTATCAGAGATACGGGATACGAATGATAACTATGTGCGGTACGAGTATGTGAAAGACGGTAATCGGGTGTATCCGAGCCGGGTGGTGTATACGGGGCATGGGAGTGTGGATGGCATATTCGCGGTGTCTTTCTCGCGCGAGGCGAGACCGGATGTGGAGGTGTCGTATGCTCTGGGGTTTGCCGTGACGACGAGTTATCGGATGAATCAGATAGAGGTGGCTGTGAATGGGGTGTGGGTGCGGCGGTATGATTTGGCCTACACTCTATCCACGAATACCAATCCGCAATCCGTGCTGGATAGGATAGTCGAAAGCGGACGAGATGAAGAAACCGGAATGATGGCGACCATGCCAAGTACGGTGTTTGAATATCAACACTCTGGGAAATCATTCACCACGAGCACGGACTGGACATTCCCGAATGATGTGAACGGCGACCCCGTGGTTTTGTCTACCTTGCACCGCGATTCGGGAGTGCGGTTGGCCGATGTGAATGGGGATGGCTTGGTTGATTTGGCGCAGGCCGTGTATCTGGGTTCGACCGCCCCGGGCGCGCCGGTGCAATCATTACGGGCCATTTACCGGAATACGGGCGGGGGGTGGGTGTATGATGCTGCTCTTTCGCCCCCGACCGATTTCATTGACAATAATATTTCTGATTTGGGAACACGTCTCGCGGACGTGAACGGCGATGGACTGGTTGATTTTCTGGTGGGACGGGACTGCGGGAGTACGAATTGTCCCGTCCGGGAGGTATATTTGCATACTGGGAGTGGTTCGTCCCCTGCTTGGGCCAGGGCAGGCGCCGGAACTTGGGATCTGCCCGTGGATTTTGTGAATGGCGGAGGCCGGGACAGTGGCGCCCGGGTGGTGGATGTGAACGGAGATGGACTCCCGGATATTGTTTTAGCCAGAGAAGGGACGGGTAGGCTGGTTTATCTTAATACCGGATATGGCTGGGTCACGAGCACGAGCTGGACCGTGCCGGTGGATTTTATGACGCGGTATTACGAAGATTTGGGCGTGCGTATGGGTGATGTGAATGGGGATGGATTGGTGGATTTGGTGCAGGCAGACGGCTACAGTGACGGCCGCACTTGGGACTTGCATCAGAACGTTTACCTGAATACGGGCGGGGGGTGGGTATTAGATCCGGCTTGGATTATTCCCTCTGATATTCAAGACACCCCGATACGATTTACGAGCCTGGGCAGACAACTGCCGTGGCGTTTGCTGGATGTTACCAATGATCATTTGCCTGACCTGGTCATCGCGTCCGAGGCGCCGTTGCGACGGGAGGTGTATGTGAATACCGGAAATACCTGGGTGTATGATCCAAATTGGGTCTTACCCATTAGCCTGACGACCAATGGTCCGCAAGATCTGGGTACGACGGTGGATGACGTGAATGGGGATGGGATAGT
The DNA here is from genome assembly GCA_016218485.1 of Candidatus Falkowiibacteriota bacterium. Taxonomy (GTDB): domain Bacteria; phylum Patescibacteriota; class Patescibacteriia; order JACRDY01; family JACRDY01; genus JACRDY01. The sequence goes on from JACRDY010000010.1 coordinate 4,873, forward strand.
GGATGTGGCCAAACTCGAAGGCGGACGTGTGCCGCCAGCTCTCGGGGTGTATAACCGATTCGTTTATCTCGGCCACCCCATGGTACCAGATCTGCTGTCTACCATCGCCCATGCCGCCGGGGCCACGACCCGGGTAACCTACCAATCTTCCGCACAGTACACCGTGACCACGACCACACCCACTCCAACGACCACCCCAGCCAATCCCCGCCTGCCCCTGATCCTGCAAACGGTCAAAGAAATATCCGTGCAAGACGGTCTTGGCACGACCTCGACAGTGCAATACGCATACGAGGGTGGACAGTATTACTTTGCTTCCCCATTTGACCGGATGTTTGCCGGGTTCCATACGGTGACCAGGGATGACGGGATGGCGAGGGTGAAGACGTATTATCATGAGGGGGATGGCAGTGATGCGGGTTTGGGCGAATATGACGACCACATCGCGAAACGGGGACGGGTGTACCGGGAGGAGGTGCGGGGGGTTGGTGACAACCTGTATTCGAGCACTGTCACCAAATGGGAGCAGGTTCCGCTGGTTTCAGCCAGTGTGTCCAGCACCAGATATTTTGTTAAAAAGACCAGAGTTTTAAATCAAACGTATGGTGGCAGTGCGGGGGGCGGGGGTGGTGGCAGTGCGGGGACGCATAGAGATACCGGGGAAACGTACGTGTACGACGATACGAATGGCAATCTGACGAGTCAGATTGCCTGGGGCGAGGTGGTGGGGGTTGATACGGGCGAGTTTACGGATGTGGGGAACGATGAATACGTGACGACCATACAATACGCTCAGCCAGTGACGCCAGGCGGGGCGTTGATTGGTTTGGCGTACCAAGAAACAATCATGGATCAATCAAATACGCAAGTTAAAAAAAGTAAGTATATTTATGATAATTTACCATTTGGACAGGTGACGGTCGGCAATGTGACGCAGGAGGAGGCGTGGATCGGGAGCGATGGTGGAGGTGGAGACCAATACGCCGTGGCACGAAAATCCTACAACGCGTATGGCCTGCCCACGTCTACCATTGATCCGAATGGCCATACCACCACATTTGGATATGATACTGGCAACTTGTATCCCCTGGCAGTGACCAATGCCTTGGGCCAGGTGACGAGTTATGGATATGACTATTCTCTGGGCAAGGCGCGTACCGTGACCGACCCGAACGGGGCGAGGGTGGAAACGGTTTATGACGGGTTGGATCGGGTGGTGGAAGAAAAGATTCCTGACACGGCTTGCGCTAACGTGCCGGCCGTCTGTAACGCTCAGTTGGTTACCAAGACCATGTACACTTACACGGACAATGTCTTCCCCCGATCCGTGCACCGGGTGGACTTTCTTTCCGCCACGAATATGGTGGACACGTACGTGTACCTGGATGGGCTGGACCGGAGTAGGCAGACGAGGAAGGAGATGGTGGCGGGTACGAGTGGCGGGGGTGGTGGAGGTAGCGGGGACAGTGGTGGAGATGCATTTAGCGTGGTCGCGACAGATTATGATGCCCGGGGGTTGGTGTGGCGGATGTCGTTGCCGTATGCGAGGCAGGCCACGCCAGCGGGCGGGCAAGGACCAGGGTACGAAGCACAGACAACTTCTTCCCCCTCTTCCTCTTTGTACACCATAACGACCTATGATCCCCTGGGCCGACCATTGACCGTGACGAACGCCGTGGGCACGACCACGTACGGGTATGATGCCTGGAAAACAACCGCGGTTGATCCCCTGGGTCGACCGAAAGATATGATCTCTGACGCGTATGGGAACTTGGTGGCGGTGAACGAATATATATCCACTCACCCGGGGAGTTCGCGGTACAACCCAGGTACGGGGACAATGTTGACGACCAGATACGAATACAACGGATTAAACAAGTTGACGAAGATCACGGATGCCAATGGCAATGTCCGTAACTTTGGCTATGACGAGTTGGGTAGAAGGGTGATGGCCGAGGATACGCATGACAGGAATGACGCTACATTCGGGATATGGCGATATACGTATGATTTGGC
>JACRDY010000011.1 GCA_016218485.1 Candidatus Falkowiibacteriota bacterium
CCCCTACATCACCCTTGGCGCGCTTCATTTCTCATTAACAAAAAACAGTCAATTTTACCGGCTGTAAGACAAGGCAACCAAAGCTAAGTATGACATTTCTACTTTGCCGAGAGGTATGACATTTCTAATTAGCCTTTACATTTTATCCTCATGACTTGACAGGTAGATGAAAAGAGAGTAGCCTGTGAGTTAGTTTTATCCAACCCCCCACTGTAGAATTTTGGAGGCAGCCAGATGTCAGACGAAGAGGTGATACTCTTGCCACCGGAGAGGAGATTCAACAAATTTCTCACTGCGGCGGGAAGACTCATGGGCAAGGGTCCCGACAAAGTGTTCACCATCCCCTTTGGGGTGCCGATGCCGTGTGGGTGTACCACTCGCACGTCGGATGATCGGCACCCACTTCGTCGGGCGATCCGACAGGCGGACGGCACGTTGCTACATGAGCAGTGTGGGAAAGCTCTTGCTCCGTGGACTGAGAGCAACATCCCCGCGTCGGCAGTCAAGACCGGCTAGGCCGGTCACCACCAGTGCGTTCAAGACGGGCAGCCCCTCGGGGGAGGCCCACTTCTTTTTAGATTTAAGAGATAAGATCTAGGATTTAAGAAGAAAATACAGGATACTTAAATCTTAATTCTTAAATCTTATCTCTTAGTATCTTATTTAGCACTCTTGACACGAGAGTGCTAACTGCGATATAATGGCTCTAGACGTACGTCTATGGAAGAACGGAGCCAAAAATTGCTCAATTCTTTGATTAAAGAGCACATCAAGACCGCCGAGCCGATCGGCTCGCAGTTGTTGGTGGACAAGTATAAGCTGGGCGTCAGCCCGGCTACGGTGCGTACTGTTTTGGCTGAGCTGGAGGCCGACGGCTACATCCACCAGCCGCATACCTCGGCCGGCCGGGTGCCAACTGAGAAAGCCTACCGGTTCTATGTTGATCATTTTTTGTCGAGCAAAGATGTCAAAGAGTCGGAGCAAAAGCTACTCGAGGCAGCGTTTAAGAAGCTCGCAGACCAGCCGCAGCCGGCTATCAAAGAGCTGGCCAAGCACCTGGCGGAGCTGTCTGACTCGCTCGTCTTTGTCGGTTTCGGTCCGTATGACCTGTACTATACCGGCTTGAGTAATATTTTTTCCCAGCCGGAGTTTCGGGACAGCGGCGTAGTCTATGACTTGAGCCGCGTGGTTGACCACCTTGATGACGTTATGGTCAAAGTGTTTATGATGGATATGGCTGAACTCCAGATTATGATCGGTTCGCGCAATCCCTTTGGCAATATGTGTTCAGCGGTGGTTAGCCGCTATCAGTTCGGCAGCGACGAGCGCGGTGTCTTCGGTCTCTTGGGCCCGCTGCGGATGGACTATGATGGTAATGTCGGACTCGTAACGTACGTCAAAGAATTAATAGGTAATTTGTAAAATACATGTCAGACAATGAGCAAAATCCTCCTTCGGTCTTGAGCTCAGGGCTGAAAGGCAAATCCCCCGCCTCCGCCAAGGCTTCGGCGGGCGAGCAAATTCCAAATCCCAATAATCAGGCTGATGATGATCAGGCAGCGGCGACAGAGCCTTCTCTTACTGACGATTACAAAAATCAATGGCTGCGGGCAATGGCTGATTACCAGAATCTTAAAAAAGATCACGCGCGCGACCGGGAAGAGTGGGTCAAGTACAGTAACGCCGGATTGCTCCTTGAGCTGCTACCAGTGGTGCGTCACTTCAAAGAAGCGATGAAGCATGTGCCCGCTGATCAGGCTTCGCTTGAGTGGGTCGTCGGGATTCAGCACATTAAGAAACAGTTTGATGAATTTTTGGCTCGTCTCGGCGTGACCGAAATTGCCACCGTGGGGGAGCAATTTGATCCGCAGCGTCACGAAGCTATTGGCCAGCAGACTGTTGCTGACAGAGCAGATGGAGAAATTTTAGAAGAAGTGCAGGCTGGATACGCCTTACAGGGTAAAGTAATTGAGCCGGCGAAAGTTATCGTAAATCAGAAGGAGGATTAAAGAATAAGAAATTAGAAACTGGAAATTAGAAATTAAAGACACTGCTCAGCACACAATTTCCAATATCTAATTTCCAATTTCTCACTACTATTAATAGAAAAATAATTAATGCTCTCCCCGCGGTGTACCCGCAGGAGGGCGAAAAGGAGAAACCCCTATGTCTCTAATCAAATGGACTCCGATGTGGGATCCGTTCGAAGAGTTTGACCGGGCGCTGGATATGCCGGGTCGAGGAGTGCGCGGGTTCGTCCCGGCGATGGACGTGTATCAAGATAAGGATAACGTCTATGTCGAGACCGCGCTGCCGGGTATGGACCCGGAAAAAGTAGATGTCTCAATTGAGAACGACGTGCTGACGATTAAAGGCTCGACCGAGCGCACCAGCGAGGTCGAGGACAAAGCCTACTACCGTAAAGAAGTCCAGACCGGCAGCTTTTATCGTTCAGTCGCGCTGCCGACCCACGTGGTGGGAGACGACGCCAAGGCCGAATGCACGGACGGTATTCTGAAAATTACCGTGCCCAAGGCTGACGAGGTCAAGCCGAAGAATATTAAAGTTGAAGTGAAGAAAAAATGATTTTTTAGACGAATCGCCCCTGAGGTTCTCGGGGGTGGGGGTTTAAAAAATAGTAATCAGTAACTAGTAATCTGCCATTTTTTACCAGTTACTGATTTAAACATTAATAAAGATACTAATCTAAAAAGTATGTCAAAAATTTTAGGCATTGATCTCGGAACGACTAACTCCTGCATGGCGATCATTGAAGGCGGCGAGCCGCGGGTGCTCGAGAACGCCGAGGGTAACCGGACCACGCCGTCGATTATCGCGATTACTAAGACCGGCGAACGGCTCGTCGGTCAGCTGGCCAAGCGCCAGGCGGTGACCAACCCAACCAACACGATTTTTTCGGTCAAGCGGTTTATCGGCCGCCACTTCAGCGAGCCGGAAGTCCAGGGGGACGCCAAGACCTTGCCCTACACCATTACCGCGGCCGGCGAAGGCATTAAAGTAAAAATGGGTGACAAAGATTACAGCCCGCAGGAAATCTCGGCCATGGTATTGCAGAAGTTGAAAGCTGACGCCGAGGCCAAGCTCGGTGAGACAATCACCGAAGCGGTCATCACCGTGCCGGCGTATTTTAATGACGATCAGCGTCAGGCGACGAAAACCGCCGGAGAAATCGCCGGGCTGAACGTGCGACGCATCATCAACGAGCCGACGGCCGCGGCCCTGGCCTATGGTTTTGACAAGAAAAAAGGCCAGCAGATCGCGGTCTATGACCTGGGCGGCGGGACCTTTGATATTTCCGTTCTGGACGTCTCGGCTGACACGGTGGAAGTGAAATCAACCAACGGCGACACGCACCTTGGCGGCGACGACTTTGACAAAAAAATCATTGATTGGATTATTGAAGAGTTCCGCAAAGACCAGGGTATTGACCTGGGCAAAGACACGATGGCGCTCCAGCGGGTCAAAGAAGCCGCGGAAAAAGCCAAGATTGAGCTCTCCACCGCGAGTGAAACCGAAATCAATCAGCCATTCATTACCACGGACGCGGCCGGCCCCAAGCACTTGGTCTTGAAATTAACCCGCGCCAAACTGGAAGACCTGGTCGGCGACTTGGTTGATCATAGTTTTGAGCCAGTTCGGCAAGCCTTGAGCGACGCCGGAGTCAAGCCGTCTGACCTTGAGGAAGTCGTCATGGTCGGCGGTATGACCCGCATGCCCTTGGTCCAAAAAAAAGTGGAAGATTTCTTCGGCAAAAAGCCGCACTTGGGCGTGAACCCGGATGAAGTCGTGGCCATTGGCGCGGCGGTGCAGGCCGGCGTGTTGCAGGGAGACGTTAAGGACGTGCTGCTCCTGGACGTGACGCCGCTGACTCTCGGTATTGAAACACTGGGCGGCGTACGTACGGCCTTGATTGAAAAAAACGCTACCATCCCGACCAGTAAGTCGCAAATTTTTTCTACCGCGGCGGACAATCAAACTTCGGTTGAAATAAATGTTTTACAAGGGGAACGTGAAATGGCAGGAGACAACAAGTCGCTCGGCCGCTTCATCCTCTCCGGCATCCCGCCCTCGCCGCGCGGCATGCCGCAGGTGGAGGTCACCTTTGACATTGACGCCAATGGGATTGTCAGTGTCAAAGCCCAAGACAAAGCTTCAGGTCAAGTCCAGTCCATTACCATTACTGGCTCATCCGGTTTGAGTAAGGAAGAAATTGAGCGGATGAAGAAAGACGCTGAAGCGCACGCGGAAGAAGACAAGAAAAAGCGCGAGGTGATTGAAGTTAAGAACGGCGCGGAAGCGTTGGTCTACACTGCCGAAAGAGCTCTGAAAGATGCTGGCGACAAGGTCCCGGCTGACGTTAAAACTCAAGTCACTGAAAAAGTTGACGCGCTCAAGAAAGTAAAAGACGGCGAAGATATTGAAGCGATCAAGCAAGCCACGGATAACGTAAATCAGGTCATTCAGAAAATTGGTCAGGCCATGAACGCCGCGCAATCCGCCGCGTCCGGTCAGCCCGGAGCGGGGAGTGCCGGTGAGCAGCCTTTAGGTAATAAAGACGATTCCGCCTCCGCCAAGGCTTCGGCGGACGAGCCGGTAGAAGGTGAGTACGAGGAAGTGAAAAAAGACGACGGGAATAAATAATTTTTTGGTTAGCCTAGGTTTTAAAACCCAGGTTAACTGATTTGCTGGGAATTTTGCGCCCGCCCTGTTAGCATGTCGGGCGGTGATTAAGCGAAGGGCGGGAATAGCCCGTTCCTCTCCTTACCAAGGAGAGGACAGGTGAGGTTGCCGGAGTTTAGGTCAAAATAACCCCGCCCGCGCCCAAACCTCGGCAACCTCCTCTGCCTCCCCCTTGGAAAGGGGGAGAACGTGTTATTCTCGGGCAGGGGAGGAACGCTTTGGCCACGGTTCCTGTAGAATTTAAAATTATTAACAGGAGTTACGCACTTTTAATAAAAATTGGCTAAAATTAGCTGTTAATAATTTTTATTGTTACTCTAAAATTAGCTGAAAATTTTAGAAGTGCGTAACTCCTGTTATTAATTTAATTTTTATTATATGCCCCAGCCCACCCAACCCCAGGAAATCAAACTTGCCGAAAAAAAACCCGGCGCGGAGTACGCGAACGCCCAGCAGGTAAGTAACACCAAAGAGGAGTTTTTACTGATGTTTGCCAGTATTACTGGACTGACGGGCCGGGTAGTTGGTAAAATCATTACCAGCCCGGGACACTGCAAGCGGATTATTAACGCTCTGCAGCAGAACCTCAAAATGTACGAGGACAAGTTTGGCGCCATCCAGGAAGCGGCCGCGCCGACGGACAAAGAGATCGGCTTTAGTGATAAGTAATTTATTATATGATTGTAACTTGTGCTTTCTGCCACCGAGAAATCTACCGGGATAGCCAGGTAGACGGCAGCGGTAAATCCGATACCATTTCTCACACCTATTGCAATCTTTGTTCAGTTTTGTATGAAGCTACTGATATTGATGACAAGCCGTATGATAGTGATTTAATTCGGCAGTCTTTAGAGTTAGCGTTGCAGACCATTGAAGCAATGCCGGAGGGAGCTGATAAAGCTGGCCGTAAAAAATTATGGCTGGAAGACCAGGAAAAGTTTGGCCGAGAAGGGTTAGTCTATTTTGAGATTTATCTTAAAGCACAGGAAGCTAAATCAGAAGCCGCGGCTGAGCAGTCAGGACCAGAAGGCGGCCGCGGGATGAAACCACGATAACCAATGTCAAAAGATTACTATTCCATCCTCGGCGTCAGTAAGACCGCCACGCCGGAAGAAATCAAAAAAGCCTTTCGCGGCAAAGCGCACCAGTACCATCCAGACAAGCAGCACGGCGATGAGGCGAAGTTTAAGGAGGCCAGTGAAGCCTACCAAGTTTTGAGCAGCCCGGAAAAGAGAAAACAGTATGACCAGTTTGGTTCCACGTTCAGCGGCGGCGGACCGGGCGGCTTTAATTGGTCGGACTTTACGCGCCAGGGTGGCGGTGGCTTCTCATCAGGCGGAATTAATTTTGACTTTGGCGACATGGGGGACATTTTCGGCGATATTTTCGGATTCGGCAGCGGTGGCGGGCGAACGCGCCGCGCCGCGCGGGGTAATGACATTCAGGCCGAGCTGACCGTTGACTTTATGGAAAGCGTTTTTGGCCTGACCAAAGAAATCCGGCTGGATCGCCAAGTGGATTGCAGTACCTGCGGCGGCGACGGCGCTGAGCCAGGCAGCAGCATCTCGACGTGCAAAACCTGCGGCGGCTCTGGTCAGGTGGAGCGAATCCAGAATACCATTCTCGGCGCCATGCGCACGGCCACGGTCTGTCAGGACTGCCGCGGTGAAGGTCAAAAGATTGATAAACCGTGCGGCGCCTGCCATGGTACGGGCGCGCGTCGTGAGAGCGAGGACGTTAAAATAAAAATTCCCGCCGGCATTAAGGACGGCCAGAGTATTCGCCTCTCCGGCCAGGGTGAGGCGGGGCAGCGGGGAGTGCCGGCCGGCGACCTGTACTTGGCCATTCGGGTACGGCCCAGCGCGGACTTCAAGCGGCGGGGTGATGACATTGTCAGTATTCAGGCAATCAGTTTCAAACAAGCGGCGCTGGGCGACAAGATTAATGTTACCACTGTCCACGGCGAGGTGAGCCTGAAAATTCCGGAGGGGACGCAGAGCGGCAAAGTTTTCAAATTAAAGGGTAAAGGCGTGCCGCACCTCGGCTCATCCGGCAGCGGCGACCACCTGGTGGAGGTCGTGGTGATGACGCCGACCCGTTTAACGCGCTCACAGAAGAAAGCGTTGGAAGAACTAGAATAGTTACTAGTTACGGATTACCAGTTACAATTTTTTTGATAGGCATATTAGATATAGCTATCCATAGTCAGTAATCAGTAACTGGTAATGAGTAATAGTTTTCCAACTCTCTTTATTTCCCTAGCTATTTATGCTACCATCCCCCTGCTATGACCGTCAGTTTATACCGTAAATATCGGCCCCAGACCTTTGCCGAGGTGGTGGGTCAGAATCACATTAAAGTCGCGCTGGAGAATGAAATTAAGCGGGGTCAAGTGGCCCACGCCTATCTTTTTGCCGGGCCGCGCGGTATCGGCAAGACGACCTCGGCCCGCCTGATCGCCAAAGCCGTCAACTGCGAAAAGCGCCAAGAGGGTGAAGCCGAGCCGTGTAACAGCTGTTCGGCTTGTGCCGAGATCACCGCCGGGCGCAGTCTGGACGTGATTGAGATTGATGCCGCCTCGCACACCGGCGTGGATAATGTCCGGGAGAATATTATTGACAACGCGCGCTTCACGCCCAACAAGCTGCGGTATAAAGTTTTTATCATTGACGAGGTGCATATGCTCTCGCTTTCGGCCTTCAACGCGCTTCTGAAAATTTTGGAAGAGCCGCCGGCGCATATTCTGTTTATCCTCTGTACCACTGAACTGCACAAAATCCCGGTGACGATTATTTCGCGCTGCCAGCGGTTTGATTTTAGAAAAGTTGTTTTTGAAGATCTGGTCAGCCATTTGACCTTTATCTGCAAGCAGGAAGGGGTGCAGTGTGACAAGGCCGTGGTGCAGGCGGTGGCGCGGCGGTCCGAAGGGTATTTGCGCGACGCCGTCGGTTTGCTGGGGCAAATTTTGTCACTGGGCGAAAAGAAAATCAGCCTGGAGCAGGCTGAGCTGGTCATCCCGCGCTCAAACTTTGCCGCGGTCATTGACCTGATCTACCATCTGACACAGCACGACAGTGAGCGGGCGCTACAGCTCATTAGCCGGCTGGTGGATGAAGGGGTTGATCTACAGCGGTTCACCCTGGAAATGGTGGAGTGCTTGCGCCAATTGCTGTTGATAAAAATTTCCGGCACCATTGGTGACCTGACTACTGCCACCGAGGCTGATCAGCAGCAGAAAGTGGAACAAATTGTCAAAGCTGTGGCCGTGCCGCAGCTGGTGGTGATGATCGAGCAGCTGATTCGCCGCAGCCATGAGATCATGTCCAGCGTTATTCAGCAGCTGCCGCTGGAATTAGCAGCGGTGGAACTGTGCGGCAGTGCGCCTTCGCCTGAACCGTTTGCTGCCGCAGCGCCCCGTTCATCGGACAGCGCTGGCAGCGCGCCGCGGCCGGTTCAGTCAACGACGAATACTGCGCCAGCATCAAAACCAACCGTCACTCCCGCGAAAACTACTAAGGGCGCGGTCAAACTGTCTAGTGTGCAGGATAAATGGGTGGAGGTCATTAACGCGCTGATTGACAATAACCATTCACTGGCCTTGACGCTGCGGGTTGGCTCACCCATGGCAGTAGCGGCCAACGTGGTGACTATTGGTTTTAAATACAAATTTCATCAGGAAATGATGTCGGAACACAAGAACCGGTTGACATTGACCAAAGCATTGAGTAGTATATTGGGCACTGAACTGGATGTGGACTTGGTGGTATCGGACGCGCTTGAGCTGAATCGCCCGGCGGCGGCTCCGGCTGAATCATCGGGTGCGGTTGATGGCGTGACTGATGTGGCGGAGATGTTTAGCGGCAAAGTCGTAGGATAAATAAGAAGTAAGATTCAAGAAGCAAGAAGCAAGAATTAGGTTTTTTCATTCTTAATTCTTGAATCGTGATTCAAGATTCTGTTCTGACAATACCTGTCAAGGAAATTTCGTTATCGAGATATCCACAGAGGGTTA
>JACRDY010000013.1 GCA_016218485.1 Candidatus Falkowiibacteriota bacterium
ACGTTTCTTTCACCAACCGAAAATGCTGACAAAGCTGTGTGACAACTGCTTTAAGCTTTTTGAAGATTAAGAGCTTCATAGACTTAGACAGTTCTAAAAAGACACCTGAGGGTGTCATTTTTAGTATATCAAGTTTTAGTTGATTAAGGGAGTTTCGTAATTCACAGCTTATAAGGGCGAAACAGTAAAAAGCATAACGACTAAAGTCCTAACCTTAAGTTAAATCCCAATGACTGAAAGTTCAAAGTTCAAAATCCAAAGTTCAAATCAAGTTCAAAGCTCAAATGTCAAATCAACGCGCTCTTTGAACTTTGTCATTGGGCATTGATTTGTCATTTGGATTTTGAACTTTGAACTTTTCTGGTATGTAATTCGTAATTAATAAATCTCCTCCTTTTTCTCCCTGACAAACGAAAACCACCGCTCCACTACCGCCAGGATAAGCTTGAGCGGCGCCTCAATCACAAAGTCAAGCATGAAAACGAAAACATTAACCTTGGACAGCTTGACCGAGAGCCAACGGCCAAAGCGGACAATCGGCAGCGAGAAGAAGTCAAAAATCATATTGATAAAACCTTCACGGCTGTCCAGGACAATCAGCTCGCGCGCGCGGCCGCGAATGGTTAGGGCAAAGAAACTGACCAACGACAGGAAGAAGATAAAAATGGCGCCGGAGAGGATGTTAAAATCCAGCCGAATCAAAAACCAAATGACCAGACCGAAACTGATCCCGTAGGTAATAAGGTAAAAGAGGTTGAAAAAGAAATTAACCAATCCTCGGCTGGCGGTATGGAGACGGATATGAAACTTGGGTTCATCCCCTGCCCGCTGGTAGACAATACCCTTGACTTCCTCAATAATTTTTTCGGTATTTTGTTTTTTGGGTAAGCGAATGAACAAACTGATCAAGAGCATCAGCACCGGCGGAAAGAGAATATTGATAACTAAGGTAGTGTAGTTAATGGCTGACTCCAGTAAATAATCAACCGGCACCTCAATCAGCAGCGCTAGCGCCATCTTGGTGATGAATAAATACAGGACGCTGCGAATAACGGAGCGAATCACCTTGATCCGAATCTCCCGGTAGCGATGATCACACGTCTCAATCAGTTTATCGGCCAGCATCTTGGGGTGACGAATAAGCGTATCAATCTCATCCGGATGCTCCAAGAGCGTATCGCGCAAAATAGCAAAATAGACGGCGTATTTCCGGCCGATTTTATTGAGCTTGTGACGGAGCGGATGGTAGAGGTAGTAATCCAGACGAACCCGGACGCGTGGCCAGTGCTGTATCAATTTTTCCACCACCGCCGCGCTGGGCTGACCGCCAAAAAACTCCGGATAGACCTCGGACAGTAAATAGTAGTAAATAATCACCTCATCGGACTTGAACAAACTGCGCAGGACGGCAACATGGAGGAGCAGATCCTGGTCGCGCTCGTTAATGTTATCGGGCAGCGCCAAATCGCGCTTGAGCACCCGCACCATGGCTGAAGCCAGCGCATTACGCTGACGAAAATCAAACAGCGCTTCTTCAATCTCACAGGCGGCAATCTCCAAAAACCACGTATGGAACTTAGAACCGGGACGAGATCGGTAGTGCCGGTCAATAATTTCGCCCACCAGCAGGTACTTCTGCAGCAACGCATCCACCTCTTCAGCCCGCGACTCGGGCAGGGTGTTATTCGGTAAATAATTGATCCGAATCAGCTCTTGGAGTAATTGCAAACCGAGTGTTTCCCGGCGGCGTTCAATCAATAGCAAACGTTTCAAAATCCGAAAAATGGCGTTTTTCCGCAGCAGGTGCTCGTCATTATAATCCACGACATTACGGAGTTTTTCATAAATCAGAGCCACCTTACCAATCACATGATTGACTGTAATCTTATTGTCATCATCCACCACTGAACGTTCTTCAGTCACCTTGACCTGAAAAACGCCGACCATTTTGCTGATAAACGCGGGAATAAAAATTTTTTCTGTCATAGCGAGAGTATGAGATGGTTGCAAAACTCCTTTAGCTGCAATGTGTCCTTTTCCTCCCAGACTTCGTCAAGGATTCAGCATAATGATTGTCACCCCGCAGTGGCGGGGCTACGCCGCCAATCATTGCCCTTTCCTCGTCTGGGATAAAAAGTCCTACATTTCGCTTAAAAGTAGTTTTGCAACCATTTCTATCTACTGTTTAGACTGCGTGATATGCGGCGTGCTGGAATACTTTATTGGCACTGCCGCAAAATGTCGCTGACGAGACAGAGGGCGTATCCGTGAGAGAAATTCTGCCTCAACCATTTCTCCGGCGTTAATGGCAACGACCGGAATATCCAAAACATACCCCAGTGTATTGCCCAGTATCACTCCCAAACGGAGCGCGGTAAATGAACCAGCGCCACTGACCACTACCACTCCCCGCAGACCAGCCAAAGCATAACCGCCGTCACGCAAAAATTTGTCCAAACTTAGTAAGAGCTGCTCGGCCTGTTGCTGTCCCACCGCACGGCTCATCCGTCGAACCACCCTCTGACCATCAGAGAGCATGAAAGTCAGACGCTGGCGATCAATTGTTTTGATGAGCAACCACATAGCTTACTTCACGTACAGCCGGTTACTCGGCACCAACGTAGTTTTGGAATCCCAGTAGAGATGTACTTCCGCCTGGCCAGTGTTTTCAAAATATTCCAGATCAATAGTATGGAAACCGGCTGTCAGTGACACCGTACCTTCATTCCATTTCAGCGGATGCTTCTTCCAATCATTGATCACCAGCTTATCATCAATAGACAGCCGGACACCGTCGTCAGAATAAATATAGAAGGTCACGTTCTTAGCGCTCTCTATTTCCACTTTACCTGCCCAGCGAACAGAGAAACGGTCTTGGTCCAGGCCGCTGTTCGGCGCGCCCGTCCCCCAGTTAAAATTCACCTGACTATCAACTGTCTGATACTTCAACGTTTCAAATGATTCACCGGAGTAGTAGTAACCGTTCAGACCGGTGCCGCTGCCGGTGGTGCTGCCCGCCTTGCTGTAGGTGATCAGATCGCTCCGCTCATCCCCCATCAAGGTCTGGGCGGTGTCAGACAGCGCCACTTTGTACTGCTGGATGTCATCACCGACTTTATAACGAAAATTCTGATACGGCACGTTCAAAATAAAACGAGTGCTGAAGTGGTAGCTGTCCCAGGAAACGCGCGAGAGGAACTTGCGGCTGTAACCATTGGTCAAAACATAGTAATCGCCTTCTCCATCATAGCGAAAAACTGTACCGGTAGGATGGCGGTTGCTGTCAAACGATCCGCCGCTAGTGTAGTCGCCATAGAAGGCATCAGCCAAGTCAATCACCCGGCTCTGCCAGGCTCCGCCGTACAAGGTAGCGGCTTGACTGACCGACTCAATGTAGCGCAAGACACCCTCCGGTTCCACGGCGTAAACTTTCGGGTCGCTGACTAATTTGACCAGATACGTACCCGGACGGATCATAATATTCTTGCCGAGATTGATTGAAGCCAAATCCGCCTTACTGACTGTCTTGACCCGATCAAAATTGTCATACCAAGAAAAATAAATACTGGAATGGGGAAAGGCGTGTCGCTGGCCGTCATAGCCATAGTAGTACACCGTCGAAGAGTCGGCGGCTTTGATTAAGTCGCCCGGTACGAGGCTCAAGGCCTGGGCCGGCATAGGCGCCAAAGAGACCAAAAAGCTCAAAATGAAAAATAGGGTAAATAATTTACGCATACAGTTAAAATCTTATGATATTCACAGTCTATCAAAAATAAGGCAAAAAATCCAGTTCACGGCTGGAGAGCCTTGAGGTCGGCCAAAACCTGCGCTGCGTGCTCGGCCGGCTTGACGTTACTATAAACTTTGGCGACCTGGCCATGCGGATTAATTAAAAACGATATCCGCCACACTCCAGCGAATTCTTTACCCATGAACTTCTTTTTGCCCCAAACACCGTAGGCCTTAATCATGGTCAAATCTTCATCAACGAGCAACGGGAACGGCAGATCAAACTTGGCGGCGAATTTTTGATGACTCGCAGCCGAATCTTTGCTGACTCCGAGTACTACCGCTTTTATTTTTTTGAATTGAGTAAAGTCATCCCGCAGCGCGCAGGCTTCCGTGGTGCAGCCGGGCGTGTCATCTTTAGGGTAAAAATACAACAGCACCCACTGACCGGCATAACCGGACAATGAGTGCGTTTTACCGTTGTGATCAATGGCTGAAAAAGCCGGGGCCGCGTCGCCTACGTGTAGCATAGTTTTTGATAACACCTTATACTTTAATCCCTGGATGAAATTATAAATCAAAAATCCTAAGCCCTAAATAAATCATAAATTCTAAATAATAAACGACGGGTTTAGAATTTTGAATTTAGGTATTAAAATTTATTTAGGATTTATAATTTTGGATTTATGATTTAATATAATACACTTAAGATGCTACAACGGTACCCTACTGAACCTCGGTAAAACGCCTCGTCACTGCCGGCCAGCTGACTACATTCCACCAGGCGGCAATATAGTCCGGCCGTTTATTCTGGTATTTAAGGTAGTAGGCGTGTTCCCAGACATCTAAACCTAAAATGGGCTTGAGCCCATCACTTAGCAAACTGTCCTGATTTGGTTTGGCAATAATTTCCAGCTGACCACTGCCGTTGACCACCAGCCAGGCCCAGCCGCTGCCAAAAACGCCGGTCGCGGCCGCGCTGAATTTTTCTTTAAAATCAGTAAACGAACCAAAGGCAACGTTGAGAGCTGCGGCCAGCTCACCGTCCGGCTCGCCGCCCGCGTTGGGCGCCATAATAGTCCAAAAGAGCGAATGGTTGGCGTGACCGCCACCGTGATTGCGTACCGTCAGGCGAATATCCTCGGGCACAGCGGTCAAACCGCGCAACAGCTCATCAAGAGTTTTTTCCAGCAGCTCCGGATGCTGCTGCAGCGCCTCGTTTAACTTGTTCACATAGGCCTGATGATGTTTGGCGTGATGAATCTCCATTGTGGCCGCATCAATATACGGCTCCAGCGCGTCGTACGGATACGGCAACGCCGGCAAAGTATGCTCTGCCATAAAATCATAGATTATGAATTACCTTTACCCGTTCTTAGTTTCTTTGCGGATGATCTGCCAGTGAATCAGATACAGCGGCAAACCAATGATAATCTGAGCCAAATTCGTTGCCGCCTGACGGCTACGGTCGGCCGCGGCGTAATCAATCTTGGAGTCCGTCTCCTGCCAATTCTGGTATTCCACCACCCACGCTTCCAGCGCCTGCTGCTGATCTTCACTGACCTCAACTTTTTTGCCAGCAGTCCGGCTCGCTACCACCGCTTCTTTACTGACCGGTGGCATGGGCACGCTGCGGCCGTAGTATTGATCTGAATAAGCTTTCGTGAAGACATACGTTTTAAGCCCCAAATTAATAAAACCCACTCCCCCGACGATCAGGAGCACCAGACCGACAAGCGCGAACAGGTATAGGTAAATGGTGCGAATAAGGCCTCTTTTCTCAAACATAATGTTAGGAATTAAGATTTAGGATTTAGGAATAATAATAGTATAGCAAAATCAAGCCTAAAACCAAAATTGCCTGAGACATGTGGATAATCTCTTGACTCACCATTTATTATAGAGTACTCTAGGGTATATACCCCCCTGGGGTATTGAACGAAAAATGATATTTTTATGAAAGGTCACATCAAACCACACTACCAAAAACGCCTCCTCCACCGGCTAAAAATTGTCCAGGGCCAGATTCGGGGATTAGTGGGCATGGTAGAGGATGAGCAATACTGTATTGATATATTAAATCAATCCAGCGCGGTGCAGGAATCACTCAAGAGTTTTGATACCCTGATGCTCGACAACCACCTCCGCACCCACATCGCTCCCCGATCCAGCAATACCGCGGACGAAAAATATCTCCAAGAGCTGCTGAAAATTTATAAATTCAAAAATAAATAATCCCGTGAAAAAAACAGAATATTTTACTATCATACTCATAGTCTGTGCTCTAGCCCTGACCGGCTGGGCGATTGTTGATTTCATCAATACTCACGCGGTTGATCAGACACCGGCACTGGCCGCCGCTCAATCAGAGACGACGACCGCGGCCGAACTGCCGGACAAATGCGCTACCCCGCCAGATTATACGTTAGCAGAATGGCAAGACCACATGTCCCACCATCCGGATCAATACCGCGAATGCTTAACCAGCGAAACGATCAGCACTACCTACAAAGACATCACCGCCAAAGATCTTGCCATCATGCTGGATAATAAAAATTTCTTTCTCCTGGATGTCCATACCCCTGAACAGCAGCATATCGCTCAGACCGACGCCGTTATTCCCTATGATCAAATCCTGACCAGTCAGGACCAGCTACCGGCGGATCGGAACACTCCAATCGTCGTGTACTGCCGCAGCGGTAATATGAGCGCCACCGCCGCCCAAACCTTAACTGACCTAGGCTATACCAATGTTTACAATGTAGTCGGTGGCACGCTTGACTGGCAACAACAAGGCTACGAACGAACAGACGAATTATTATAAATATGGTAACTAAAATAATTATCAAAGCCGCCACGATCGGCGTATTGGCCAGCCTCGGTATGACGGCAGTATACGTGATGCTGATGTTGTGGACGATGAGCGCCGAGGCAGCCTGGCTGAACTTTGTAAATGTTTGGTATTTAATCAGCGGCATCATTATTGGCTTTGGCCTGCAGATAGGATTATCGGTTTATCTCAAAAATCTACAGTGCCTGAACCATGCGGGTACAGTCACCGCCGCCAGCGGCGCAGTGTCAGGCACGACCATGGTCGTCTGCTGCATTCATCATTTGGCTGAAGTTCTGCCAATTTTAGGCATCTCAGGAGCGACTATTTTCCTCACCCAGTATCAAAAACCCTTATTACTACTAGGCTTAGCGATCAACCTGGCGGGACTGGCGTATATCAGCCGTCTCCTTGGACGACAAATATCTGTATCCTCACGCGCTGAAGCGGCTCTGCCAACCAAAGCACCGGAACATATTTAACAGTGAGATGGTTACAAAACTATTTTTAAGCGAGACGCAGGACTGGTTGGCTACGGCGAGGAAAACTAGTGAAATGATTTGAGGCGTACTGTCATTACGGTGCCAATCATTTCACGCCAGTTTGACGAAGCCTCGGACGAAAAGGACCAGTCGCAGCAAAAAGAGTTTTGTAACCATCTCAATAACCTACTCATAACCCACCTACATATGATTAAGAAGGCTGAACTGAGCATTCACGGCATGCACTGCGCGTCCTGCGCCGTCAACATTCAGCGCGATCTAGAAAAACAACCGGGCGTCAAAACCGCGACGATCAACTTTGCCCTGGAACAAGGCCAGGTAGAGTATGATGAGGCGCACATGAACCCCGAGACCATCATGGCGACGGTCAAAAAATCCGGCTACAGCGCTCAGCCATTACACCACACTATGGATCACGCCGGACACCATGCCAACCAGACCGGAATGAATCAATCAATGGATCACCCAGAACAGAACGGCGAGGACCACGCCGGTCACGCCGCGGCTGAAAGCGCCAAGCACGTTAGACAGCGGCTGATGAAAGTCGGCCTGGCCGCGGTTTTAACCGTCTTCATTATCATACTCGGTTTTGTGCTCACTGCTGTACCCAACCGGCACTTCTTGATGCTCCTCCTGTCTCTCGGGGTGCTGTACGCGGGCAGAGAATTTTTTGCCATTGGCTACCCTAACTTGCTGCGCGGCCGGCCCAGCATGGACACGCTGGTAGCGCTGGGGGTCAGCGCCGCCTTCCTCTACTCCGGCTACACCGTGCTCTTCAGCCCCGGACTCAATGAATACTTCATGGATGTCGGGATCATTATCACCTTCATTTTGCTCGGCCGGTACTTGGAAGCCAAAGCCAAAGGCACAGCCAGCGAGGCGATCAGAAAACTCCTGCACCTATCAGCTAAAACCGCTCACCGCTGGATGAACGATCAGCAAACAGAAGAAATCCCGATCAATCAAATCAAAATTGGCGACAAACTGCTGGTTAAGCCCGGAGAAAAAATTCCCACCGATGGGGTGATCGTTGACGGCAGCGCCGCGATTGACGAATCTATGGTGACGGGCGAAAGCATCCCGGCCGACAAAAAATCCGGCGACAGTGTCATCGGCGCGACGATCAACGGTAATCAAGTTTTCACCATGCGAGCGACTCAAATCGGCAGTCAAACCGTGCTGGCACAAATTATCAAAATGGTGCAGGCAGCCCAAATGTCACGGGCGCCGATCCAGAAATTAGTTGACAAAATTTCTCTCTATTTTGTCTGGGGGGTGATCGTCATCGCGGCCATCACCTTCATCAGTTGGCTGCTCTGGTCGGGCAATCTGCCTCAAGCGCTGATCTATACGGTCGCGGTGTTAATTATCGCCTGCCCCTGCGCTTTAGGTCTCGCCACCCCCATTTCCATTGTCGTCGGGACCGGCCGCGGCGCCAGTCTCGGCATCTTGATTAAAAACGCGGAAAGTTTAGAAAAAATGCACCAAATCACGGCGATTGCTTTTGACAAAACCGGCACGATTACCAAAGGCCAGCCGGCGGTACAGGCGTGGGTGGCAGCTGATCCGGCGGCAGAGCAAGAATTAGGCGCGGCGCTGGCGCTGGAAACTCATTCCGAACACCCGCTGGCCCGCAGTATTATTGAATGGTTCCAACAAACCAAAGCTAATCTTAAACCAACTACTCTGCAAAACGTCACCGCTCTCCCCGGCCAAGGCATGCAAGGCCGCGAGCATGACACTACGTACCGCATCGGTAATATTAAATTTTTAAAAGACAACCAGGTTAATCTCTCCAGCGCCACCAGTCAGATTGATCGCTACCGCGCCAGCGGACACACCATCATCGGCTTTAGCGCTAACGAAAAATTACTCGGCTTTTTCGCCGTACAAGACGGCATCAAAGCCACGTCCGCTCAAGCCATCGCTTCGCTGCACCACCGTAAAATCAAAACCATCATGCTGACCGGCGACAACGCCAGCGTCGCCGCAGAAATCGCCAAACAAGTCGGGATTGATGAAGTGCGAGCGGAAGTCATGCCCGAAGATAAGGTCAATATTATTAAAGACCTCCAGGCTCAAGGTAACTTCATGGCCATGGTCGGCGACGGCATTAATGATTCCCCGGCTTTGGCCCAGGCAAACGTTGGCATTGCTATGGGTACCGGCACCGACATCGCCATGGAAACGAGCGACGTCGTGCTCGTCAAAGGCGATCTGCTGAAAGCCAGCGAAGCGATTAGCTTATCACAAAAAACATTAGCCAACATCAAACAAAACTTGTTTTGGGCGTTTATTTATAACACCGTCGGCCTGCCGATAGCCGCCCTCGGATTCCTCAATCCAGCGATTTCCGCCGCGGCCATGGCCGGCAGCAGCATTTCAGTGGTGCTGAATGCCCTGAGGCTGAAACGAGCGACCTTAAAATAAATAATGTATGGAATTATTCTTAAGCGCTTCAATCGTCGCGGCTTTCATCGCCGGCATGGCGGCGCTGTTCGCTCCGTGCTGCATCACGGTGTTACTGCCTTCTTATTTTGCGTCAATTTTCCGCGAACGCTACCAAGTCTTCCTCATGACCTTTATCTTTTTCTTGGGCATCTTGACAGTCTTCCTGCCACTGGGATTGGGGGCGGCATTTATCGGCACATTTTTCAGCCGCTACCACAATCTGATTTTTGCGATTGGCGGTGTTGGCTTAACATTCTTGGGAATACTGCTCTTGATTGGCAAACATTGGTCACTGCCATGGCAAGTTCATCCGTCACTCAAAAAACATAACGCTGCCTCCGTCTACGTTTTAGGAGTCTTCTCTGGTGTCGCCACCACCTGCTGCGCGCCGGTACTGGCTGGCGTGCTGACGCTCGCCGCCCTGCCCAATTCCATTTTTTGGGGATTGATGTATACCCTTAGCTATGTCTTGGGTATGGTAGCGCCCCTATTCGTTCTGTCATTATTCTTAGATAAAATTAATTTTAGCAATAAATTACGCCGCGCCTTCAATAAACCAATTAGCTACTCGCTGGGCGGCCGCCAGATTACGATCAGAGTGACGGAAGTAGTCGCCGGTATGACGTTTCTCGGTATGGGGGGCATTATCCTCTATTTAACCGCCACCAACCGGCTCTTTACCCACGCCGGCTATCAGACAACGATCAATATTTATTTGACGAAAATTTTATCAGCCATCAGTGGCGGCGTTAAAGCCATACCGGAAATTATCTGGGCCTTCATCATATTAATTGTCATAGCCAGTATTGTCTATACTGTCTTTAAAAAATTAACTAAAGAAAACTATGAGGAAAAAATCTAACCAGCTCATCATGATAGCCATGGGCGGATTAATCGTCCTGCTCGTGATCATTATCGTGCGTCAAAACCAGCCAGCCGTCGCTCCCGCCTCCCCCGCCGCTACCCTTACCCAACCGGCTGATACAATGCATGATCAGCCCGCCACTACTAATGCCAAGACTGATTCGTTTCAGGAGTTACTGAATACCCCCGCGCCCGACTTCTCACTCACCAGTCTTGACGGCACAGAATATTCTCTGGCCAGTTTAAAGGGTAAAAATATTTTGCTGTTCTTTAACGAAGGTCTGATGTGCTATCCGGCCTGTTGGAACCAGATCGTATCTCTAGCCCAGGATCAAACGATCAATGATCAAGCGATAGTACTTTCAGTCGTAACCGATAATCCGCAAGACTGGCAAAAAGCCATTGAAAAAATGCCGGAGCTCGCCAAAGCCACCGTCCTGTTTGATCAGGGCGGCGCCGTATCCAGACAGTTCGGCATGCTGACCGCGCCCTCGTCCATGCACCCCGGCCGCTTCCCCGGTCACTCGTATCTCATTATTGATCGGGAAGGGACGATCCGCTATACGTTGGATGATCCTAAAATGGGTATTTGGAATGCTAGCCTCATCGCAGAAATCAGTAAACTTAATTAAATAATGGGATGGTTGTAGAACTATCCCAATTAACTCATAACGTAAAAAGTATGGGACAACTCTCATTCACTCAATATATCTGGCGCTGCGTTCTTGGCGCTGAAGTGACGTATGTTATCTGCCTCTTAGGCGGCTACCTGCCACTCCGCACGGTTCGCGGCACGGAACTGCATCACGCATTGTTTGAGACATTGCCGGGCTTTATCTGGGGCAACGGGGGCAGCTACCTGCTGGGTGCGGTGTACATGCTGATTTTCGCCGTAATTTTTGGAGCGTATATGGTTTGGATGCATAATTCCAGTCTGGAGAAATAACTGATCAGTATGGCAGAATCAATTGGGCAGCGCCAAGCTTACCGAAAATGGGGGCTCGTCATGCTGTCCGCAGTCGGCATTATCTATCTCCTCAACCGACATCAGCCGCACCTCAATAATTATCTACCCTATGTCATCTTGCTGGCCTGTCCGCTGCTGCACCTGCTGATGCATAAAAATCACAACAACGATAAGAATAAAGATGGTAGCGGTCATCACCATTAAATCAGTATCTGCCCAGCAAAAAACCGCCCACCAAGCGGTTTTTTGGTATTATCAACCCACGAATTCATCCGTGAATTAATAAAAACCTATCTCACGCCAGAGAATATAATTGTCGGGTCTGTCTGACGAAGCCTTCGGCGGATAAAGCCGTCAACTGCTCCTGCAATCGCGCGGGCGCAAAGCCGAGACGCCGCAGAATTTGTGCCCGGGTTAACCGCCTCTCTACGGTCAGAAGTCTGATAATCGCGCCGCGGATCTGCCGGTCTGACCCCGTGAACGGCGACTGTCGGGTATACTGGCGGCTGCGCCGATTGGGGTTGGTGACGTGCTGTAAGGCTATTGCGCCATAGTCCATCAAGGCGGAATACCACAGCCGGGGATTTTTCCGATAGAGTGTGTCAGTAATCAGCGGCAACAGTTGACGGTCAGTAACCCTAGTACGGTTCGGAAAAAAATGGTGAATGAAAACGCGGCGAATGTTAGTCTCAATCATCGTGACGGGTGAATTAAAAGCGAACACCACGACTGCAGCGGCTGTGTATGGCCCGACGCCGGACAGCGTCTGCAACGCTTCAGCCGTCTTGGGCCAGCGACCAATGTTGATAATTTCCTGTGCGGCCTGCTGTAAATATATGGCACGGCGATTGTAGCCTAGACCCTGCCAGGCTTTGATCACGCTGGAACGTTTAGCGCGAGCCAATTTTTCTACAGTTGGAAACCGCTTGATAAAGCGATGATACTTTTCCATCACCCGATCTACCTGCGTCTGCTGGAGCATTATTTCTGAAACTAAAATATGATATGGATCTCTAGTTTTTCGCCACGGCAAATCAGGCCGGCCGTTGCGTCGGTACCACCGTAAAATCATTGGTTGAAATGTTTTTGGCTGCATGACCAGTAGTATACTACAAAATCAAAAAACCGTCCTAAAATAACGCGCATTCAATCCGTGTTTTTCCGTGCCCCGCATTGTGCGGGGCACAGCAGAACACGAATAGATACTCTGGAGATGACTTTTCTAAAATCAAAAAACCGTCCTGTTTGGAGAGTTTTTTGATGGCTCCGAGGGTGGGACTCTCCCCCCGCCTACGCTAAAGCTTCCCTCTCCGTTAAAACTACGGGGGACAAGTCGGCGGACAGGCACAACCAAGTGGTTAATCCGCCGCGGCGGACGCTACCATTGCGACCATCAATAAAAAATCTGCCTCAAAGCTCGCCCTGCTCAACGATTTTCGAACTTTTGACTGGGCGGAGGAGTACAAATATCCTACCGTGGTTTTTGATCAGATGAAAGGATTGCTGGCCAAGTACGAGAACCTGTAACCCCTGATTTCCCAGCTGTTTGCCCTTGTGGCGAGCTTTGTGCCGAGAGTAAGAGCTTTGCACCAATTGAGACACTGACGAGCCGTAAGACGAAATTTGAGAGCGTGGGAGGATTTGCTTAACTTCAACAATGTTAAGCAAATTGCACCGAGTCATAATTGCTTAATCTGCGCTTTCAATTTTTTATAATGCCGTTCGCGTTGTTTGAATTGCTTATCCAAAAATGGGATTTGAGTATCACGATAATCAACGATTGTTTTCTGTTCTCCAATATCTCGAAGCCGACCCATGTACTGGACGAGTTTCCCTTCAAACGAAAAAGGGAATGCCAATATTAGGCAGGAAATTCCACGGATATCTATGCCCTCGCCAAAGAATTGCCCAGTGGAAAGGATGACTCGATAATGTCCAGACTCAATTTGCTTCAACTTTGACTTTCTTTTCGGTGCCGAGTCGTCTCCGGAAATAACGATAGTCTCACACTTACCCTTAAGATACATGGCTAAAATTTCCAGATGTTCTTTCCGTTCGCTTAACACAAGCAGTCTTTTGCCTTCTTCGCCGACCTTATTCAAGATATCTTCAATAATCATCTGATTTCTGGCGGTATCGAAACAAACAACCTTAGCCAAAAGTTGAAAGTTATCAGTCGTAAATTTAAATGGAAGGTTAAGATTTGTCGTGCGGATTAATATTTCCGGTGGCTGATGTGGGAGATCGGATACAGGCATGAAATCCGAAGCTTCCATGCGCGCGATGATGTCGCCGATATAAACATATATCAGCTTTTCATCATTATGTTTACGTTTTGGCGTAGCAGTTAGCCCGTAAATATATTTTGGATTCAATTGTGCGATAACTTCACGGAACGTAGCGGCTGGGATGTGGTGGCACTCATCAACAATAATCGTTCCGAACTTATCTCTTAATTCGGTAAGGTCGCCTTTACGAGCCAAGCTTTGCAATAAGCCGACCGTTATCTGTTTTCCCAGTTTTTTCTTTGTTCCAGAATATTGGCCGATATGAGCTTTAGCGATGCCTAAAAAAGTTTGTATTCTCTCAATCCACTGATCCAATAATTGCTTGCGGTGAACAAGGATTAGGGCG
>JACRDY010000014.1 GCA_016218485.1 Candidatus Falkowiibacteriota bacterium
GCAATACTGAGCTCGATGACAACGAAGAGTGCGATGACGGTAATACCATTGACGGCGATGGCTGTTCATCAAGCTGTCAGATTGAGTCAGTGTTGTTGCCTGCCTGTTCTGACGGAATAGACAACGACGGCGACGGTTTGACTGACTATCCTGATGATCCCGGCTGCTTAAGCCCGAGCGATGATGATGAGTATAATACTCCAGAGGAGATTATCTCTCTCTGTGGCAATAATGAGCTCGATGACAACGAAGAGTGCGATGACGGTAATACCATTGACGGCGATGGCTGTTCATCAAGCTGTCAGATTGAGTCAGTGTTGTTGGCTGCCTGTTCTGACGGAATAGACAACGACGGCGACGGTTTGACTGACTATCCTGATGATCCCGGCTGCTTAAGCCCGAGCGATGATGATGAGTACAATTTTATCCAAATAATTCAGCTGACGGAGGAATTGGCCGTCGTGCATGAAGTGTCGCAATTTTTGGCTGAATTACCGGGGGTCAGGCAGGTCGTAGCGTCAGCTCCGGTACAATTTTTAAATCAACTGGTTTTTTCCAATCCAAATGTAGAAGCAGTGAACCAAAAGATCGCCACCCCGACGGTGGTGCTGATCACTATTGTCAACACGGCGGCGGCCCTGCCCTCTATTACTTTCCTCCCCTATATTCGGTTTATCTTTACCGAACCGTGGCGATTCTTCCTCTACCGGCGGCGTAAGTACGGCGTGGTCTACGATTCTCTGACCAAGCGTCCCGTGGATCTGATGATTGTTCGGCTCTATGACAACACCACTAATAAGTTAGTCGCGACGCAGGTGACAGACAGCAAGGGACGATATTCCTTCGTGGCTAATCCCGGTCAGTACTACCTCAAGGCGCAGAAGCAGGACTATGTCTTCCCCTCGTCAGTTTTGGGTCAGCAGATCCGTGATGGTAACTACGCTGACATTTACTACGGCGCGCCCGTTACCTTAACTGACAAGGATACCTTGGTCAGTTTGAATATCCCCGTGGATACCAATAAGCGGCAGCAGACAGATGCCGAGGTCTACTCCGACAAGAGCAGTGAGTACTTCAAGAAAGTGATTGCCTTTGTTGGTCCGACCCTGGCCGTCCTGGCCTGGCTGGTGTCCCCGACGCCGCTGGTTACCGGCATTCTGCTGGTTCATTTCATTCTTTTCTTTGTCTTCAAACGGTTGGCGCTGACCTACAAACCCAAAGCCTACGGTTCAATTTTTGACCTGGACACCAAGGAGGCGCTGGCCAAAGCGATTGTCCGTATCTTTGACACGAAGTACAATAAACTCCTGGATACGCAGATCGCCAATAGCGCGGGTAAGTATAACTTTTTAGTCGGACCGAACGCTTACTATTTGACGGTGTCTAAAGAAACGTACCAACCGTATAAGTCCGAGGTTTTGGATTACCATGATCAGGAGGAGGCGGTGGTAGACAAGGACATTGCTCTGAAAAAGAGCAGCGCGACCGTCTCGCCAGGCGTGATGCCCAACGTGATGCCCAGCGCTTGACGGGAATACGCTTTTGGAGTAGTATAAGGGCTAGTTTTTAACTCCTATGAATACTGCCATTATTTCGGCCATTCAGATTGTGGTCGCCATACTTCTCATTGCCTGTGTTTTATTGCAAAATCGCGGCACCGGTATGGGAGCAGTTTTTGGCGGCGAAGGCAATGTCTACAAAACCAAGCGCGGCGCGGAGAAGGCGCTGTTCTGGGCTACTGTAGTATTGGCGGCGCTATTCCTCGGCCTGGCTCTCGTTGTCTTTATCATCTAGACCGTTATGAGATGGTTGCAAAACTCCTTTAGTTGCAATGTGTCCTTTTTCGTCCGAGACTCCCACCGTCGCTAAAGCTTTGGCGGACAAGTCGTCAAGGAGTCGGCATAATGATTGTTACCCCTCACCCCGCATTGTGCGGGGCGCCAATCATTGCCCTTTCCTCGTCTCGAACGATCCCCCGCATTGTGCGGGGCGGGACGCTTAAAAGTAGTTTTGCAACCATCTCTATCTCAAAAATAGTTTTCTCCTCGCATTGTTTGTGTTCGTTAATCTATTGTTTTGTGTCTGAAAAAAAATTGACCGATAGTGAGAGTTCTGCTGATGGGGAACGGTCTCATTCGTCAGCCGCCAAAAAACGTTCCAGTCAGCGCAGAGTTATCGCTGATAATACTCCCGGTGATCTCTTGGCGCAGCATCAGGCGAAAGGAGAGCTGGACAGGCAGTTGGTGCAGTCACTCTCTGTTCATACGCGCCGCTGGCCCAGCTGGCGACAGCTGCGGAAACTCGGGCATTTTCTGTCACCCAAAGAATACTACCTGTTGCGGCTCGCGCTCGGCTCGCTCTTGATTGCCGTCGTGGTTTTGGTGGCTAACGTCTGGTTTTTTACCTTGCAGCTTGAGCCGGCTTTTGGCGGTGAATATTCCGAAGGGTTGATCGGCAGCCCTCGGTATATCAATCCGATTTTGGCCGCAGCCAATGATGTTGATCGTGATATCAGCTCGCTCGTCTTCTGTGGACTGATGAAGGCGGCCAATGGTTCTCTTGAGCCTGATCTGGCCGAGTCCTATACGATTTCAGATGATCAGCAGGAGTATACGGTAGTACTGCGCCGGGGGGTGACCTGGCAGGGGAGTGACCGCGAGGTGACCGCTAACGATGTGCTCCTGACTTTTGATCTGATCAAAGATCCCGAGGTCGGTTCACCACTGGCAGTCAGTTTCCGCGGTATTACCGCCGAGCCAGTGGATGACTATACTATTAAGTTTGTTTTGAAAGAACCCTTCGCGCCATTTTTAAGCACGTTAACATTTGGTGTGTTGCCGGAGTACCTCTGGAGCACGTTGGACTCCACCAGTATTCGTTTGAGTGAACTGAACCTCAAGCCGGTGGGTTGCGGACCGTTCAAGTTTGACTCACTCAAGAAAGACAGCCAGGGTACGATTCGTTCATTTACCTTGGCCGCCAATACCGGGTATTCGCTCGGCAGTCCGTACCTGGCCAAAGTAACATTTAAATTCTATCCTGATTTTACCGCGCTGGAGCAGGCGCTCTTGAACAAGAATATTTCCGCCGCCAGCTTTCTGCCCCGTGAGTCACGGGACAAGATTTTTGGCAATCAGGACAAAGCCAAAGGATTCACTGCGTACGAGTTGAACCTCCCGCAGTATTCCGCGGTGTTTTTTAACCAGAATAACAATCCGGCAGTGAAAGAAAAGGCGGTTCGTCAGGCGCTGGCGCAGGCGATTGATCGGCAACGTATCGTGCAGCAGGTGCTGGGGGATCAAGCGGTGGTAGTCAATAGTCCAATTCTCCCCGGCGCTATCGGTTACACTGCTGACACACCGAGTGTGAACTTCGCGCCAGCAGAGGCCACCGCGCTTTTGGACAACGCCAAGTGGCAGGGCATTACGCCCAATAACTACCTTGAGGCGGTACGGGTCAAAGAGCGAGCGGCCACGCCGGCAGGGCAAGAGTTTGTTGATCGATCGGACGAGGAACGTCTGGCGGAGATTACTGATCAGGAGTATTTTCGCAAGAAAGGCGATCAGCTGTTGACGGTGAATTTGACGGTCGTCAATCAGCCAGAGTCGCTGGCTGTCGCTAAGATCATTCAAGAGAACTGGCAGGCGATTGGTGTTCGCACGGTGCTCAATATGGTGTCTCCGGAGAGTGTGCTGCGTCAGGTGATCCGTACTCACAGCTATGAGGCTTTTCTCTACAGTGAGATCGTGGGCTATGATCCTGATCCATATCCCTTCTGGCACTCTTCGCAGGCTGGAGAGAATGGGTTGAATCTGTCGCTCTTGAATGATAAGCGAGTAGATAAAGTGATTATCGCGGGTCGTCAGACGACGGATGTGGCAGCGCGCGCGGCGAGCTACCAGACGTTTCAGGATATACTCGCTCAAGAAATTCCGGCGATTTTTCTCTACAGCCCGACCTACACCTATGTGGTGGATAGTGACGTGCGGGGATTGCAAGTGCAGCGGATTTTTGTACCCGCGGACCGTCTGTCTGATCTGTGGCGCCGGTATATTGAGGTGAAACGGGCGCTGCCGTAATATGCTCTCCGCCAATAATTACTAATTACGAATTAAGAATTACGAATGCAAAAACATTAAAAATAAGAACCCTATTCGTAATTCGTAATTTGTAATTATTCAATCTTGGAGGGTGCTAACACCCACCTGTTCAGACCCCTGCCGGGATGGTGAAATTGGTAGACACGCACGGTTCAGAGCCGTGTGGGGCAACCCATGGAGGTTCGAGTCCTCTTCCCGGCATAGGTTTTATCAGGTGTAGTGTATGGGTGAAGTATTGTTAGGGGAAGGTTTCCGCTCATAGCCCTTTGGGCTTGAGCGGATCAGCTCACGGCTTTGCCGATGAGCTGACGA
Organism: Candidatus Falkowiibacteriota bacterium; assembly: GCA_016218485.1. Taxonomy (GTDB): domain Bacteria; phylum Patescibacteriota; class Patescibacteriia; order JACRDY01; family JACRDY01; genus JACRDY01. The sequence goes on from JACRDY010000014.1 coordinate 4,413, forward strand.
GTCCTCTTCCCGGCATAGGTCTTATCAGGTGGCAGGGTAATCCACCGTGGTATTTTTTGAGGAATCTCAACATCTCTCTTTACATTTTTTGGCGCAGCAGCGTCAATCTCTCTTTAATTTATTAATCAGTTATTGCTATGAATCCAAAAACTAAATCATCCCACGGACGATCCGGTGGCGCTAAACGGTCAGGCCGGCCGCAGTCTGGTAGCCGTCGCTTTGGCCGTCCTCACCAGGGTCATCATCACGCTACGGGTGCGCCCGCTAAGCACAAGTTCGGTTTGGCCAGCCGCGCGCTCGTCAGCGCTCACAAAAATTCCATGGACAAGCTGCGCATCATCGTGCTCGGCGGTATGGAAGAGGTGGGTCGCAACTGCACCGTCTTTGAGTATGGCAATGATATTTTTATCGTTGACATGGGTCTGCAGTTTCCGGAAGAAGATATGCCGGGTATTGACTACATCGTCAATGATTTTACCTACCTCCAAGACAAGGTGAACAAGGTTCGCGGTGTGGTCATTACCCACGGACACTATGACCACATCGGCGGCATTCCACACCTGATGGCCAAAGTCGGTAACCCGGCATTGTATACCGGGGTGCTGACCGCCGGTATTATCAAGAAGCGTCAAGAGGAATACCGCAGCGCGCCGCCACTCAATATCCAGACGATTAATGCGAGCAGTGTGCTCAAGTTCGGTTCAGCTTTCACCGTGGAATTTTTCCGGGTCAACCACAATATTCCCGATTGTTACGGTCTGGTCGTCAAAACGCCGGTGGGCACTATTGTCCACACCGGGGACTTTAAGTTTGACAAACAGCCGGTCAATGAAGAGCCGATGGATATCAACCGGCTGCGCCAGATCGCCAAAGACGGCGTGCTGGTGCTGATGGCTGACAGTACGAACGCGGAAAAACCGGGTCACCAGTTGTCCGAGACGCAGGTCGGTATGGAACTGGAAGAAATTTTTCGTCAGGTCAAGGGCCGGATGATCGTCGGCACCTTTGCCTCCAACCTGTCGCGCGTGCAGCTCCTCATTTCACTCGCCGAACAGTATGGCCGCAAGGTGATGGTAAAAGGTCGTAGTATGGTTACTAATATGGAAGTAGCCAGTAACCTTGGCTTCATGAAATTCAAAAAAAACACTATGGTAGACTGGCAGGAAGCTAAAAGTCTGCCGGATGACAAGCTGATAATCATCTGTACCGGCGCGCAGGGCGAGCGTAATGCCGTACTGATGCGCATGGCTAACAACGATCATCGCTATTTGGAACTCAAAAAGAATGATACGGTTATCTTTTCCTCCTCGGTCATTCCGGGTAATGAGCGGACGGTGCAGAGTCTGATGGACGGGATCTACCGCCATGACGCGCAGGTTATTCACTACCACATGATGGACATCCACGCCGGCGGACACGCCAAGCAGGGCGATCTGATTGAATTTTGTCAGATCATGAAGCCGAAGTACTATATGCCGATTGAGGGCAATCACTTCATGCTGCGCATTAACGGCCGATCAGTAGGGGAGGCCTGCGGTTTCGCGCCCGACCACGTTTTGATCGCCGATAATGGCCAGATCATTGAGGTGGGTAAAGACAAAGCGCGAGTGACTGAAGATCGCGTGCCGGCCGAGTATATCTTTGTGGACGGTCTTGGCGTCGGTGATATTTCAGAGGTTGTATTGCGCGACCGGCGCATGATGGCCGAAGACGGCATGCTGGTGGTCATCGTCACCATCCGCAAGAAAACCGGTGAACTGGTTCAGAATCCCGATTTGATTTCCCGTGGCTTTATCTATATGAAAGAGAGTAAGACCCTGGTGGAAGACACCCGCCGCAAGGTCAAACTGATGCTCAAAGACAAGGATCCGGCTTCGCCTGCTTTTGAGAATTATCTCAAGAATAAAATCCGCAATGAACTCGGCGAGTTCCTCTGGAAACAGACTAAGCGCCGGCCGATGATCTTGCCGGTGTTGATTGAAGTCTAAAGAGCGCAGATTACACGGATGGGCACGGATGATACCGATAGGGCGTTGGTCATAACGTGAATATATGCAGTTAACTATTCTTGGTTCAGGGACACTGTATCCGCGCACGGCACGTTCAGAAAGCGGTTATCTGTTAGCAGCTGGAGGGCAGGTTTTTTTGCTGGACTCTGGCGCTGGCACCAAACGGCAGATTGTTCGCGCCGGTCAGGATGTCTTTGCGATTCACCACGTGTTTTACACTCATACTCACGTTGATCACGTGCATGATTTGCCGGGTCTGTTGTGGACCTGGGCTCACGCCAGCGCTACACAGCATCTCGTGAATCTGTTCGGCCCGCCGCAGTTTGCCGGTTTTTATGAGCAGCTGGTGAGAGCGTTTTATCCGAATATTAGTCAGAAACAGAATAAAATCTCGGTAACGTTGCAGGAATTACGCAATGCTAATTTTGCAGTCGGTGCGGTCACGGTCACCACTCGGTTGCTGACGGAAAAGATGGGCTCGACGTTTTGCTCCGACGCCGTGGGCTATCGTTTCACGTGTAACGGTAAATCAATAGTGTACTGCGGCGACAGCAGCGAAGAGAGTAAAGATGATGTTATCACATTAGCTAGTGGTGCTGATGTTTTACTGATTGATTGTGGCGCGGCCAAGTCTGGGCAGGATCATCTGACGCCGGAGCTCGTCGGGCAGATCGCGGCCGCGGCGCAGGTCAGGCTGGTTATCCCGACGCATTTTTACCCGGCCGTGGAAAAATTACCCATCAAAAAAATTATTCGGCGCTATTATTCCGGTAAGATAGTCCTGGCGAAAGATTTTCTGAAAATAAAGATTTAAACTTGAACCCCCGGCTGATTAATGTTAAAATTCCAATACTGATATGAGCAAAGGTAAACCAGCTATTCTGACCGGTATGCAGCCGAGCGGTGAACTCCACGTCGGTAATTTTTTGGGGGCGCTCAAGAATTTCGTGGAGCTGCAGAATAGCGGTACCTATGACTGCTATTTTTTTGTGGCTGACCTGCATGCCTTGACGGGCGACAGCAAATCGGCGGGATTGGCGGACAAGACCCGCGGGGTGGTGATGGACTACGTCGCCGCCGGACTGGACCCGGACAAGTCAACGATTTTTGTCCAGTCACAGGTGACCGGGCACACGGAATTGGCGTGGATTTTTAATACATTGACGCCAATGGGGGAGTTGGAGCGGATGACACAGTTTAAAGATAAGGCGGGTCGGCAACAAAAAAATATTAACGTTGGGTTGTTTGACTACCCCGTGCTGCAAGCATCTGATATCTTACTCTATCACCCTAAACTTATCCCGGTGGGCCAGGATCAGGTGCAGCACGTGGAGCTGACCCGCAGCATTGCCCGCTGGTTTAACAAAAAATACGGTGAGTATTTCACCGAGCCGCAAGTGCTCTTGACGAACGTCCCTAAGGTGATGAGCTTGATTGACCCAACCAAGAAAATGTCCAAGTCGCTCGGCAGCGCTCACTACATTGGGATCAATGAAGAGCCGGCAATGATCCTGAAAAAGTTAAAGAAAGCGGTGTCAGACAGCGGCGACGGACAGTCGGCCGGCGGGACGAACCTGCTCCTGCTCCTGGAAGAGTTCGCGCACCCGGCAGCGGTGGAGTATTTCTTCAAGCAAAAGAAAGACAAGAAGATAAAATTTGGTGAGCTCAAAGAGCAGCTGGCTGACGCCATGGGGGTGTATTTTGAAGAATTTCGGGAGAAGCGCAAGGCTTTGTCGCAGGATAAAAAATATATTGATCAGGTAGTCCGTGGCGGCGCGGCGCGCGCGCAAAAAGTTGCTGGGAAGACTATGGAAGAGGTGAGAGAGCGAGTGGGGCTGTTGTAGTTAAGGAACGACACGGCCTTTGGCCGTGTTATGGTAACACGCCCAAAGGGCGTGTCGGACCATTTAAAAAACCCGACATGCGTCGGGTTTTTTAGTAGTCCAAGCAGACTGGTAAGCCGAATTCTGTCCCGAAGTGTTACCACTTCATGGATGGCCATCTATCTGGGCCCGGCATTGCTGCCGGGCTCGAGCAAGCAACCAAATTTGCTTTTGCACCGGAAAGGGTTTACCACCGCACTCCGGTCACCCGGAGGGGATGCCGGCAGCTGTTTTAGAAATCATATGATTTTCTAAAAGCAACACCCGGTATCTTTTCACCTTTTGCCAATTTTGTCTGCGCGAACGCGCAGGTACAAAATTGAGCATCCGCCGAAGTCCCCGCTGTGGGGACGAAGGCGGAGCACACCAGTAATCCGAAGATTACATTGGACTCGTATTGTCTCTGTGGCACTTTCCCTATCCCGCCGAGGCGGGACGGTCGCCGTTAGCGACTTTCCACTTCCGACCGTGTTGCCACGATTGGGGTGTTCGGACTTTCCTCCCCGCTTAGCGGGGCGGCCATCTTGTCTGCTTAGACTTGTCTCAGCATATAGCTTGTAAGGTTTTTTGTCAATTGTTGGTATCATATTACCATTACATCCTGTTGACTTTTTGATTGATTAGATTTATATTATATTTAGAACATTTTCACAAGGAGCAGAATCATGCCACGAAGAAAGAGAGTAGTAGCAGCAGTTTTCGGGTCTGATCCTAAGGGTCCCGCGTTCTCTAACGTCGGGCAGGAAGAGTTCTTGAATTCGGATTTCAGGATCGTCCCGAAGTTCGACGAAGCATTGGGCTATTGGGAGTGGTATGTGGCCGCTACCAGCCCGCTGGTTGGGGCCATTCAGGCGGCTAAGAAGGCCAAGCAGGTCTTCCGTGGTCTGACCATTGTCGCGTTCCGGAAGACAGGCCCGGCGGTTTTTCCCTGGGTCGTGCTCGTGGATGTGAAGCGGCGGCAGATTCTGCACCTGTTCATGGCCAGCAGCCTTGACGCGCTGGTGGACGAGGGTATCCCGTTGGTTGTGGGGCACCTCGGCTATACCGAGAAAGTCATCAGCGACCTTTGTACGGTGGCCGGTCAGGTGTACCAGGCGGCGGCCTAGCAGCTCGTTTCACGAGTCATCACAGGCATCAACCCGAATTGTTGTGGCCCAGCGATTGCATCAATGGGTCACTTTTATTATCCTTACTTTACCGATTCGGAGAATGAAGATATTGAAATACTCTGTGCTACGGTACGTGGTTATTAAGGCGTTTTATAATAAAAAAGCTCCATTGAGCTGTGAATTACGAAACTCCCATTTCAAGTAAAAATTGGATATAATAACAAGCGGCATCCACCTAAGGATGTCGCTTGTTATATGAAACTTGAGATTTATGAAAATCTCAAACACATTGTCACACAGTTCCTCTCCTTCTTCAAGATCGCGGAATTGAAAACGCCCGCGAACGGTCGACCGAAGAAGATCCCCGACCGGGATGCTTTCACCTTTGCTCTCTACCAACACGCGAGCACGAGACTGACGAAGAAATCAGTGTATGATGATTTTAAGGAGGCCCTGGCCTGTTCCTACAAAACCTTCGTCGTCTCCGTGAATCGCGTAGCGATCCTCACGCTGCGCATACTCCTCGTCATCATGCGCCAGAACAACCAGACGAGCCATAGGGTCAAATACACCGACGCTACCGACATCCCGGTATGCCTCAAGAAGAACATGGATGAGCACAAAACTATGTACGGTCTGGCTGGACTGGGCAGAAGCACTAAAGGCTGGTTTTACGGGCTGAAAATAACCTTAACGAGGGATCATGACGGTCGTATGCTGGCTCTGCGGTTTACGAAGCCCGGAGCCAACGACCGGGACGTCTTCCGAGCCATCAACCAAGACATCTACGGCATCATCGTCGCCGACGCTGGGTACGTTTCAGCCCAACTGGAGAAAGATATGAACATTGAAGGTAAACGTTGGATCCTCATCCGGCCCTACAAGACGATGAAAAAACTGATGACCACATGGCAGGAAGAGCTGTACAAAGGCCGGTTCAGAATTGAGTTCGACTTCCGCGATCTCAAGCTCTTCCATGGATTGGTCACGAGCCTCCCGAGATCTATCTCCGGTTACCTGGCCAATTATCTCCACGCCCTCCTCTCATTCGTCATGGCGTAAAAAGCAACTCGTCGAAATAGAGTTTTCAATGTGTGACAAAATGTGTTTCGTTGCCATACCCGGCTGAGACGGGTTGTTTTTCGTTGCTCAAAATTGAGGGGCAAACAGAGTTTCGTAATTCACAGC
>JACRDY010000012.1 GCA_016218485.1 Candidatus Falkowiibacteriota bacterium
ACGAGGCGGTCAACGCCTGTGAGCACGCCGGCGACCCCTGTGACAGCGACGAGGTCTGCAACGAACAGACCAATTTCTGTGATCTGGATTCGACGACGAGCGGATGCTCGGTGGAGCGCGTCGGCAACGACGTCTATATTGAGTGCGACGCGGATGCCAATCTCGGCTCCGCGCTGCTCGGCTGCGATGACAACCCCGATGAGTGGTGCGACCTGTCGCAGGTGCCGCTGAATCTCCTGGATATCCAGGACGGACGCGCCCTGTGGCATGTCGCGGTGCTTGAGGGGTACGATTCCCTCCGGATCAAAATGATGGGTCTCGGTTTCTTTTACGCCGGGGCTTGCGACTACAGCGGTACCGTTCGGTGGTTCGAGGACGTTTGGGGTGGGTTCATTGACCTGACCCCGGATGAGTTCTACTGCCTGGCCGACTTCGGCTGGCAGGCGGACCCCCTGATCGGCGCCGTGGGCTACCCGAGCCAATTCTCGCCGCTGATCGAGCGGCAGCCGGACGCGCTGTGCGACTGGCTGGAAACGGCCGGAGACTACGCGTTCTCCTGGACCTTCACGGATGGGGACCCGAGCTCGGGCCTCAATCCCGACGAGGTCGTGACCTTCGATTCTCCCGGTGAGAAGCTGGTTGAGCTGCGGCTCTATCAGCGCAACGGCGCGATGTGGGATCTGTACGAAACCGTGGCCGGCCTCTATGAGGTCAGGAATGCGGTGCCCTGTGACGTGGACGCGGACTGCAACGACAACGATGGCTGCACCTTCGGCGACGAATGCGGGAGTGACGGATTCTGCGGCTGGGGCATCAATCCCTGCCAGGACGACGGCTTCTTCTGCAACGGCGACGAGGTGTGCGTTTCCCTGTCGGATACCGCGTATGAGTGCGGATCGGCAGGCGACCCGTGCAGCCAGGACGGCCTCTACTGCAACGGCGATGAGCGTTGCGACGAGGACCTCAACTCGTGCTACAGCGACGGCGATCCTTGCCTGGATGGCGAGGAGTGCGAGGAAAGTACGGATGAGTGCTTGGTTCCTCAATGCCAGGTTGACGCCGACTGCGACGACGGCCTGTACTGCAACGGCAGCGAGTTCTGCTTCCTCGGAAGCTGCGCTCCGGCCGCTGATGGACCCTGCAGCCAGGATGAGACCTGCGACGAGGGCACGGACAGTTGCGTGCCGAACGTCGAGTGCCAGGTTGACGCCGACTGCGACGACGGCCTGTTCTGCAACGGGACAGAGACTTGCGAAAGCGGCTTTTGCGCGAACGGCGCCGAGCCGTGTACGCAGGATGAGACCTGTGACGAGTTGACCGACACCTGTACGGGGGTGACCCCGCCGGTGTGCGGCGACTTCCTGTGTGAGACGCCCGAGACCGTGGCGACCTGCCCAGTCGACTGCGCGGAGTGCGCGGTCATCCGTACCGGCTCCGGCCGGAACGGCGGGACCATCGCGGTGCGCGGACTGACCGGAATGAGCGTCCCGCTCAACCAGTTCGTCTTCGGCTGCTTGGTGGCCCCGTACTGCGGCGCGCCCACCGGCGTGCCGACGGTCTACGACGGCGCGACCGACACCTACACGGCGGCTATTCCCGATGGCCGTGACTGGGCCAACTTCTTCGCGGACAGTCAGGGGACCTGGGGCGACATCGCCTCCACGGAAACCTGCTACTACAGCGGAGACGTGGCCTACGACGACGCCGGGGGCGGCGACCGCCCGTTCTGGGATCTGACGCCGACGCCGTAGGGCGCGGCCCAGAGTTTTCCCAATTTTAATCAAATCACAAGGGCGACCGCAGGTCGCCCTCACATATCCGACCCGGGGATGCCACATGGCACCCGGGTCGTTTTCGATTTATTTTTTTAAATTTATTGTACAGTGGTACCTCTGTGGGAGCACGTTTCTCTCCTTACCTCGCCGGACCCTTCTGTCTTTACCTAAAGCGTACTCGACCGTCTTTCCCCCTTATTCATAAGGGGGAGGACAGCCTGCCCGCAATGCTGCGCGCATAGCGTTGCAGGCGGGGAGGGGGTTTTCTAGTTTCTCCCAACTCCCATCATTATCTTTAGTTCCACCGTTTGGGTGGTACCCCTGCGGGGGCTGTTACTTTCTGTAACCAGAAAGTAACCAAAGAGTTTCGGGGGCGGCAGAGTCCGTCGTGCTTAGGCAGCGCTATACGTATCTACCCGCCTCGCCCCTGCAGCCCTAGAGAACCGAAACGGGGCTCGGCTCGGGACAATGCCGCCCCCGAACCCCACCGGACTTATACTGTTTGAGTTTTGATTCCGTGCGGTTGTAAGAGATAAATGGTATAATGATGGTATGTCATTGTATTCCACCGTGGTCAAAAAATTTTGTCGGGTTATCTTTAATTTCTGGCAGGCGCTGGGCGTGCATATCACGCCAGTGCATTTCTATAGTCCGATTCCGGATACTGCCGCCCTGCCCAAACGGCTGTGGCAGAAGCAGTCCGCGCTGCCCGGGTTAGATTTGCGTATAGCAGAGCAGTTGGTGTTGCTGAAACAGCTGGCCAAATTCAAAAAAGAGTACGACGCGCTGCCACGACAGGGCCGGCTGCCGGAATTTTATCTCCAGAATCATTCATTTGAATCGGTAGACGCGGAAGTGCTTTATAGCATGATTCGTTGCCACAAACCCAAACGTATTTGGGAGATCGGTTCAGGCATGTCAACGCTTCTGGCCGCGCAGGCGCTGGAAAAAAACAGGGCAGAGGGTCATGCGGGGGAGCTGGTGGTGTTTGAGCCGTACCCGGCTAAATTTCTACGTATGGGGTTTCCCGGGCTGACCCGTTTGGTCCAGAAGCCCATTCAAGATATTCCGGTCAAAGAATTTCAAAAACTCCAGGCCGGGGATATTCTGTTCATTGACTCCAGCCACGTACTGAAAATCGGCAGCGACGTGCAGTATGAGTATTTGGAAATTCTGCCGCGTCTGAACCCGGGCGTGATGGTGCATGTGCACGACATTTTTTGGCCGGGCGAATACCCGGAGCAATGGGTCAAGCATGAGCACCGGTTTTGGACAGAGCAGTATCTGTTTCAGGCATTTCTGGCCTTTAACCGTGACTTCCAAATTCTCCTGTCCAATCATTATTTGCATGTGACGCAGCCGGCGGCGCTGCGCAAAGCTTTCGCCTCATATAACTCCAAGACGGTGAAGCCGGGGAGTGTGTGGATGGTGAGGGTGGGGTAGAATACATAGCTCAAAGCTCAAAGCACAGAGTACGCTTCAAAAGGGCGTTTTTTTAATTACGAATAATAAAAACCAGAAATTAGAAGTTGGAAACTCGCCCCGCATTGTGCGGGGCGAGGCGAAGCGAAGCGGGTTATAAATTAAAGACACGGCTGTCCTGGTTAACCTGGGTTTTAAAACCCAGGTTAACCAGGACATGGACCACCCGACAATTTCTAATTTCCAATTTTTGTCTTTTTATCCTGTCGAACATAGCTTATCCCCAATGATTATTGGTCAATTTGTCCGTGGAGGTGTATTTATTTGACAAGAATTGAATAATATGCTTAAATAGAGAGATTGATTAGAGAGTTAATATAATCAATTTATTTGGTTTTTTGCCATATTTTGGTGATAAACCCGTACTTTGGTAATTTAGAGGTATTTAGTTTAAGATGAGTCGGTTCGGCAAACAGAAACCCAATTCCCCGCGAGGGGATAGACGGAAGGAGACGGTCATGAAACGGACGATGTTGGTTCTATTGGTCGTTCTGTTCGCGAGTGCGTTGTTCGCCTGTCAGGGTTCGGACGCGCCCAAGGAGAACAATTACTATCCGGCGGATGACGACGCGAGTGATGATGACGACGGTGGCGAGTCGGTTTGTCCGGACAGTGACGGGGATGGCTTCACGGCTACGGACTGCGGCGGAACGGACTGTGACGACAGCGATCCCGCAGTCTGGCGTATCACGCGCCTGTACAATGACAACGACCTGGACGGCTTTGGCGCCTTGCCGCTGGATGAGGTCTGCGTCGGGGACGTGGACGCGCCCCTGGGGACCAGTTTCCAGGGCAATGACTGCGACGACGCCAACGCTCAAGTTCACCCCACCGCGCAGGAGCTCTGCGACGGGATTGACAATAACTGCACCGGCGGCGTGGACGAGGGCGGGGTCTGCCAGAACGTCAGCTACTTCTGTGACAGCGATGGCGATCGCGCCGTGTCGCAGAGCGTCAGCGGCAGCTGTGACAGCTATGGCTGTATTCCGGACGGCTGCCAGCTTGGCCCAGGCACGGACTGCAACGACGGCGACCCGGGGTCGTGGCAAGAGCAAACGCTCTACAACGACCATGATCAGGACTCGTTCGGCGCCGGCGCGGGCCTGCCAGCCTGTGTCGGAACGGATCCGCCTCCCGGTTTTTCCTTCGTGGCCGACGACTGCAATGACGCGAGCGAGTTCGTCAACCCCAGCGCGGCCGAGATCTGCGACGGGATTGACAATAACTGCACCGGCGGCGTGGACGAGGGCGGGGTCTGCTTTCAGACACCGTACTACTGCGACAACGACAACGACGGGTATGTGGCCTTGGCCGTGACCGGTCAGTGTGTCGGCTCTGGCTGCATTCCGGCGGACTGTTTCGCCACGCCGGGGACGGATTGCGACGACCGCGATCAGTTCGCCTGGTCGTACATCTTGGCCTATGCGGACGGCGACCGTGACGGTTTCACCGCCGGTGGACAGGTGATGGTCTGCAGCGGTTTGAGTCTGCCGCCGGGCTACGGCTACAGCAACGACGCCGACTGCAATGACGGCGATCCGCTGGCCTGGCAGTTCTTGCCCGGTTACGCCGACGCGGACCTGGATCATCATGGTTCGGGTAGTCAGCTGCAGGTCTGCAGCGGCTTCAACCTGCCGTCAGGCTTCGCGGCCGACAACACCGACTGCGATGGCGGCGATGGTGAAATTTGGCGCCTCGGCAACTTCTATCAGGATTTTGACCAGGACAGCTTCGGCGTCAGTCCGCGCGAGACCGTCTGCTACGGCTACACGACGCCGGTTGGTTTCTCCGTCAACAATGGCGACTGTAACGATCTCATGGACGAGATCAATCCGGCGGCGCTGGAGATCTGCAGCGACACGTTGGACAACGACTGCAACGGGTTGGTGGACAGCGCCGACCCGAGCTGCTGAATTTTCCTCTTCACCGATAGTGCCCGAGGAGGCGCGCACTATCCGCTTTATGCACAAACTGAAAGGCCGTGTGGGGTTCACCCCGTGCGGTCTTTTTCGTTGTCTTCTACGAATTACGAATAAAGCATGTGAGCACGTCTCTCTCCAAGGGGGAGGACAGGAGGGGGTGTTCGTGCTGTTCTCCCACTCCCACCGTTATGTTTAATTTCATCGTATGGTGGTACCCCTCCGCGGGGGCTCGTTACTTTCTGTAACCAGAAAGTAACCAAAGAGTTTCGGGGTGGCAAATGCCCGCAGTGCTTGGATACGTTGTACTTTTCTACCCGCCTCGCCCCTGCAACCCTAGAGAACCGAAACGGGGCTCGGCTCGGGGCAGTTGCCACCCCGAACCCCATGCTACTTATTCTGTTTCCCTTTTAAATCTATCTAGCTCTGGTGGCGTAGATTGGGTAATAGTAGATTCCCCTTTGTACTATTACCCCGCTATCGTGGGTTAGGTTAGGCAGGGGGAGTTACGGTAGGTTATTCATACATTCGCCTGCCTGCGCGGAGCTGAAGCGCTCCGCTTCGGCGAAGGCAGGTATGGATTCGTAATTCGTAGGGAAAAAAATTTGAAAAATTGGCTAAAAACCGGTAAAATAGAGGCAGGCTATTATGTCCACATCGGCTGTTGATTTTAAACTAAAGTTGTCTGCCGAAAGCATTTTGGCGATCTACAGCATCACCCTCGTCAGTATTTTTATTTTGCTCAATTTTTTCATGCCGTTTAACTGGTGGATTTACCTGGTGTGTCTGGGTCTGGCCGGTCTCTTAATCCTCAAAGCGCCGGAAGTGGGGCTGTACACCATTATTTTTTGCACGATCATTTTTGAGCGCTGGTTTACCCTGCAGCCGTTTGAATGGTCGGGTGGCCTTCTCAAGCTCTATCCGTTGGATGTCATCATTATCTTTACCCTGCTGTCGTTCTTGGCCTACTGGGCGGTGCGGCCAGGGCGGCCGCGGTTGGTGCTGCGTGATCGGCTGTTTGGCTGGTCACTCCTGTTGTGGGTCGGGGTGATCAGTGTTTATTTTATAGCGGCTTTGATCAGCGGTCAGGCTGACAGCGCGCTGGCCTTTTCCACCTTCAAAAATTTCGCCCTCTATTTCATCATCTATCTCTTGACGATCAATATCATCCGCACTGATCAGCAGTTCAAGCGCTTCTTCGCGACTTTCCTCTGCGCCGGCGTCGGTCTCCTGTACTTTATCGTCTACGGTTTTGTCAGCGGGCAGGGGCTGTGGTCGGAATTCGTGCCGCTGTCCACGCCGGGCAGCCGTCTCCTGGGCGGGCCGCACAGCTTCTTCGTGGCCATGATGATTGTCATGTTCGGTAATCTGCTGATTTGGCGGTACCGCCGGAGTCTGCGCGATTATTCAAGCTTACTCTTAATCGCGGTGTTCCTCTTGGGCATTATCGGCTCGCTCCAGCGGCATCTCTGGCTGGCGCTGCTCTTGGCGGTGGCCATTCTCTTGTACTGGTACCAGCCTAAGCAGCGACGTCACTTTGGTCATCTGCTGGCGCTCGGTGTGGTGGTGGTATTGATTGTGGCCAGTCTGTCATTGTGGGCCTACTCGTGGCGGGCGAGTACTATCCTGCCTGATTCTGGCCTTTTGCAGTCAACGAAATTTCGGCTCTTTTCACTGGTGACGACTGACGGGGCCGACTCCAGCGCCGTCTGGCGTCTGGCTTCGTGGTATCGCGCCTGGGAGGTGTTCGGTGATCATTGGCTGACCGGCATTGGTCTGGGGGAGACTATCAGCTTTGCCATTGGTGAACTGGATTTCACCGTGGAAGTGCGCGAGCTGCATAATGATTTTATCGGTCTGGCAGTACAGCTGGGGGTGATGGGTATCTTTGTCGGGCTCTCTCTGCTGTATCGGTATCTGCGCGGCTTTGTCAGCGCTTACCGGCGCTGCAGCGCCGCGTATCGGCCATACCTGCTGACCTTTTTTGCGCTGGCGGCCATGTTTCTCTGGTCGGCCAACTTTGGCACCTATTTTGATACGAATATGCTGGTAATTTTCTTTTGGTTCTTTTTGGCTGGCATGAGTGTTTCAGCACGGTTGGGAGAGGGATGATGATTGCAGATTGCAGATTGGGTTGGCACGTAACGTTACTACTATACAAATCTGCAATCTGCGATCTGAAATCTGCAATTCTTATGAAAATTCTCCAGGTCAACAAATTTTTTTATCTCCGCCGTGGCGCTGAACGGTATTTTTTTAATTTAATCAAACTTTTGGAAGAGCACGGACAGACAGTCATGCCATTTGCCATGCATGATATCCGTAACCTGCCCAGCAAGTATCAGGATTTTTTCGCACGCCATACGGACTTGAGTCGGCCGGAGTATTCGTTGGCTGCCCTCAAGAAAATCAGGAACATTATTTACAATCGCGAGGCGCAGGCTGACGTGGCCGAGCTGATTCAGCGGACGCACCCGGACATCGCGCACGTGCACAATATTTACCATCAGCTCTCCCCCTCCATCCTGCCGGTGTTCAAGCATTTTGGCCTGCCGGTGGTGATGACGGTGCATGATTTTAAGCTGATCAGCCCGGACTACAGCATTTTTTCCCACGGGCGGAGCACGGAGGACTACCTGCGTCATAAATATTTCAATACCATTATCCATCGGACAGTTAAAGGTTCGCTTGGCGCTTCAGTCGTCGCGGCGTTGGCCAGTTACATTCACGACACCACCGGCATTTACCGCAAGAATATTGATCGGTTGATTGCGCCCAGTCAGTTCGTCAAGCAGCTGCTAGTGCGCCATGGCTGGCCGGGCAGTACCATTACCGTCATTCCCCATTTCGTAGATACGGCCAGGCGTCTGCCGCCCAAAACCGGTAAAGGCTATATGCTCTACGTCGGCGCGCTGGAGCCGGGTAAAGGCATTGACGCGGTCCTAAAAACACTGTACAAAGAAAAGATTGATGTGGCCTGGCACATTGCCGGTGATGGCAGCGCGCGCGGCTCGCTAGTGGCTTTAGCAGAAAAATATCATCTCCAGCATCAGGTCAGTTTCCTCGGGCAGCTGGATGACGCGGCCTTGACTGAAGAAATTCGCAATTGTGACTTTGTCATCGCGCCGTCGCGGCAGTATGAGACTTTCGGTTTAGCCGTCTTGGAAGCCTTCGCCGCCGCTAAACCGGTCTTGGCTGCCAATCAAGGGGCGCTGCCGGAACTCGTTCATCCGGCGGTCGGCCGCCTGTTCAATCCGTACCAATCGGATTCACTGGCTCAAACCTTACGCGCCATGATGACTGATCCCGATCTGGCGGCCAAAGGTAAAGCGGGGTATGAATTAGCTAAAGCAGAATACGGAGCCGAAGAGCACTACCAGAAGATTATGCATGTTTATCAGAGTTTGTTGGGTTAATAGGGGTAGATGGGGATAGAATGAAGATTTAGGATTAAAGATTTAAGAATTAAGATTTAAGTGAAAACAGAGAAAAGGAGACATTCTTAAATCTTTAATCTTGATTCTTAAATCTTAACAGGACTTACGCACTTCTAAAATTTTCAGCTAATTTTAGAGTAACAATAAAAATTATTAACAGCTAATTTTAGCCAATTTTTATTAAAAGTGCGTAACTCCTGATCTTAAGTTTAATGATTTCCAAATCTACAAACATAATCATTTTTACTCTCGTGACGGTACTCACCGCCACGGTGTTCAGTTTGACCTCGTATTCGGTACAGAGCCGGACCGACGGCTATCCTAAACTCGCCAATTATTTTCTCCAGACGCCGATCAGTGACGCTGACGCCATGGCATTGGCTCGCTGGGATGTGGTGATTCTGGGTATGCAAGCCCAAGATACCAGCCCGCAGCAGATCCAGAAAATTCGTCAGCTCAACCCCCAGGTTAAAATTTTGGCCTACGTCGCCAGCCAAGAGTTTCCGGCGAGTCGCTATACGACACTCGAGAGCGCGGCCGGCCCGTGGCACGCGCTGTACGCCGGCATTGCCGAGCAGTGGTGGCTCCTGCGTCCTGACGGCACGCACTTTTCCTCGTGGCCGGGCAACTGGTCGCTCAACGTGACGAACAGCGCGCCGGTGGTTAATAATCAGCGCTGGAATACTTATCTGCCCCAGTTTTTGCATGATACGGTCATGTCCACCGGCCTGTGGGACGGTATTTTTTACGATAATGTCTGGGGCAATGTTGCCTGGGTGGGGGACGGGCAGATGGACGCCAACCGCGACGGGGTCAAAGATGATGCCGCTGTTTTGGACAGCGCCTGGAAGCAGGGGATGGATACGCTCTTGAACACTTCACGTACCCTGGAAGGCAACAACAAGATTATCATCGGCAATTGTCGCGACCTGAACTTTAAAACCGCCCTCAATGGCTGTTTGATTGAGAATGCCTACCTGGAAGCGCCGTGGAACAACTGGAGTAAGGATAATACTTTGTACGCCGGTCTGATGGTCAACCCTACTTTGACGCCGCTGACCGTCATTAACAATAACACCGGCAACACGGGCGCGCAGTCCAACTATCGGCTGATGCGCTATGGTTTGGGTTCAGCCTTACTCCAGAATGGTTACTACAGTTTTGACTTCGGCACCAACGGGCACCACGAGCTGTGGTGGTATGATGAATATGACGTCAATTTAGGTACCCCGGTTTCGGCATCATACCAGGTCAATGGGGCGAGTCTGTGGCGGCGGGACTTTGAGCAGGGCGCGGTTTTTGTCAATCCGACTGACCAGAAAAAGATCGTTCTGCTGCAATCAGAAGAATTGGAAAAACTGTCCGGTACGCAGGATTCGCAGTTTAATGACGGCTCGATCGTCAACTACGTGCTCCTGGAGGGTCGCGACGGCGGAGTGTACCGCAAGCGCGTCTCCGAGGTCATCGGCAGCGCCTTTGTCAACGGCTACTTTGCCCGTATTTTTAATCGCGACGGCGTGCGCCAGCAGGGCGGTTTCTACACCAGCAAGAGTCAATATCCCAGCTCGACGCAGATTATCGTTTCAGACGTGGATCGCGACGGCGAATTGGAGACGCTGGTGGCGCACAACAATCGGGTGGAGATTTATAATTCCGCCGGGGTGAAGGAAAAAACTTTTTACCCCTACGGCGAGAAATATACCAAGGGCATTAATATCTCCATCGGCGACTTGAATGGCGACGACACACAGGAGATCGTCACCGGCACCGAGAATGGCGGCGGGCCGCACATCCGGGTGTTTAATGACCGTGGGGACCTAATCAACCCAGGATTTTTCGCTTATGGCAGGGGGTATCGTGGCGGGGTCAATGTGGCGGTCGGCGATCTGAACGGCGATGGTATCAACGAGATCATTGCCGGCGCCGGTGTCAGCGGCGGGCCGCACATCCGGGTATTTAATAAGGACGGTAAGCTGCTGTCCGCCGGCTGGTTCGCCTATGACCCGGCGTTTCGCGGCGGGGTCAATGTGGCGGTCGGTGATCTGAACAACGACGGCAAGGATGAGATCGTCTCTGGGCCGGGTCGCGGCGGGTTGCCCGAGGTCAAGGTTTGGGATAGCGCCGGTCACCAGATTGGCGCGCCGTTCATGGCCTTTGACCAGTCGAACCGTAATGGCGTTGAAGTGATTGTCAATGACGTCAACCGCGATGGCGTGCCCGAGATACTGGCTACCGGCATTAACGTTTTTTAGACAGACAGAAAACTGCTATACTAAGAGACGGTTACATTGTCACATCTCAAATTTTACCGCTATGACCAAACCACAACAGCCAATGGATCTCCGCCTCGGGCCCTGGGAATTATTCATTGCTAAGCTCAACCGGCGTTATGAGGTTCGCTACAAGTTTAACCGCAAGCACCTGGTGGCGGATGTTTTACTATTCTGCGGCATTATCAGTCTCATCGTCTTTAACTGGTATGTCGCCTTTGTCTTTACCAAGTTTGTAACCTCGCTGCAGGTGAAAGTGGCGGTAACCGTGAGTGAGCCAGTGGTGATTGGCGCGCCGCTGGATGTCCGGGTAGACTACTATAACAACACCAAGCAAGACGAGCTGGAGGGCGCGGTGCTGCGCTTGGCGCTGCCGCCTGATTTTACGCTCGAGCGCGTGGAGGGCTGGCAGTACCAGGTGGACAATCATGAACTCGTGGTGTCGCTCGGCACTATTCACCCCCAGTCCGGCGGCAGCGTGGTCTTTAGGGGGGCGCTGTGGGCCGACTATGGTCAGCAGTATCATTTTTCCGCTCGGCTGGATTACCGTCAGGCGAATATTTTGGCAGAGTCTCTAAGTTTGTACCAGCAGGGGAGCTGTTCCAATCAGACACGTACCTGCGAGATTGTCAGTCTAAACGCTTCACTGCTGGATTGCCGCTGGCGCCTGCCGTCCGTGGTGGTCAGTGGCAGCAGTCTACCGGCGGCCTTGTCCTGCCAGAATAATTATCCGTTTACGTTGACTAGCGTACAGTTTCGGCCGCTGTTGCCGATTGGCTCCACGGTACGCGACAGCCAGCCAGCGTTAGATCAGCAGGGGAGCTGGTTTATCAGGACGCTCGCGCCAGGACAGTCGGTGGACTGGTCAGCGACTATTCAGCTCGGCGCGCTTGATCAGCCGACTGTCATCTGGACGACTGCGGTGCGAGCCAGCGCTGAAGAGAGGCCAACTATTCTCTTGGATCAGCCAAGTCTGGAGACAGCGGTGTTTATTCCTCGGGTAACATTGCGCGGCGCCGTGAATGGTCAGACCGATTACGCGCTCCTACCCGGTGAATCCTTGGAATACGTTGTATCTTACGTCAATAATGAGTCGGAGACTGTCCAGAATGCCGCGGTGGCGCTGGATTTGGCCAATCCGGTGTTGCTCATCACGAGCCTGGAGAGCGCTGCGCCCCATACCACCACCGGGCGTCAGGTGGTGTTTGCGCTCGGTGCATTAGCCAGCGGCGCGAGTGGCCAAGTATCGTTCACCATTCAGACCGTTGCTCATCCAGTCGCAACAACTCCCACTGTTTTAGAAATCATGCCGGCGCTCCGGTATGATATTGCTTACCAAGGGCAGCAGCTGTCGGTGAACGCCGAACAGCCATCCATCACCGCGCGTCTTAGCTCTGACTTGGCGCTAGAGGCGACCGCTCGGTACTATACGCGAGAAGGGGAGCAGCTCGGTATCGGGCCGCTGCCGCCGATTGTCGGCTACCCCACGCAGTATCGTCTTGTCTGGCAGGTCAGTGTCATGCCTAATCCGGTGACGGACGTGGTCATCAGCGGCGTGCTGCCCAATAACGTCGCCTGGGTCGGTGGCGCCAGCATGACTCTGGAAGATCAGCTCACCTTTGACGGTAAGAGTCGCGTGTTGAGCCTCACCATTCCTCGTCTGGAGCCGGGCGCGCGCTATGGTGGCGCGTCGCTGATTGTCAGTTTCCCAGTAGAAATCACGCCGCAGCAGAGTCAGGTCGGTTCCTCTGCCGTACTGATGCGTGACGTCAAAATTACGGGTCGCGATGCCGTTACCGGCAGAGACCTAGAGAACGTGGTTGGGACTATTACCACGAACTTGAGTAATGACCCTAAAGCATCGGGCAGGGGAAAAGTTGTGGGTTTGTAGTTAACCAGGGTTTTAAAACCTTGATTGTCTAAAAGCAACGTCTTCGTTAACCAGGGTTTTAAAACCCTGGTTAACGGATGAGCAGAGTCTTTAGCCAGGGTTTTAAAATCCTGGTTAACTACTAAAAGTAATATTTAGTCAAAGTTTATCCAGGACCTTTCAGCATACCCCGCAGCAAGCTGACGGGGTATGCTGAAAGGTCCTGGATGAATGTCTGAGAGAGTATGCCTGTGGCGTGTACTACCCCGACAGGAATGTGCTGGATTTATTTAAATTTAGACAAAAAAATCAAGGGAGGGAAACCTTGATTTTTTAATTACGAACTATTTAATTACGAACTATGACATTTCTAATTAGCCTTTACATTTAATTACGAACTATTGACAAACAGTATTCATTATGATAAGATAATAAATTAGGATTTAAGATTTAAGATTTAGGATTAAAGATTTAAGATTTAGGATTTAAGATTGTCTATGCGTATTGCATTTATCGGACAAAAAGGAATCCCGGCGCGTTTCGGCGGTATTGAACGACACGCTGAAGAGCTGGCAGCCCGTCTGGCTAAGGCCGGTCAGGAAGTTTTTGTGTATTGTCGTCCGTGGTATGCCAACAGTCGTCTAGATGACTAACGCGGCGTGCAATTGATCTATTTGCCGTCAATACGTACCAAGCACCAGGATGCCATCAGTCACACGCTCTTGGCCACTATTCACGCGCTGGCGTCTGACTACGATGTCATTCATTACCATGGTGTGGGGCCGGCGCTGCTGGCGTGGTTGCCCCGTGTATTCAAACCGCGGGCCAAAGTGGTGGTGACGTTCCACTGTATTGACCGCAAACACCAGAAGTGGGGCACACTGGCGCGCTTGGCTCTCAAGCTGGGTGAACGAGCGGCTTGTCTGTTTGCGCACCAAACCATTACGGTGTCCAAAACGCTCCAGTACTACTGTTCACAGATTTACAATACCGATACCTTGTATATTCCCAACGGGGTTAGCCGCCGCGCCAGCCACTATGGCGATCAGCTGATTCGCGCTGCCTTTGGTTTGAGTCAGCAGAGCTATATTGTGGCAGTAGCGCGTCTCGTGCGCCATAAGGGCATCCACTATTTAATTGCCGCGTACCAGCGCCTAAAGACTGACAAGCAGCTGGTCATTGTCGGCGGCTCGGCCTTTACTGACGAGTATATTGAAGAATTACGACTGCTGGCCGACCATAGTCCGAATATTATTTTCACCGGCTATCAAGAGGGCGCAATCTTGGACCAATTATTTGCCAATGCTTATGTGGTGGTCCACCCGTCTGAATCCGAAGGGCTGCCGATCGCCATATTGGAAGCGATGAGCTACGGCACAGCGGTTTTAGCCTCCGACATCGCCGAAAACCTGGAAGTGGTCAAAGGCCACGGTTTTACCTTCCGCAACAAAGATATTGCCAATTTGGCTAGTAAATTAGGGACTCTTTTGACGCAGCCCAAAGCAGTGGCCGCCGTCGGGCAGGAAGCCCGCGGGTACGTCATGAAGCAGTATGCCTGGGATGATATTGCCAAGAAAACCCTGGAATTGTATCGGGAGCTGGCGGGCGTGGTGGCGACGACCGATCTGGCTGCCGAGCGCGTGTAAGTATTTTTTGGTAGTTTAAAAAAGTCCGTCCGTGCCGAAGCGCCGGGCGGTCTTTTTATTTCACGAGAACACGAGAACATTAAAACATAAAAACACTAGAACATTAAAACAACAGAGTGAAAGCAAAAATCCCGAATTGTTTTAATGCTTTCATGTTTTAATGATTAGACCTACTGATTAAAGATTTACGCCACTTCGCAAATTCCCCAATCCCCAAAGAATTAGGCTCTGGCGAAGTTGCACAAACCGCAGACTATTAAAAAGTATTGATTGTAATTTTCAAGGTGTCCACGGAAACGATCAG
>JACRDY010000007.1 GCA_016218485.1 Candidatus Falkowiibacteriota bacterium
CATGTTCATGTGATTATGGTGATTGACCACCCGAACGATGGCAATACGCCCGTAGGGACAACCCTAGGGTTGTCCCTACAATCCCGACAAAATCTGTCCCTACCGCCCAAACCACCGATATATTACCGCCAGAAGAATTTATTATCTAAATCAATCTGCGCGTTCAAAACCACCTCGTCAAAATTGATCCACCGATCAGGGTTAAAGGCATTTGCCTGGCAACGGTCGTTTTATGACAGGATCATTCGTGATGATAGGGAATATGTAACAATATGTGAGTATATTGGAAACAACCCGGGGAATTGGGAAATGGATGGGAATAATTAAAAAATCCGACGAGAAGAAAAGTCGGATTTTTTTAAGGACTACGCAAACCTCACCTGCGCGAACTGCCGCTTACCACGACGCAACACCGTGCCATCAGCAACAGTAACCAAACCGTCAGCGGTCACTACTCCCCCATCAATCGCCAATCCTTTCTCGGCGATCAAACGCCGGGCCTCGGACTTGCTCTTGACCAGCCCGGCCGCGAGGAACAAGTCAACGATGGGTATTTTAGCTTGAGATTTTTTTAGACGCACGAGCGGCAGATCATCCGGCGTTTCTTTCTGCTGAACGGTTCTGGCGAAGTAATCACGAGCTTTGCTCGCCCCAGGCTTACCAACTAACCCTTCAATGATGGTAAGCGCCAGCCGAGCCTTCACATCGCGGGGATTCAGCCCAGCCTTCATATCTTTTTCCAACTGGCGCACTTCCGCCATTGGCACGTCAGTCAGCATTTCAAACGCGGGAAGAATCATAGCGTCAGACCAGGTCATTATTTTGGTATACATTGCTTCAGAAGTATCTCGCAGTGTCACCATGTTACCCTCAGTCTTACCCATTTTCTTGCCGGTAGGGTCAACGAGTAATTTCGTGGTTAAAACAAATTTTTCTTTGTGCTTCAACTTTTTCATCAGTGTCCTACCAGCCAGCATATTGAACATCTGGTCATTACCACCGACTTCCATATCCACGTCCATGGCCACGCTGTCATAGGCCTGCATCAATGGATAAAAAAATTCATGAAGGTACAAATCGTGCCCTTCAGCCATCCGCTGCTTAAACATCCCCCGAGCCAGTGTTTGCTGGGCGGTAAAATGAGTGGCTAGCTGCGTTAAATCTGTTA
The DNA here is from genome assembly GCA_016218485.1 of Candidatus Falkowiibacteriota bacterium. Classification (GTDB taxonomy): domain Bacteria; phylum Patescibacteriota; class Patescibacteriia; order JACRDY01; family JACRDY01; genus JACRDY01. The sequence goes on from JACRDY010000007.1 coordinate 1,169, forward strand.
AATTTAATTTAGATAACCATCGAGAGTTGAATTGTAACTTGATGGCATTCATTCCCTGAAATCGTAAAATAGTACTAGCTTGTTTTTGGTACCCTTTGGCGTTCGCTAAAACTTGCTGCCGCGTCAACGGCTTGCGCGCCTCGGACTTGCCGGTCGGGTCGCCAATCATGGCAGTGAAATCACCGATCAGGAGAATCACCTCGTGGCCCAAATCTTGCAGCTGCCGCAGTTTGCGCAGCACGACCATGTGGCCCAAATGCAGTGTCGGCCCGGTCGGATCAATACCATTGTAGATACGGAGCCGCTCCCCGGACAGCAGTTTCTTGCGCAGGGCCTCCGGCGTCGGGTAAATATTCTCCACCCCGCGGGTCAGGAATTGCTCGATCAATTTTTTGTCAGTCTTGATTTTTTTTGCCATATACTATTTAATACCTACACCCCTGCCGACACAAAGGCAGTGGCCACATCTCCTCTCGCGGATCCAGAGCCGCCCCTCGGATCCGCCTTTTTTTATAAAAATAACACCAATTCCTCTCCATCATACAGGAAAAATAGAACGAATTCAATTATTTTTTTAAACACTCATTGCTGACATTCCTACGGATTACTCAACCCCTACGAATTACGAATCCGTACAAATGTACGAATAAACTAAAGAATAGAAATTAGAAATGAGAAATGAAAGACACGGCTCGTCCCTTAGCCTGGGTTTTAAAACCCAGGTTAACCGACAATTTCCAATTTCTGCCTCTTTATCCTACCAAACATGGCATATCTTCAATGATTACAGGTCTATTTGAATTTTATTAACCCTGAAGCTCTTGACCGATTTTCGTAAAACGCCTATACTCTCTTTTACACGCATCTGGAAGGAGTCCCCGCATGCACTGGGCGATCAGCGGCTTTCTCGTGTTCATTGTCATCCGCAACTGGGTCATGATTGGGGCCAGCGCATATCGCGGCTTCAAACAAAACCCGGAGTAAGTCCCAGACGGGACGGCTTCTGTGGCGGGCCATCACCTTTTCGGCCCTGCCGGTGTATTAACCGATTTCATTCGGTTTTTTTTTCACAGATCACACAGATTTAAGACACAGATAGCACAGATGAATACAGATTACACAGATCTGACGTTGCGTTAGTCACGATAGGTTCTGCTTTTCAGCGGCATTTGTGTCTATCTGTACTGATCTGTGATTGCTTGTTATTGACTTTTTTGCCGTTTACTTATTAAATAGAAACACCACCCTAACAGAGAGGTCAGATATGGAGACCTTCCAGAACCTTGCGGTCGGCATCATGCTCCTGGTACTGGGAATTGCCCTGGTCAGCGGCATCGCGGCGCCATTGGTCACGCACCTACTCCCCAAGGAGGTGAAGTGATGAGCTCTCCCTCGCAAAAGAATGGGAAATGGACCATCCGGCTAGCGCAACTGCACAGCGCCCTGATCCTGATCTGGGGCTTCGGCAGCATGCTGATCCTGCTCTGCGGACGGACCGTCTATCGCCGGATCATGCCCGCGACAGCGCGACAGCGTCTGGCCAACTGGTGGCGCCAGCCTTGGCCGCCAGCCAAAGCCGGCCTGGGGATCGCGATCGTCCTGGCAGCGGGCACCGGCTGGGAGCTGCGGCATCAAAGCGGCCCGGGACTCCTGATTGTAGAGATCGCCTGCGCGCTCGGCGGGCTCTACTGCCTGCTGCGGCTGTTCCTGGACTGGCTGGAAGACCAAATCAGCACAATCTTGGATTGAATGATCCAAAAGCGCACAACACAACGCGGGAGGAGAGGAACCATGAGCATGCTCACGAGAATAAGTTCAAAGGCAGTGGCACGGCTGATCGATATCGTGTATGCCCTGCTGTTGATCCTGTCCGTGGCGAAATACTACGACAAGATAGCCGCGGTCATCGTCTGCTTCGTCGTCCTCGGCGCCTTCATCCTGTTTTTTGAAGGCTTGGCGGGGGTGGCTCTCTGGGAACGATTCAACCAGAACCAAGAAGAATAAACCACCGGAGGGAAACCATGAGCACCGGGACCATCATCGGCATCATCGCGGGCACCGTTGTGATCGTCATTGCACTGGGCATCATGGCGCTCTTCGCCCACACCAACTACCTGAACCGCCTCTGAACGCAAAGCCCCCGTCTCGTCGCATGACGAGTCGGGGGTCAATAATTTTAAATCAATTGCTCCCGCAGTTTTTTTAATTTTGCCTCGGCCTCGGTTAATTTCGCTTGCTCTGCAGCAACAACCGCTTTAGGCGCTTTAGCAGTGAATTCTTTATTAACTAATTTCCCGCTCAAACTATCTCTATATCTCTCTATCTCTGCTATTTCTTTCTGCAGTCGTTCTTTTTCTTTACCAATATCCAACAGCTCCGCCAATGGTAAATACACCTCTACTCCACCAGCCACGGCTGCGGCCGCCTGCGCCGGTTTGGTCGCCGAAAACTCCAGGTCGGACAAACGGGCTAAGGCCTTGATAATCTCGGCTTGTTCAGCTAAAAACTTTTTCTGCTTGCCAGCGTTCACGACCGCCTTAATTTTTTTGGCCGGTTCAACGCCCTTGTCCGCGCGTAAGCTGCGAACCGCGGTAATAATTTCTTTAACTAAACTAAAGTCAACATTTATTTGACTCAAATTCAATGACTCACCACGATTCGGCCAATCGGCGACCATAAGTAAATTCGGTTTTTTCATTTCTTTCCATATAACCTCCGTAACAAACGGCAAAAATGGATGCAATAACTTTAACAACGTTTCTAAAATCTTATTAGAAACATCTACATTAATACCTTCAACTTTGGAAATCTCCAAATACCAATCAGCTAAATCGTCCCACATAAATTCTCTTAACCCGAATGTGGCATCCATGGCGGAAGCGAAATCATACTCTTCTAAACACCGATTAACCATATATATGGTCGCCTCTAAGCGTTCTAGTATCCAAGAATCAGCGAGCGTTAATTGTTTTCTAGTCTTCTCAGCCGTCTTTTGACTGTCTAATATATATCGAGCAATATTCCATAATTTATTAACGAAATTCCGCGCGCCATCCAGTTTTTCATAGTAGAACCGAGAGTCCGCGCCCGGGCTGGTACCGATAATTGAACTCAGCCGCAACGCGTCAGCGCCGTACTTTTCAATCACCTCCAGTGGATCAATACCATTTTTTAATGACTTAGAAAATTTCCGCCCCTGTTCATCACGCACCATCCCGTGAATGTACACATCATGAAACGGAATTTCATCCAAAAGATACGTGGACATCAAGATCATGCGCGCCATCCAGAAAAATATAATCTCGTGTCCCATCTGCATCCAGCTAGTGGGATGAAATGCCCGCATTTTTTTCCACATCCGCTCGTTTGAACCCCACCCGAGTGTAGAAAAAGTCCACAAACCCGAACTGAACCAAGTGTCCAATGTGTCAGGATCTTGAAGCCAGTTATCACCACTGGGTTTTTCTAAACCAACCGCTAATGTAGCTGGTCGGGTAAAATTCAAAAAATTTCTAAATGCTTCGGAATCATCTTTATATTTTTGATACTCCTCTGGTTTTAATTCATACCACACTGGGATCTGATGCCCCCACCAAATCTGGCGACTAATACACCAATCGCGCAGATGATCAATCCACTGCAAATAAACTTTCTCAAACCTTTCGGGATTGATTTTAACTCGCTGCGCAGCATCTCCTGTATGACCACTCACTACAACTTCACGCATCAAATATTTCAAACTCTTACCACGACCAGGAATCTCTTTATTTACTGCCACAAACCACTGAGTCATCAGTAAAACCTCTACCACATCACCAAAACGATCAGAAGTACCAACATTCTGGATGGTATCTTTAACATCCTCTAATAAATTATTATTCTGCAACCAATCCACCACTTTATTATGGGCCTCATCAACCGTCTGACCTTCATATGCTTTTCCGGCAAAAGAGGTCATACGACCATACCGATCAATTACTTGAATACACCCAATATCATGTTTCTCGTTCATCTCAAAGTCCACCATGCTGTGTGCCGGGGTTACCCCAACCGCGCCCGTGCCAAATCCGGGATCTACAGTCTCATCACCGATAATTTTAATAATTAAATCAACAGCACCACCAAATTGTTTAATGGAGTATTTTTTACCAATATATTTTTTATAGCGCTCATCTTTAGGATTAACCGCTACCGCCGTATCTCCCAGCTTAGTTTCCGGACGAGTAGTGGCTATGCTAATTGGAAAATCTTTACTATATTTGAAAGTATAAAGTTTCGCTGGTCGCTCAATATATTTAAGCTCATCGTCAGAACAAGTTGATTGCCCCTTAATCGACCAATTAACCGCTCGGTATCCACTATAAACTAACCCATCTTGGTACATTTTTTGAAACGCAGTATTGACCGCCCGACTCCGTTCCTCATCAAAAGTATAAGCCAAACGAGACCAATCGGCACTGGTACCTATTTTTTTAATTTGCGTCAAAATAGTCGCTTTACTTTCCTCAGCGTATTCCCGAATTTTTTTTAATAGCTCTTCCCGACCGAAATGTTGCCGAGGATTTTTTATACCCTGCTCAACCAAATCATTTTCCACCCGAGCTTGCGTCGCTACAGCCGCGTGATCAGTCCCGGAAAGTAATAGAACTTTTTTACCCTGCATCCTCTGATATCGCGCCATGACATCCATCAGCGTATTTTCAAGAGCATGACCTAAATGAAGAATACCGGTCACATTAGGGGGCGGCATCATAATCGCGTACGGCTCACCAGTCAGATTATCCGGATTAAAAAAACCGCTCGCCTCCCAGGCGGCATAAATGTCGCTCTCAAACTTTTTGGCCTCGTAGGCTTTGTCCATACAATAAGCTTATTTTAACACATTTTTCTATAAATTCAAGCTGAAACCCGCTTGACTGTTTTTCTCGGTTTGGTATACTGATTGGCTTGCCTGCCCGCCATAGCCTGCGGCATCAGGCGCTAGCAGGTGGGCCTACCCACTAAATTTCTAGTATACGATATGTCATATATGATATATGGGGGATCGCTTCCCCACATACGACATACCACATACCATATACCTCCTAACCATGTCTCTGACTATCGAACAACAAATCACCACCGCGCTCCACAAGAGCGCCAAACCGCTGATTGTCTTCAAGCGGCATTTTTCGGGTGACGCGCTCTCGGCGGCCATCGCGCTGCGTCTGCTCCTCCAAAAATTGAACAAACCGGCGGACATCGCCTGCGACGGCTTTGTCCTGCCCGAAGGCTACAAATTCCTCCCGGCCAAAGAGATGATTCAAAATAAGCTGGAGACGCTGCGCCAGATGATCATCAGCATCCCGGTGGACAAGACAGACGTGGAGCAATTCCACTATGATGTTACGGACAGTGAACTGAAAATTTTCTTGAGTCCTAAGAAAGGCTTTTTCGGGCCGCAGGATGTCAGAGCCACCGCCTCGCCATGGAAGTATGACCTGATCATCACCCTGGATACGCCCGATCTTGAATCGCTCGGCGGCCTGTACGCCGACAACCGTGAATTTTTCTATGAACGGCCAATCATTAATATTGACTGCTCTCCGGCTAATGAACAGTACGGCCAGATGAACCTCATTGACCTGACCAGCAGCTCCACCTGCGGCGTCCTCTATAACCTGATCAAAGCCTGGGATGAAAAACTGTTTGACCCGGACATTAACACCTGCCTCCTCGCTGGCATTATTGACAAGACCCGCAGCTTCAAAGCCGGGATGATTAACCCACAGACATTGACTATGTCGAGCGACCTGATCAGCCGAGCCGCCCGGCGCGAGGAAATCGTCAAACACCTCTATTACAACAAAGACATCAAAACGCTCAAGCTCTGGGGTCGGGTCCTGGGCAGGCTCTCCGAACACTACAACGGCAAACTGGTGATCGCCCAAGTCACCCCGGCGGACTTCGCCGAGACGGGTACGGCGCCCGCCAACCTGCCGGAAATTATTGATGAATTAATTTCGAGTGTCCCGAGCGTGGAAGTCGCCGTCCTCCTCTACCAGGCGGCCGCTGGCCCGGCGCAGGTGATGATGAAGTCGCTCGGCGCCTTTAATCCGCTGCGTGCCCTCTCACGCCTCCAGCCGACCGGCGACAAAAATCTCGTCAAAATTCAGCTGCCGGACGCCGATCTTGCGACCGCGGAACATACCCTGCTGGAAGAAATTAAAAAAAGCTATCGCCCGGAGTTTTCATAAAAATAAACTACCACCTGAATATATATCAAGGTGGTTTTTTGTATCCCCACAAAGCTAAATAGGTTCAAGACTCTAACAGAATAAATGGCGTGGGGTTCGGGGCAAGCCCGTCTCTCCCCCTTATTTATAAGGGGGAGGACAGGAGGGGGTTTGCAGTCTAATCAATACGAAATATTTTAAACTTTAGATGTTAGGGTAAGCTTAACCCCACCCTGTCCCTCCCCTTACTCCGCAAGGGGAGGAGACGGTCTAGCCTCTTTTGGGTAGCGACCAAAGGCTCCGGCAACCGCCCCTGTCCCCTCCCTGCCCCGCATCACTAGTGTCCCATTAATTTTTAACGTGGTTTCAAATCTATCGTAATCTTGGCCATAATTTGAGAAAAATATATTTTTCGATTTGAATTTAGTCTATGAGATAATTGGGTATTACTCACTCAACGTATCTCTATGCACCA
>JACRDY010000004.1 GCA_016218485.1 Candidatus Falkowiibacteriota bacterium
ATTCTTGCCGTAGCTTTTGGAATTGGTCTTTACGAACAATTTTTCTCCAAAACCAAAAAGCCGCAGGCATTTCCTCTGGAGCCGACAAAAGCAGTAAGAACTGTCAATTTCCAGGGAAGGTTAACTGATTCATCCAACAATCCGCTCACCGAACCCCAACAAATACTGTTTCGTATCTGGGATACTTCAACCGGCGGCAGTGTATTATATAACACTGATATCTGTACAATCACACCGGATCAAAATGGAATTTTCTCTACCTTAATCGGCTCAACATGCGGAAAAGAAATTCCGGCATCGGTTTTCACTGAAAATTTTGCCACTTTTTTGGGAATTACCGTGGATGGTGATGAAGAGATGTCTCCCCGCCAGCAGATAGCTACTGTCGGCTATGCCATAAACGCGGAAACTCTCCAGGGGCTGCCGCCCGCCTCCCCTGCAGGCCCGGCAACTGTTCCCTTTATAGATAAAAATGGAATTTTGGGTATCTCGGCTGCCTCTCCAACAATCAAATCAACTACCGGCCAATTCACTCTTGAAGGACAATCGCTCTATCTGCAAACTAGCCTCGGAGGCAACGGGTCTATAAATCTCTCGCCTGACGGTTTGGGAACAGTAAACCTGAATTTCAGCGGCAGCACTCCGGCTACGGGATCCGGTTTTGTAAATATTTCCAATCCGAATATGGCCTCCGGGAGCCTGATTTATGGACAGGGTTCTTTGGTCACTTCAGGATATAATCTGCTGCAGCTTGCCTCAGGCACTTCTCCTAGCACTCAATTTTCTGTGGATGCCGGCGGAAATACATACATTGCAGGAAATCTTCAGGCAGGACAATATCTAAATGCTTCGTCTTCCGGAATCCTCGCCAATGCTCCGCTGGTAGTCAATAATAATTTAATATACGATGGCGGATTGGGAATATACGGTACCAAAGGCACAAATATTCCGGTAACTTTTGACTTTACCAAAGATACTACCATTGAATTTGACTTTAAGACAGGCAGTGAAAATGTCGCCGTAGAAACCAATATAAACGCAGACGGGTCAAAGTATTATAAATTTAGCTGGGATACTTCCGGCAATGTAAAAGTACAAAAATGCGCGCCTGTTTGCAGTGATCTTGCCACCACTACTCTTTCCTGGGCTGCCAATAGTTGGCACCATGGATATATCAGTTTTTCCGGTGGAAACCTCCGTTTCGATCTGGATAATAATAGTTCAAGAGCAAATACTACTACCTCTACTGATGTACCCACTGTCTCCTCCGGTTATACCCGTTTTGCCAAAGGAATTGCTGCTGTTTCCAATCTGCGCTTGTCTCCAAACACAAATGTTATCTTAACAGCTGGAAAAGCCCAAATCGGCAATACTTTAAAAGTTTACAATGATATTTTGGCAACTGGTCAAATAATGCCGGGAAGTTTCTCTTCTAATCCTACTGCGGCTGGAAATGGAGCCCTATATTTTAACACAGGAGATAACAAGCTTTACTATTGGAATGGAAGTTCATGGGTGGGAACAAGCCTTGGAGCCACAGGAGCTGGTGGGCCAACGGGTCCTTCGGGACCGACTGGGGCTACGGGAGCAACCGGTGGAGCCGGACAGACCGGGCCGACTGGAGCCACGGGAGCCACCGGAGTAGCTGGGGCTTCGGGTCCGACCGGCTCAACTGGGGCAACCGGGGCAACCGGCGCGGCTGGTCCAACTGGAGCAACTGGTTCTGGCGGGCCGACGGGGGCAACAGGGGCGACGGGAGTAAGCGGATTATCTGGACCAACTGGAGGAACAGGTTCAACCGGTGCAACCGGTGAAGCTGGTCCAACCGGCTCAACCGGGGCAACCGGCTCAACGGGAGTTGCTGGGGTAACTGGTCCAACCGGCGCAACTGGGGCGACTGGGGCAACGGGTCAAGCTGGACCGACCGGCTCAACCGGAGCTTCCGGGATACAAGGACCGACCGGCTCAACCGGGGCAACAGGAGCTACAGGTAGCGCAGGACCGACCGGATCCACAGGGCAAACCGGACCGACCGGCTCAACCGGAGCCACCGGAGATATAGGACCTACGGGGGCCACCGGGACAACCGGACAAACAGGACCGACGGGGGCCACCGGGACAACCGGAGCCACAGGTCAGACAGGTCCTACCGGTTCAACCGGCTCAACCGGTGCTTCCGGACCGACGGGTTCAACCGGCTCAACCGGGGCAACGGGTCAGACAGGTCCAACCGGATCAACCGGCTCAACCGGTGCTTCCGGACCGAC
>JACRDY010000015.1 GCA_016218485.1 Candidatus Falkowiibacteriota bacterium
GCTGAAAATTTTAGAAGTGCGTAACTCCTGTTACTAATTTTGTTTTTATTCTTTTTAATACCTCGCGGGTTTGCCCCGAGGTTACCGATTAGACATTCGGGTCCAGGGCTTGCCCTGGGGTTTAATACCTTTTATTATAGTATGTTTTTTTTGGTTGTTATTATTCGTAAATTCGTTTAAATTTGTAATTCCTAGGTGAAAATTCGTATGGTGTATTATACCATCTTTTGCCCTTTTTGCTAAATTTAGATTGATCATTGGCTGGCAGGAGTCTTTTTTGGTATAATTAAGTCACTTACTCTAAGATTTTATTCTATGGCAGACATACCGTTGCAGGAGGGAAAAGCGCCGTGGCGTCCCGATAGCCGTTTACCCAAAGCCGATACTCATGTGCCGGCTGCCCCAGAACACCAGGCAGAGGAGTTGCCAATGGGGACGACGCCTCAAGGTCAGTCGGGCCAAGAGGCCAATCAAGCTGCCAGCATTAGTGCGCAGATCAAGCAGTCGGGTGGCCAGTCGGCGGGCGCTGTTGGTCAGGATCCGCTGCTGACTGACATTGAGAATATTCTGGAGGAAGATCTGGATGAAGTCTACAGTCAGCTGCCGGCGGATAAGCGGGAGATGTTTAAAGAGGAAGGTGAAGCCACCGCCGTGGAGATTCGGGGTGTGGTCGCTCGGGTCAAATTTCGGACGAGCAAAATTTTTCATTTGATCAAAAAATGGATGAAGCTGATTCCTGGGGTTAACCGTTTCTTCTTAGAACAAGAAGCCAAAATTAAAACCGATGAAATTGTTGATTTGACTGAAGGTAAAGACGGACAGCCCAAATAATTACCGCCATGATTCAGACCTTTAGCCCAAACCTGACCATCACCGTACCGCTCCCGGCCAGCGCCTTGGATGTTGGGAGTTTTTTTTCATCCCCACTGTGGTTCGGTTTGCTGATGACGGCCGCGGTCGTGGCGGTACTCGTCGGCGTGGCGTTTATCGCGCGCTGGTTCACCGTTCGCTATGGGCGGGGGCTGCCCAAAGCCTTTCGGCAGCGCATCCTCTTGATTACCCTGCCCAAGGAATCCATTAAGCAGGAGAAGGGCAAAGAGCGCGAAACGCAGCAGAGTATCGTGGAAGAGATTGGTCTGGGCGAGATGCTGGTCGCGAGTATTGGCGGGCTCAAAGCGGAGAAAGGACTGATGGCTTGGTTCTTTGGCCGCGCTGATCATCTGGCCCTCGAGATCGTGGCCGATCACGAGAGCAGGGTGTCATTCTACGCCGCGGTGCCGCACTACCTCTGTCAATACTTTGAGCAGCAGGTTAACGCTCATTATCCCGACGCTTTTATTGAAGCAGTGGAAGACTACAATATTTTCAGTCCGCAGGGGTTTGTCAAAGGCGCATATTTACAGTTCAAGCGGCAGTCGTTCTTTCCCATTAAGACCTACAAGAAAATGGAGAATGATCCGATTGAAGCGCTGACGAATGTATTAAGTAAACTGGAAGAGCATGAGGGCGCGGTTATCCAGTATGTTATCAGGAGCGCGCGACCGAAGTGGCACAAGATTGGCGCCAAGGTGGTCTCGGAAATGAAGCAGGGCAAGAAGCTGCGGGAGGCCGTGCACGAAGCTACGGCCGGCGTGCTGCGGCGCAGTCTTAAGCTGCTTGGCAGTGTTTTCACGGCCAATAAAAAACATCCAGACGGTTCACCGATTGGTCAGCAGCACTACCAGCTGTCGCAAATGGAAGACGAAATGGGCAAGGGCATTGAGGAGAAATCAAGCAAGGCGGGATTGGATGTCAATATTCGGGTGATTGTTTGCACTGACCGCGAGGACAAGTCGCAGCTGTACCTGGATAATATCATCAACGCTTTTTCCCAGTACAATATTTACGAGTACGGCAACAGTTTTTCTAAAGTATCGCTGCGCCATACCGATCGTCTGGTCAGTGATTTCATTCATCGTAATTTCAGCCAACGGTATGCTATGATTTTGAATTCGGAAGAATTGGCCAGCCTGTACCATCTGCCGCTGACGTCCACGGACACGCCGAACATTCGCTGGCTTTCAGCCAAGAAAGCGCCGGCGCCGCTGACCCTGCCGCGCGAGGGGCTGCGCCTGGGGGTCAATCGCTACCGCGGTAAGGAGACGGTCATCCGTATCAAGCGCGATGATCGCCGCCGTCACATGTACATTATCGGTAAGTCCGGTGTTGGTAAGTCAACGATGATGAGCGCTATGGCGGCTCAAGATATCGCCAATGGCGAGGGCGTCTGCGTCATTGATCCGCACGGCGACCTGGTTGATGATATTTTGACCGCGGTGCCCAAAGAGCGGGCGGACGACGTGATTCTTTTTGATCCGGCTGACATTGAGCGCCCCATGGGTCTGAATCTCCTGGAGTATGACCCGCGCTATGCCGAGCAGAAAACCTTTGTCATCAATGAGATGATTAAGATTTTTGATAAATTGTATGACCTGCGCTCCACCGGCGGGCCGATGTTTGAGCAATACATGCGCAACGCCATGCTCCTGATCATGGATGATCCCGCCTCCGGCTCCACCCTGATGGAAATTTCTAAAGTATTGGCGGACGCCGAGTATCGCCGTTACAAATTGTCCAAGTGCACGACGACGGTGGTCAAGGATTTCTGGACCAAAGAAGCGGAAAAAGCCGGCGGTGAAGCTTCGCTGCAGAATATGGTGCCGTACATTACTTCCAAGCTCAATACCTTCATTTCCAATGATTTTATGCGGCCGATCATTGGCCAGCAGACCAGCGCCATCAATTTCCGTGACGCTATGGACAGCGGTAAGATTCTCCTGGTGCGCCTATCCAAGGGCCGCCTCGGTGACATCAATACCAATCTTTTGGGTATGGTCATTGTCGGTAAGATCCTGATGGCGGCGCTTAGCCGGACTGATTCACCCAAAGATCAGCGCCGGGATTTTTACCTCTACATTGACGAGTTTCAAAACTTCACCACCGACAGTATCGCCGTTATCCTGTCTGAAGCGCGTAAGTACATGCTGGATCTGGTCATCGCTCACCAGTACGTCGGTCAGCTGGTCAAAAATAATGACACCACCATCCGTGACGCCGTCTTTGGCAACGTCGGCACCATTGCCTGCTTCAAGATCGGCGTGGAGGACGCGGAAATTTTTGCCAAAGAGTTCGCCCCGGTATTTAACGAGTATGATGTTATTAACATTGAAAAATATACCGCATATGTTAAACTCTTAGTGGATAATGAGGCCACCAAGGCGTTTAACATGGCGACGGATAATTTTGTCCCGCAAAACCGGGAATTGGCCGCTAAAATACGCGAGCTGTCCCGGCTCAAGTACGGCCAAGACCGTCAGATCGTGGAGCGGGAGATACTGGATCGGGTCAATACGCTTGATTTCGCCACCGTGTCGCCGGCGAGTGGAGCGCCGGGTTCTCTTGGCGCTGGCGGTTCTTAAAACAAAGAAACAAAAAAGCCAAGAAACAAAAAAACAAGCAGCAAAACCAAACTGAAAACAAATGAACGACGACAAAAATAAAAATGACGAACCATGGGATGGTGTGTCGGAGGCGGATGCCGAGTACCAATTGAACGCCAAGAAGCTGGAGGTGGTGCGCAAAATTCTCCTGAATTTACGGACCAATATTGACCGGGCGGTTCGGCTGTTGGATGAGGGGTACCAGGGTGACGCGACGTTGGTGCGGGAAAAGCTGGAAGAGATCAAGAACGGTTTCCTGGACGAGTCCGCTACCGACGGCGAGGTCAAGGTGGTGGAAGGGGTCTTTGACGGACACCAGATGATCGGCGCGGACGGCCAAGAGTACCAGGTGCCGCCGAACTACGCTTCCAAGTCCAAATTGGTTGAAGGGGATATTTTAAAACTGACTATTGACGGCCGTGGTAATTTTGTTTACAAACAAATCGGGCCGATTGAGCGCAAACGTATCAAAGCGCAGCTGAATCAGGACGGCAGCCATCAGTATTTCGCGGTGATGGGACCGAAGCGCTGGAAGCTCTTGTCAGCGGCGGTGACCTACTTCCGGGGAGCTTCAGGTGATGAGGTAGTCATCCTCGTACCCCAGAGCAGCAATTCCAAGTGGGCGGCCGTGGAGAACGTGGTTAAAAATTGATGTACGTTAGGCGGTTTACCCGCCTCAATTTAGCTCGATACAAGAACGTTGTCTGCTTTGATTACATATGTGTGAGTAGTCGCAGATACCATTAATGATGAGAGTTTAATTTTAGCGGGTTTACCCGCCCAAATTTAGCTCGGTACAAAAGCGTTATCTGCTTGGATTACACGCGCATGAGAGAGTCACGGGTATCCTTAATTACTAGAGCTAAATTTGGGCGGGTGAAGGGCGACTGGTGTCTCATCATCATTGATGATTTTTTTTATGGATACGCGCAATTACCAAATAGTGTTTCTCGGGCCGCAGGGTTCGGGCAAGGGGACGCAGGCCGAGAAGTTGGCGGTAATTTTAAATCTACCCGTGATTGCCACCGGCGACATGTACCGGCGGGAGGCGGCCAAGCTGACGATCCTGGGTGAGAAAATTTCCTGGTACATGCACCAGGGCAAGCTGGTGCCTGATGACATCACCAACGCACTGATTACCAAACGACTGGGTCAGCCGGACTGCCGCCGCGGTTTTATTTTGGACGGCTACCCGCGCACGATCGCGCAGGCGCAGGCCTTAGCTGAGGTGACGAAGTTGACTCATGTTATGCTGATTGATATTTCTGACGCGGCAGCGCTGGTGCGCATTGCCGGCCGGGTGATGTGCCAGTGCGGCGCCACCTACCATCTTAAGTTTAACCCGCCGATTGAGCGCGGAGTCTGCGACAAGTGCGGCCAGCGTCTGGCGGTACGTAAAGACGACCAGCAGGAACTGGCGCTGCGCCAGCGGCTAAAAATTTACCATCAAGAAATTGATCCAATCATAGCCCGGTATGAGGGGGCGGGTATACTTCACCGGATTAACGGTGAGCGACTGATTGAAGACGTGCATCGGGATGTTCTGGCGCTGTTTTCTCAATAGTTTTGTAACCATCTCATTATGATTCAACTCAAAACCCCTAAAGATATCAAGAAAATCGCTTACAGCGGACATCTCTTAGCGGACATTGTGAAGAAATTAGTTCGGCAGGTCAAGCCTGGCGTCACCACACTAGCGATTGATACCTTGGCCGAAACCATGATCCGCGATTGCGGCGGCACGCCGGCGTTTAAATATTACCAGTCCCACCCTGATGATCCGCCATTCCCCAGCACCATCTGCGCTTCGGTCAATAATGAGCTGGTGCACACGCCGGCCTCCGAGCGGCAGCTTGGCCAGGGTGATATTTTTACCATTGATATTGGCATGGAATACGAAGGGTTGTTTACTGATATGGCCGTGACTGTGCCGGTGGGCAGTATTGTCAAAGAAGCCAAGAAATTGCTGAAAGTCACTCGGGAGAGCTTGGCGCGAGGGATCAAGGCTGCGCGCCCGGGTAATTTCGTCCACGACATTTCGCGTGCGGTGCAGGAGTATGTGGAAGATAACGGTTTTTCTCTGAATAGAGTGCTGGTCGGCCACGGGGTCGGCTACGCCGTACACGAGGATCCGCGCATTCCCAATTTCATCGCGCCTCATCAGCCGTCAATCCCGCTGGTAGTGGGCATGGTGCTGGCGATTGAACCGATGGTGAACGTTGGCACTGATAAAGTGACAACACTGGATGATGGCTGGACGGTAGTGACTGCCGATGGCAAGCTCTGCGCGCATTTTGAGCACACGGTGGCCGTGACCGAGCGGGGGCCGGTGGTGTTGACAAATTAATAATTAAATAGTTGAAAGTTATAAAGTTGAAAGTTTCGTACTTTTAACTTTATAACTTTCAACTTTCTAACTTACTCTATGTCCAAAATTCTCGGCATTGATTATGGTTCTCAACGCGTCGGTCTGGCGCTCGGCGACGAGGAGCAGAAGATCGCCCTGCCGTTTGACGTCCTGCCTAATAATGAGGGCTTTGTCGGGACCTTGCGCCGGGTGATTGAGAATGAAAAAATTTACCGTTTAGTGGTGGGAGTGCCGTTCACTATGCAGGGGGGGGCTAGCGCCAAGACGCGAGAAGCGGAAGAATTTATTGATATGCTGGAGCGCAATTTCAATATGCCCATTCTCCGCGAAGATGAACGGCTTAGCTCCAAGATGGCTGATCAGCTGTTTAAGGATTACCGCCAGAAGTATGACCGTGACGCCATTGCCGCCATGATTATTCTCCAGGGGTATTTGGATAAGATTAAATAATGCGTCACGAATTTAAACGAATTAGACACGAATTAAAACGAATAAATGCTGCCGATGCCTATGAGGCCATCTCAAAACCCCGTTTTCTCCTGCAATTTCTAAATTTTGGCTGCACATTATTCAGAACTCGTCAGCTTATCCCGCGATAAACCTCCTCGTTCTTCATAATTTTCGCTCAAAATTTAGAAATTTCGTTACGAAA
>JACRDY010000016.1 GCA_016218485.1 Candidatus Falkowiibacteriota bacterium
CCCTCTTTCGTAACGAAATTTCTAAATTTTGAGCGAAAATTATGAAGAACGAGGAGGTTTATCGCGGGATAAGCTGACGAGTTCTGAATAATGTGCAGCCAAAATTTAGAAATTGCAGGAGAAAACGGGGTTTTGAGATGAGCTCTATTAATATAATCGTCAAATACAGAAATTAGATATTAGAAATTAGAAATTAAAGACACTGCTCAACATACAATTTCTAATATCTAATATCTAATTTCTGTTTACTTATTTGTCATTCGTAGGTTTTAAAGTAATCTGTGAATAAAAAAACAGCCCTTATCGAGCCATCCACCAATTGAAGTACGCCCCGGGTTCCGCCCGAAGCGTACGGTGTTCTCCATGCGAGATGCGATTATGTTGCTGCCGGTACCCGGATAATCCCGATTGCGGCCTTAGGCGCCACACCACGATCATCCATGGCCTGACACCAAAAGAACTGGCCGTCAAAACCTACCTGGACGCACACCGGTGGGTCGTCAGCCCAGGACGGATCATTGAAAAGCTGCCGGTGCGAGAGAAACACTTCTCCCGTACAGACCACCGCATGACCCTGAGCATCAAGCTGCCCGATGTGCACATAGTACACGCCCGACTCCCCGATCAATCGTCCTTTAATGGGACGGTGCCTCTGTTCCGCCTGCCACTCCCGAAACCACTCAATGGTCAGGGGAATGGCTCGGCGACTGATCGACGTTGTTTGTGCCGCGACCATACCTGCCTCCTTTGACCTTCAGTGAAACGGGTGTAAGCTCTTGGCTATTATAAATGACTACCCCAAAAAGTCAACCCCCGGGGTAACCATGCGCCTCCACCGCAATCACCCATTCCTTGCCCGCGCCGGCGCTATCTGCTACAGTGAAAATAATTATGTCTATCAATACTGTTGATTTGACCCAAACATTTCGCGCCGCTATGCCCGTCTATCCGGGCGACCCCATACCGCAATTAAAACAAACCGCCGCTCTCGCCACCGATGGCTATAACGAATTCCAAATAACCACCGGCATGCACGCCGGCACACACATTGACGCGCCGCTGCATATGATTGATGGGGGCAAATTAATCTCTGACTACGGGCCGGAAAAATTTTTTGGACGCGGACACTTGATTGACGCCCACGGGAAAACTGAAGCCAGTGCCGACCTTTTGACCGGACACGACATCCAGCCCGGTGACATCGTGCTTGTCTACTTCGATTTTGACCAGTACTATGGCGATGAAAAATACTTCGCTGATTACCCGGAGTTAGGCGAAAGCTTGGCCAACCGGTTAATTGAACTCCGTGTCGGCATTGTCGGCATGGATACACCCAGTCCGGATCGTCAACCTTTTACCGTGCACAAATTGTTACTCGGCCATGACATTTTGATTATTGAGAACCTGACCAATTTAAAAAGTCTGCTCGGTAAAAAATTCACCATTACCGCTCTGCCGGCTAAACTGGCAGCTGAAGCCGCGCCAATACGGGTGGTGGCCAACATTATCAATTAACTATCAGTGTTATTCTGTGCCCGCCTCGGCGGGTCTGTGTTTCGCCGCAGGCGAACCGTGTCCGTTTTTCTTTTTTAAATAGAGCGCGGAAGAACACTGAAAATCAATATGCTCCAAATTTTTCTCATGATTCTACCCCTGTTCCTGATTATTTTTGGCACCGCCATTATCCAATACTACAAAAAGGTGGATGAACAATGGTCCAGAATACTCAACGCCTTCGCTCTCAAAGTCGGCCTGCCGGCGCTGATCTTCTCGGCGCTAGCCAAAAATCAACTCTCCCTCACGGCGGGGCTAGAAACGGTGATCGCCAACTCCCTATTTATCCTCGGCTGTTTTGTCGCCGCCTATGCCATCATCAAGGTTTTTCGTCTGAACCAAGCCGCTGCCAAGACCATCTTCATCTGCTTAGCGTTTAGCAACATCGCGTACCTCGGACTACCCATCCTGCTCCAAATGAACGGAGTGCGCATTCTGCCGCTCGCTAGCTTGATCGTGGCGGTGTACCTGTTCTGGGTTTTTACCGTCGGTTTGGGATTTTTGGATTATCACCAACCAGGCCGAAATCAACGAACAACGTTTGCTATTGGCCGCCGATTAATAACCAATCCAATCATTCTCGCGATCATCGCCGGATTAGCTCTCTCCGCCCTGCAAATTACGCTGCCGACAATACTCCTCCAGCCGATTGAAATGATTTCGGCGGCCGTCACTCCCACGGTTTTGATCGTCATTGGCCTATTCATCGGCAGCTCCCGTCTGGGTAAAATGAAAGATTGGCTGCCGGTAATAGTGTTTTCTCTGGCCAGACTCCTGATCCTGCCGGCCGTATTATACTTCAGTCTACGACTCCTGGGCTATACGTCGGAGCATTTTGCCGCCTCCATTATCCAAGCCGCCATGCCGCTGGCGATCAGTCCTTTTGCTCTGGCTGACGAGTTTGATCTGGACAAAAATTTCATCGCCCGCTCTATTGTCTTGAGCACCGCTCTGGCTATTTTTTCTATTCCGTTCTGGGTGTCAATCCTCTAAACATTAAAACATAAAAACACTAGAACATTAAAACAACGGCGTGTTTTAATGTTCTAGTGTTTTTATGTTTTAATGTTTTCTTGTTTCGTTGACCAAAAAGTTATCCACAGTTACAATTTTTCTTTATTGTTGTTACGGCAAAAAAGATTTATAATGAAAGTAAGGGAAAAATATTTTTATTTTTTCTGTTGCAATAAAATTTCTTTCAAGGTCGTTTAAAGAAAAAATTAAATCAAGAGAGTAAAAAAATTTTTCTCTCTCAAAAAAATTATGGCTAAGAAGAAAAAGGCCGCGAAGAAGCGCAAGGCTGCTCCGAAGAAGCGCAAGGCTGCTAAGAAGCGCCGCCGCTAGTTCTCGAGATAATTATCTCAAAGCAACACAACCCGTACGTGCAAACGAACGGGTTGTGTTGTTATAATCAAATCAATCAAATCAATCGCGTTGCGACAAACGTTTTTTTATGATACTGTGGGTATGATTTGCAAATCAACAGGAGGGTTAAGCCATGCAAATCGTAAGAAAATGCAGGGCTTCCGCTCTGCTGGTGAGACGTATGGTTGGGAACCTCGTGCGCGCATGCGGACTCAACCTCGACCATATCCTTCCGTACCTCGTCGTGTACCATGCAAACTACGCGTGCAATGCGGCGTGTAGTTTCTGCGGTCGGGCAGCTGACATCGCTAAAGCGCGTAATGGCTCGGAAATCCCGATCGAGGAGATCGAGACTATATTCTGGGGGCTCCGATCGCTGGTACCATCGCTCTACGTCGCCGGGGGTGAACCGCTTCTACAACGCAACATCGAGGCTATCCTCGAGCTCGCACGAGCGATGAACTTCTGGCCTGTCGCGGTGAACACCAACGCCACGCTACTTGATGAGCGACCCGATGTATGCCGCTTCGCTGACAAGATTGTCGTGAGTATTCACTCGACTGACGTGGCGGCTGCTGCGGACATTTTCCACATTCGGCCGCGTATGGTCGAGCGAATGTTCGACAACATTCGCCATGGCGCCATTGAGGCTCAACGACACGGGAACCGAGTCGTGGGAAACTGCGTTCTAACTGGACAGAACACTGCCAGCGCCCACAAAGTGCTAGACTTCTGTCTGAAATACGGCATCCCACTCTCCATTGTCCCTGCTATCGAAGAGTACTGGCCAACGGTTGAGCGCGCGAATGCACCAGTGCGTGCCGACTACGTTCGATTCGTCGAACGAGTCATCACAACCAAGCGAGCTAACCCCGATGCGGTTCACGGATCGATCCGCTTCCTTGAGCGAGTTCGTGATCTGGGTTCATTCGCCTGTCGGCCGACCAGCATTATGAGCGTCGACCCACACGGCAACATCATCATCCCATGCCAGTACAAATACGCGGGGACTGTTCCTCAACATCTCGGCAGAATCACCGCTACGCGGGATGCCGCCAGTATCCTTCATACTGCGCTGAACTACCGGACTCCCTTCCAAGCTTGCGACAAGCGCTGCCTCAAGGCCTGCTATGCCGAGCCGGCCGTATCAATCGAAACACCGCTCGCGCTCGCCCTTGAGTTTTTACCACTCGCCGGCCTGCAGTCACTCTCACGGAAACAATAGGGAAACGCATTAGGAGACCGTTTCCCTTTCCACCAGTGTACTCTCTGAAAAGTATAGTGGCGGAATAATAGTCTGGAGAATTATCCTAAAACAACACAACCCGTACGTGCAAACGAACGGGTTTTGTTGTAGTATTGAAATGGCCCTGCCCCAGCATGATGATTGCCGGAGCAGGGCCGTGGCACGGAACCGTTGACTTGGGAAGCTGAAGAGTGGTATTTCACGGCTGACTCCATCCCGCTCAGGAGCGGAACTTCGGCGTCTCCCACCTTTTCTACGCAGCAACCCCCGCATCGCCAGCCAGACTGAGGGACTCGAACCCTCTGGGCTAATGGGCCCACCACCCGGGCTATTTCCTTGCCATTCCCCATCTTAAAGGAATACCGAGTATTATCAACCATACCAACTTACCCCAAAGCTCCTATGCTCGTTACCGCATTCATCCTCAATGCATTTGCCGCATCACCCACCGGCGGCAATCCGGCTGGTGTGGTGTTACGCGCTGATGATCTGACTGACCGTCAGATGCAGCGGATCGCCACACGGCTGGGCTTCTCCGAAACGGCCTTTGTCCAATCATCTCGACGAGCCAACTGGCGCGTCAGATTCTTTACCCCCAAAAATGAAGTTAATCTCTGTGGTCACGCCACCATTGCCACATTTTATCTGCTCAATAAATCCAGCACCTTCCTGTCGGGGGTTTTACACCCCGACAGGAAGGTGCTGGATAAAAAGAAACTGGCAAAACCCGGAACCTACCGCCAAGAAACCAAAGCGGGCATACTCAAGGTAACAATAGACAAAGACGGCGCGGTGTATATGGATCAGCCGATGCCAAAATTTTCACGAAAAATCCATCATGCCGCTATTGCCAAAGCACTAAACATACAGGCGCATGATCTGGATACCGCCCTGCCCGTCCAGCTTGTCTCCACCGGCGGCCTGGATATGTATGTACCGGTTCGGCGCCTGACTACGCTCCTCGCGCTGCGACCAAATCGTAAACAGCTGATCGCGATGAGTCGGCAATACGGCATTGAGGGTTTTTGTGTTTTTACGATGGAGACGAAAAAATCAGCCACCGCTCACTACCGCAGTTTTGCCCCGGCCGTAGGCATCAATGAAGACCCCGCCTGCGGTGTCGAGGCCGGAGCGCTGGGTTGTTATCTATTGAAATACGGTAAGGTCTCCAAAAAAGAAAGTCAAAAAATGGTTTTTGAAACGGGCTACGCTATCCGCCGACCATCGGAGATTCGGGTGCAGCTGGCGACACGAAACGCAACCATTACTCGGGTACGGGTAGGCGGGATGGCGGCCAATATCAAAAAGATAAAAATAAGAGCATAACCGTTGAATACCATTGCCACATTGTTCATTGCTCGGTAGGGTATTTAACAATTTGACAATGTAGCAATGTAACAATTTTTCTATACCTAATAACCACAACAATCGCCAAAGAAGCTATTAAAAACTATGAATGAACTATACCTCTCCACCGCCACAGCGGCGGCCACCGCAGCCGGTAAACTATTGATGCAGAGCATGCCCGCGCCTGTTCACCATGATCAATTTGATCAACCTACCACGGAGCAAGATGTTGCCTCGGAAATGCTGATTATAAAAATGCTCGGGGAGGCGTTTCCCGAGCATGGATTGCTGGGAGAAGAGCTGGGAGCCAAAAATCAGCAGGCGGAGTATACTTGGATTATTGATCCGATTGATGGCACGAATAACTATGTTGACGGCCGCGATACTTTTTCGGTCTCAATTGGGCTGGCCCATCACGGAGAAATCATCCTCGGCGTAGTCTACCTGCCGCGACGAAACGAGCTATTCTCCGCCACGGCCGGACACGGTGCCTTCTTAACTGTGGATTACGAAACTGTGGATTACGAAACTCCCTTAATCAACTAAGATTTGATATACTAAAAATGACACCCTCAGGTGTCTTTTTAGAACTGTCTAAGTCTATGAAGCTCTTAATCTTCAAAAAGCTTAAAGCAGTTGTCACACAGCTTTGTCAGCATTTTCGGTTGGTGAAAGAAACGTCCACCACCG